>JANMAS010000483.1:0-27312 GCA_031359975.1 Burkholderiales bacterium
GAGTTCTATGGCGCGGCGGTCAGCTTTCTGCGCGCGCTGATCGACGCCGAGGTGGGCATTGCGATGCTCTACTCGAGCGACCAGCGGCCGCAGTATGTCGCGGTGCAGCCAGACGCCGCACGCAAACGCGGCGCGCGCGAGGCGGTCTCTATCGACGGGCCGTACGTGCTGGATCCGGTGTATCAGATGTTCCAGTGCGGCCAGCCGAACGGCGCGTACGCCATGGCCGAGTACGTGCCCGACGACTTCTACGAGAGCGAGTTCTACCGGTGCTTCTTTCGCAACACGCACCTGGTCGATACGATCGATGTGCTTTGGCGCATCGACGCGCGCAGCACGATGGCCTTCTGCCTCGGCCGCGAAGAAGGCACGCCGCCGTTTGGCGCCGCCGAGCTGGCGCTGGTGCGGCACACGCTGCCGTTGCTGTTTGCCACGATGCGCCGGCATCACCAGATCGCGGTGCCGCCGAAACACGACGAAACCGATCGGCTGGTGCACCGCAAGGTGGAGAGCACGATGGCCAACTTCGGCGCGTCGCTGCTGACCCGGCGCGAGCGCGAGGTGGTGTTCTACATGCTCAGCGGCTATTCGTCGGAGCAGACCGCGCTACGCCTGCATACGGCCGAAGGCACGATCCGCAACCAGCGCAAGAGCATCCACCGCAAGCTGGAAACCGGCTCGCAGGCCGAGCTGTTCTCGCTGTTCATCCAGTGCATCCCGTTTGCCGAGCCCGACACCGACACCGATCCGCTGGTGCGCTACCAGGGCCCCGTGCGGGCCACGGGCAGCTGACACCGGGTAGCCCCGTATGCCATGACGGCTATGGCCGGGTGGCACGTGCGGGCCTAGCATGCGGTGCACGATGAGCGGCACAGCGCAACTTCACGGCGGCTTCGCAGCGAGTTACGCGAGCGCCCGCGGCGCATGGCTGAGCGCCGTGGCGGCGCGCGGCGGCCGTGTGGACGGGCTGCGCCATCCCGGCACCGGCCCCGACGGCGAAGCCTTGTGGCTCGACCTGGCGCACTTCGGCGATGTGCAGGCGCGCAGCGTGCTGGTCATTGCCTGCGGCACACACGGCATCGAAGGCTATGCAGGATCGGCGGTGCAAACCGCCTGGCTGCGCGATGACGGCCCCGGCACCTTGCCGGCCGGGACGGCGGTGGTACTGATCCACGCGATCAACCCCTGGGGGTTTGCGCACTGGCAGCGCGGCACCGAGAACAATGTCGATCTGAACCGCAACTTCATCGCCTTCCCGGCGCTGCCGGCGCCCAACCTCGGCTATGCCGAACTGCACCCGCGGCTGATGCTGACGAGCTGGAACGAGCCGGCGATCGCCCAGGCGTTTGCCGCGATGGACGCGTTTCGGGCCCGCGTCGGCGAACAGGCGTTCTCGGATGCGTTCAACGGCGGCCAGTACCTGCATGCGGACGGCATCTTCTACGGTGGCCACGAGGCCGAATGGTCGAACCTCGCGCTGCGCCAGCTGCTGCCGCGCCAGCTCGGCGCCGCGCGGCGCTGTGTTCTGGTTGATCTGCACACCGGCATCGGGCCCTACGGCCAGCCTTTCATGATCAATTTCGACCCGCCCGGCTCGTTCGGCCGCGAACGCGCGCGCGCTGTGTGGGGCGACGAAGCGCTCAGCGGCAAGGGCTCCACCCACACCGCGCTGGCGAGTTTCCAGGGCCTGATGATCGATGCGTTTGCGGCGGCGCTGCCGGGCTGCGAGGTATCGGCGGTGGCGGTCGAGTTCGGCACGCTGGAGCGCCGCCGCATGCAGCGCGCGCACCTGGCGATGGCCTGGATGCGCCGGCAGAGCGAAACCAGCGACGCGCTGCGTCAGGCGCGTGCAGAATACCGCGAAGCGTTCATTCCATCCGACCCGGCGTGGCGCGCATCGGTGCTGCGCGAAGGCGCGGCGCTGTGCCGTCGTGGCCGCGATGCGCTGGTCTTGTAACGATTCACCATGCCGCAGCCGCACGACGAACCCCTCTTTCCAGGCTTCAAACACCGGCACATCGATGTTGACGATGGCGTGTTCATCGACGCCATCGTGGGTGGCTCCGGCCCGCCGCTGCTGCTGCTGCATGGCCACCCGCAGACACGCGCAATCTGGCACAAGGTGGCGCCCACGCTGGCGCGCAGCCACACGATCGTGCTGGCCGACCTGCGCGGCTACGGCGATTCGTCGAAGCCCGCAGGTCTGGCCGATCACTCGAACTACGCCAAGCGCGTGATGGCCCGCGATCAGGCGCGCCTGATGCGGGCGCTGGGCTTCGAGCGCTTCGACGTGCTGGCGCACGACCGCGGCGCGCGCGTCGCCCACCGGCTGGCGATGGACCATGCCGAGCGCGTCGGCCGCATGGTGCTGCTCGATGTGGCTCCCACGCTGGCCATGTACGAGCAGACCTCGCGCGCCTTTGCCACCGCCTACTGGCACTGGTTCATGCTGATCCAGCCGGCCCCGCTGCCCGAGCGCCTGATCGAGGCCGACCCGGCCGCCTACGTGCGCGAGGTGATCGGCCGCCGCAGCGCCGGCCTCGCACCGTTCACGCCGCTGGCACTCGCGGCCTATGAGCGCGCCGCCGGCCTGCCCGGCGCCGCGCACGGCATCTGCGAAGACTACCGCGCCGCCGCCAGCATCGACCTCGAACACGACCGTGCCGACCGCGACGCTGGCCGATTGATGCACACACCCACCCTGGTGCTGTGGGGCGCGCAAGGTGTCGTGCACAGCTGCTTCAAGCCGCTCGACGAATGGCGCCGCGTGGCCACCGACGTGCGCGGCGACGCCCTGCCCTGCGGCCACTACATCGCCGAGGAGGCGCCCGAGCTGCTGCTGGCGCGGTGCACACCGTTCTTCGCCGAAGGCGCGGCATGACGCCAGCAACGGCTTGCGGCGCCCACAAACGACAACGGCCCCGAAGGGCCGCTGTGCGAGGGAGAAACGGTGGGGTGGCTGATGGGGCTCGAACCCACGACAACCAGAATCACAATCTGGGACTCTACCAACTGAGCTACAGCCACCGTCGAGGGTGAAAGTATAGCCGCCCGGGCGCTTTGGCTCCCGGCCTGCGGGCTGGCGTCCTGTCAGTTCTCCGCTGGCTTGGCGACGTCGAGCAGCTTTGTCTTGAATCGCGTCTTGAGGGCTTCGTAATAAGCCTCGGATTCGGCGGCGCCCAGCGCCTGAGCGATGAGGGGTTCGGCGTTCTTGGCCTGCTCGTCGCCAGCTTCGCGAGGCACCACCTTCGTGACGCGCATCGCCACGTAGCCCACGCCGGCCAGATCGATGCCGGTGGCGGCCGGGCCCTTGCTGATGTCGAGCTTCAAGGCAGCGAGCAACACCTCACGCGGGAGGCCCTGAGGCTGCACGCGCGAGACGACGACGGGTTTGACATCGGGGATCTCGGCGCCGGTCTTGAGCAGGGCGACCAGCGCTTCACCGGCCTTTCGGGCCAGCGCCGCGGCCTGCTGGGCACGCACACTGTTGGTCACCTGATCCTTGATCTCGGCCAGCGGCTGCAGCCGCTCGGGTGTGTGCTGCAGCACCCGTGCCGAGGCCAGTTGGCTGGGTCCAACCTCCACAGCCTCGGTATTGCGCTTGTTGCGCAGCGGATCGGCGCTGAATACCGCCTCCAGCAGCTTGGCCGAAGCCAGCACGCCGGTGGCGCCCGGCGCCGGCAGGCGCTGCACGGTGGCGGTCTTTTTCTCGAGCTTGAGCTTGTCGATCACCGGCTGCAGGCTGTCGGGTTGTTCGAACACGGTGTTGGTGAACTGCTCGGCCATCTCGGCGTACTTGGCCTGGGCGAGCTGCTTGCGGCGCTCCGCTTCGATCTCCGCCTGCACCGCTTCGAAGGGTTTGCGTTCGCCGCCGCGCACAGCGGTGAGCTTGATGATGTGGAAACCGAAGTCGCTCTCCACCACCGGGCTGAGCTCGCCCACCTTCATGCCGAAGGCCGCATCTTCGAAGGGCTTGACCATCGCACCGCGGCCGAAGAAATCGAGATCGCCGCCCTGTACGGCAGAGCCCGGATCTTCAGACTGCTTCTTGGCCACATCGGCAAACGAATCGGGTGCCTTCTTGAGCCCGTCGAGGATCGCCTGCGCCTTGGCCTTGGCTTTGTCGCGATCGGCCTGCGGGGCGGATTTTTCCGCCTTGATCAGGATGTGGCTGGCGCGACGCTCTTCCGGCGTGGTGTAGCGCGCGGCGTTTTCGTCGTAGTACTTGCGGATCTCTTCAGGCGCCACGGTGACGGTTTTTTCGAGCGCCTGCGGATCGAGCACCACGTATTCGATGCTGGCTTGCTCCTTGGCACGGAACAGGCCCGGATTGCCTTTGTAGTAAGCCTCGACATCGGCATCGGTGGGTGCCACCTTGTCGATGTAGGCACCGGCATCGAAGCGCTTCACGGCCGCCTCGCGCTGCTGCAGCACCGCACCGATCGCGGTGGCCACGCTAGCCTTCGGCGCGAGCGCGCTGCCGCCCACCCCCTGCAGCACCTGGCGCGACGCCAGATCCTGACGGACACGCTCGGCAAAGGCTTCGGACGTCATGCCCTGAGAGGCAAGAAACTCCGCGTTGATGCTGCCGTCGGGATTGCGAATCTGCGCAAACTGCGGATCGCTGCTGAACAGGCGCACCAGGCGCTCATTGCTCATCGCCGCCGTGAGGTGGGATTTGTTGGCCTGCGCCAGCACCACACGCTCGCGCACCAGCCCATCGAGCACTTCCTTGCGCATCTCGGGTGTGTCGAGCGATTTGATGTTCACTTCAGGCGAACGCTGGCGGATCTGGTCGATCTGGCGACGGAAGGCCATGTCGAACTCGCCTTGCGTGATGCCCTGCCCGTCGACCTTGGCAACGTCTTTTGCCGCGCCTTCGTTGAAGCGCTGATACCCCTGGATGCCGAACAAGGCAAACGACGGGAAGATCACGATCAGCAGCACGAACTGCAAAATACGTTTGTGATTGCGAACGAAATCGAACATCGGATCAGCCTTGGCCACACGCGCCGGGATCGGCACGCATCGAAGAGAGCAAACAGGGAGAAACAGGGTTCGACAGGGTCGATCGCGAACCGTACTTCACCGCGCGGAGGATGCGGGTTGGTGGGTGCTGACGGGCTCGAACCGCCGACCTACGCCTTGTAAGGGCGCCGCTCTACCAACTGAGCTAAGCACCCGCATCCGTTTGATGCAGCCGCCGTCAATCTCAGTTGACGGCGTCTTTGAGGCCCTTGCCCGGGCGGAACTTCGGCACCTTGGCCGCCTTGATCTTGATCGCGGCATTGGTGCGCGGATTGCGGCCCGTACGCGCGGCTCGCTTGGTGACGGCGAAGGTGCCAAAACCAACGATCGATACGCTGCCACCTTTTTTGAGGGTGGTCTTGACGCCACCGACGACGGCCTCGAGCGCCCGCGCAGCAGCAGCCTTGGATATATCCGCCTGCTGGGCGATGTGCTCGATCAACTCAGACTTGTTCACGCTAGAGCCCCCTCTCAACTATGGCGTCGAAAGTTTCCTGCCGGAAATTGGATGAGATGCGATCCACGCGGCACCGAAGCGCGTTGTGCACAGCACAACGAAGCGGGCGCGGTTTCAAACGTGGAGGGCGATTCTATGCCCAATCTCCGAGGTGGCGGCCCGTCATTCACGCCGCGTTACCTCCACCGTCAGGGCGTGGCGGAGGCTTTCGCGTGCCACGTATCAGCACGTGAAATTTGGGCTGCAATGGCCTGGCCGACATCGGTGGTGCTGGCGCGGCCGCCGAGGTCCGGCGTGCGGGGAGCGCGCTCGTCCATCAACACGGCCTCGATGGCGGCGACGATGGCATCGTGGGCATCACGATGGCCGAGAAAGTCGAGCATCAACGCGGCCGACCAGATCTGCCCGATCGGGTTGGCGATGCCGCGGCCGGCGATATCCGGCGCCGAGCCGTGCACCGGCTCGAACAACGACGGCCAGGCGCGTGTCGGATTCAAGTTGGCCGACGGCGCAATACCGATGGTGCCGGCGCAGGCGGGGCCGAGGTCGGACAGGATGTCGCCGAACAGGTTGCTCGCCACCACCACGTCGAAGTGGCCAGGTCGCTGCACGAAGTGCGCGGTGAGGATGTCGATATGAAAGCGATCGACGCTGACCTGCGGATACTGCGCGGCCATCGCCTGCACACGTTCGTCCCAGTAGGGCATGGTGATCGAGATGCCGTTGCTCTTGGTGGCCGACGTGAGCTTTCGGCGCGGCCGCGACGCGGCGAGCTCGAACGCGAACTTCAACACACGGTCGATGCCGACGCGCGACATCACCGTCTCCTGGATGACGATCTCGCGCTCGGTGCCTTCGTAGAGCCGGCCACCGGCGTTGGAGTATTCGCCCTCGGTGTTTTCGCGCACGATCATCATGTTGATCGCGCCCGCTTCCAGGCCGGCCAGCGGCGAGCGGATGCCGGGCATCAGGCGCGCCGGGCGCAGATTCACGTACTGATCGAACTCGCGCCGCATCTTCAGCAGCGAGCCCCACAGCGAGATGTGATCCGGCACCGTGGCCGGCCAGCCCACCGCACCGTAGAAGATGGCATCGTGCCCGCCCAGGAGATCCTTCCAGTCGTCGGGCATCATCTGGCCATGGCGCGCGTAGTAGGCGCAGTTCGCAAAATCGAACTCGTCGATCTGCAGATCGACGCCGAAGCGGCGTGCCGCGGCGTCGAGCACGGCCAGGCCCTGGGGCATGACTTCGGTGCCGATACCGTCGCCGGCGAGCACCGCAATTCGATGGCTTGTCATCGAGGATCTCCTCAAGCCGTGGTGGGCATCGGCAGCTTCGGTGGCCGCACCACCAGCCACACACCCACCGCGGTGAACGCGAGCCCCAGCACCACCATCGGCGTGAAGGCTTCGCCAAACAACAGCCACGCCATCAATGCGGTGGTGGGTGGCACCAGGTAGAGCAGGCTCGTCACCTGCGTGGCCGCGCCGCGCTGGATCAGCAACAGCAGCAGCGAACTGCCGCCGAGCGTGAGCACCAGCACCGACCACGCCATCGCGCCGATCAGCTCGGGATGCCAGCGCACCGGTTCGGCCTCCATCAGCGCAAAGGGCAGCGTCACCAGGAACGCGGCGGCGATCTGGATCATGTTGCCCACACGCACGTCACCGCCGACGACAAAGCGCTTCTGGTAGAGCGTGCCGATGGTGATGCAGGCCAGCGCGAACAGCGACAGCGCAAAGTTCTCCGGCGTCACCTCGCCCGCATGCAGCTTGCGCGACACCACCAGCGCCACCCCCGCGAGGCCCAGCAGCAGGCCCGCCCATTGCCGGCGGGTGGCGCCATGCGCCGAGCCGATCAGCGCCAGCCACATGGCGGTGAGCACCGGCTGCAGGCCCACCAGCAAGGCCACCATGCCGGCCGAGATGCCGAGCTTCACCGCCGCCCACACGCCGCCCAGGTAGCCGGCGTGAATCAACGTGCCGGCCACCGCGAGATGGCCCCAGGTGGCACGATCCTTCGGCCAGGACGCGCGCGCAATCGCCACCCACACACCGAAGGCCCCGATCGACAAGGCATAGCGGATGGCGAGAAACGACAGCGGCGGCGCGTGGGGCATGCCGTAGCGGGCCACCACGAATCCGGTGCTCCAGATCAGCACGAAGAGCCATGGCAGCGCGCCGGTGAGCGTGCCCTGCAGCGGATCGGGGCGGGCGCCTTCGGTGGCGCCGGCAACGCTCAATTCGCCTTGGCGCGGATTTCGGGCAGCGCCTTGCGGAGGTAGTACACCATCGACCAGATCGTCAGCACGCAGGCCACCAGAATCAGCAGCGTGCCCCACAGGCGGGTATCGATGAAGCCGAGCAGGCGCCCGTCATACAGCAGGAAGGGAATCGCCACCATCTGCGTCACTGTCTTGATCTTGCCCAGCATGTGCACCGCCACGCTGCCGGAGGCGCCGATCTGCGCCATCCATTCGCGCAGGGCCGAAATGGCGATCTCGCGGCCGATGATCACCAAGGCCACCAGCGTGTGCACCCGATCGAGCTGCACCAGCACCAGCAGGGCCGCGCAGACAAGGAACTTGTCGGCCACCGGATCGAGAAAGGCGCCGAAGGAGGAGGTCTGGTTGAGCTTGCGCGCCAGCCAGCCATCGGCCCAATCGGTGAGCGCGAACAGCACGAACAGCACGGTGGCGATGAGGTTGCGCATCGGCACCTCGATCGGCAGGTAGTACACCCCCACGATGAGCGGGATCGCAACGATGCGTGCCCAGGTGAGCAGTGTGGGGAGTGTCCAGAACATGGATCGATTGTGCACCGCTACTCGTTGAGGGTTCGCGGCTTGAAGCGCCGTGTGTCGTCGTACAGAAAAGACTCGGTGAACAACCATGGCTTGGGCAGGCGCGATACATCGCCAAACGGCGCTGCGCGATGCACCGCCGCAATGGCCATCTGCACCGTTTCCACATGGCCGGCCTTGGGCACCCGCAGCACGCTCACGCGCCGGATCGTGCCGTCGGCGTTGAGCTCCACCTCGAGCACCGGCACGGCCAGCAAAGGCTCGACGACCGGCCCGGTGTACGACTCATCCGGACTGGCGGCCACCATGCGGCGCGCCGCCTGCAGCTTGAATTCGGCCCAGTTGCGAGCAACCAGCGGCGGCGGCAGGCCCACCGCGGCGGCGGGCGCATCGGGTGCCTTGGGTGCCACTGGCGCAGCGGGTGGCCGGGCGTCGACGGGTGGCTGTGTGCTGCAGGCGCCAAGCCACAGCGGCACACCCACGCCGGCGGCGCGCAACAGGTCGATCAGCCAGCGCCCTGCCGGCTTGCCGGCGCGCAGATCAGTGAAGGGCACGATAGATCTCCTCGGCAAGATCATGCGAGATGCCCTCCACGCCCTGCAGTTCGTCCACGCTCGCGGCGGTGACGCCACGCAAACCCCCGAAGCGCTGCAGCAGCCGGGCACGCTTTTTCGGGCCGACGCCATCGATGTCTTCGAGCTTGCTGCCGCCGGTGCGCACGCTGGCACGCCGCGCGCGCATGCCGGTGATGGCAAAGCGGTGCGCCTCGTCGCGGATCTGGGCCACCAGCATCAGCGCCGCCGAATCGTGGCCGAGGTAGACCTTCTCGCGGCCGTCGGCAAACACCAGTTCTTCCAATCCCACCTTGCGCCCTTCGCCTTTTTCCACGCCCACGATGAGCGAGAGATCCATGCCCAGCTCTTCGAACACCTCGCGCGCCACCGATACCTGCCCCTGCCCGCCATCGACGAGCACCACATCGGGCAGGCGCGCCAAGCCCTTGCGCGCCACCCCTTCAACGCTGGCACCGGCTGCGCTGCCGACACTTTCAGCCAGCTTCGCGTAACGGCGTGAAAGCACCTGGCGCATCGCCGCGTAGTCGTCGCCACCGGTGATGCCGTCGATGTTGTAGCGCCGATATTGCGCCGATTGCATCTGGTGGCCCTCGAACACCACGCACGAGGCCTGGGTGGCTTCGCCGGCCGTGTGGCTGATGTCGAAGCACTCCACCCGCAGCGCGGCCAGATCGGGAGTTTGAAGGTCGAGCGCGTCGGCCAGTGCGCGTGTGCGCGCCTGTTGCGAGCCTTCTTCGGCGAGCAGACGCGCCAGCGCCAGCTCGGCGCCCTTCTCGGCCATCTGCAGCCAGGTACGCCGCTGTTCGCGGGGGTTGTGCTGTACATGCACCCGAAAGCCGGCAGCCTCGGCAAGCGCCTCCACCAGCACGGGCGTCAACGCATGGCTCACCACCAGTTGGGCGGGAATCGGCGTGCCGGGATAGTGCTGGGCAATGAAGGCTTCGAGCACACGCACTTCAACCGAAGCGCTGGCCGGCGCCGCGGCATCGTCGTCTTCGGTGGTGTCGTCGGCCGCGATCGACGCGGCCTCCTCCACATGCGCGGGAAAGTAGGCCCGATCACCCAGATGCCGCCCGCCACGCACCATCGCCAGATTCACGCAGGCGCGTCCGCCCTGCACCTTGACCGCCAACACGTCGACATCCTTGTCGCGCGCCGACAGGCTGCTCTGCTCCACCGATTGCTGATGCAAGACCCGCGACAGCGCGGCGATCTGGTCGCGCAGATCGGCTGCATTTTCGAACGCCAGCGCTTCGGCGTGCGCCAGCATGCGCGTCTGCAGCGCCTCCAGCACCTCTTGCGCGCCGCCGAGCAGAAATCGCTCGGTATCGGCTACGTCGCGGGCATAGTCGGCCGGCGAGATGAAGCCCACGCACGGCCCGGTGCAGCGACGGATCTGATACAGCAGGCAGGGCCGCGAGCGGTTGGCGAACACCGTGTCTTCGCAGGTGCGCAGGCGAAACACCTTCTGGATCAGCTGGATCGTTTCTTTCACTGCCCAGGCGCCGGGGTAAGGGCCGAAGTAACGATGCTTGCGATCCACCGATCCGCGGTAGTAGGCCACGCGCGGAAACGGGTGCGAGACAAGCTTCAGATAGGGATAGCTCTTGTCATCGCGAAACAGGATGTTGAAACGCGGGTTGAGCGTCTTGATGAGGTTGTTTTCGAGCAGCAGGGCTTCGGCTTCGCTGCGCACCACCGTGGTTTCCATCCGCACGATGCGGCCCACCATGTGGCCGATCCGCGTGCCGCCATGATCCTTGTGAAAGTAGCTCGACACCCGCTTTTTCAGGCTGCGCGCCTTGCCCACATACAGCAGCAGGCCGCTGGCATCGAAGTAGCGATAGACGCCTGGCAGGCTGGGCAGCGCGGCTACCTCGACCAGCAGCCGCTCGCGGGCTGCATCCACCACCGGCCGCTCGCGGGCTGCATCGATCACCGCCGGCTCGGCGTGGGCCACGGTCTCGAGGGGAATGTCGGCGGCGGCTGAAGGCTTCTTGCGCATCGGGTGAGCATTGTGCCGCCCGATAATTGGCGCCATGCATCCACCCGCCAAGCGCCCTTCGCCGCCATGGGATGTGTTTTGCCGCGTGATCGACAACTACGGCGACATCGGCGTGTGCTGGCGCCTGGCCGCCGATCTGGCCAGTCGGGGTGTGCAGGTCAGGCTGTGGATCGACGACGCCCGGCCCCTGGCCTGGATGGCGCCGGGCGGCAAGCCAGGTGTCGAGGTGCTGCCTTGGTCGAACGCGATGGCGGCCGAATCGTCTGGCGATGTGGTCATCGAAGCGTTCGGCTGCAACCCGCCCGATGAATTCGTGCAGCGCATGGCCGCCGCCGCCACGCCGCCGCTGTGGATCAACGTCGAATACCTCAGCGCCGAGCCCGAGGTGGCGCGCCTGCACGGCATGCCCTCGCCACAGACGATGGGGCCCGGCGCGGGCCTGATGAAGTGGTTCTACTACCCCGGTTTCGACACCCACACCGGTGGCCTGATCCGTGAGCAGGCGTTGATCCCGCAGATCCGCGCCTTCGATCGCACGATCTGGCTGGCTGCGCAGGGCATCCTGCCGATGGCCGGTGAGCGCCTCGTCAGCGTGTTTTGCTACCCGGCGGCGCCGCTGGCCAGCCTGCCGCGATGGATCGGCGCGCAGCCCACCTTGCTGCTGCTCGCACCGGGCGTGGCGGTACCGCCCCTGCCCGCCGGGTGGCGGGCGCAACAGTTGCCCTGGTTGCCGCAACCCGACTACGACCGCCTGCTGTGGGCGTGTGACCTGAATCTCGTGCGGGGCGAAGATTCCTTCGTCCGCGCGCAATGGGCCGGCGTGCCCTTCCTGTGGCAGATCTACCCCCAGGATGACCGCGCCCACATCGCCAAGCTCGATGCGTTTGTCGACCGATTCGCCGCGGGTGCGCCCTGCGCGCTGTCGGCCCACATCCGCGCCCTGCATCAGGGCTGGAACGGCCTGGAGGCAGCGCCCACCGAAGCCCACGACCCCGCCGGAGCGGTTGCGCTCTGGTCGGACTGGTGCGTGAACTGGCGCGATCGCCTGCTGTGCCAACCCGACTTCACGACCGGGCTGATGGACTGGGTAGCGCAAAAACGCTAAAATCGAGGGCTTTGCGCCCGACTGCCGGCTCTGCCCGGCCTCAGCCAGCAGGCGCGCCCACTACGGAATTCGACCCATGAAGATCGCTCAGGAAATTCGCGCCGGTAACGTCATCATGCAGGGCAAAGACCCGATGGTCGTGCTCAAGACCGAGTACAGCCGGGGTGGCCGCAATTCAGCCACCGTGCGCATGAAGATGAAAAACCTGCTCAACGAATCGGGCGCGGAAGTCGTCTTCAAGGCCGACGACAAGATGGACCAGATCATCCTCGACAAGAAGGATTGCACCTACTCCTACTTCGCCGATCCGATGTACGTGTTCATGGATGCGGAGTTCAACCAGTTCGAGGTGGAAGCCGAGAACATGGGCGATGCGATCCAGTACCTCGACGACGGCATGACGGTCGAAGTGGTGTTCTACGACGGCAAGGCGATCTCGGTCGAGCTGCCCACCACCGTGGTGCGCGAAATCATCGAAACCGAGCCCGCGGTGAAGGGTGATACCTCCGGCAAGGTGCTGAAAAACGCGCGCCTGGCCACCGGCCTCGAAATCTCGGTGCCGCTGTTCGTGCAGACCGGTGACAAGGTCGAAATCGATACCCGCACCAACGAATACAAAAAGCGCGTCTGACGCGCCGGTGTCCTCGCGCTGGTGGCGCGAGGAATGCCAATCCCGAGGGGCTCCAGCGCACCTGCGGTTAACCTTCGGCGATGCCCGCCATCACACCGGCCCGGATCGATTTTTCCGATCCCCTCGCACCGCGTGCGATGGATTTCGACGATGTCTATCATTCGCGCGCCGGCGCCGCGCAGCAGGCCAGGCACGTGTTCCTGCAGGGCAACGATCTGCCTCGGCGCTGGCAGGGCCGATCACGCTTCGTGATCCTGGAAACCGGCTTTGGCCTGGGCAACAACTTTCTCGCCACCGCGCAGGCCTGGCGCCACGATCCCCAGCGCTGCCAACGCCTGTGGTTCGTCTCGATCGAAAAACATCCCCCCTCGGCCGATGATCTGGCCACCGCGCATGGCTTCGTGGCCGGCACCGGCGATTCGATTCACCCGCTCGCCGCACAGCTGATCGCCGCCTGGCCCACGCCGGTGTCGGGCCTGCACCTGATCGACCTGGATGGCGGCGGCATCCGCCTGCTGCTGGCCTTTGGCGAGGTGAGCGAGATGCTGCGCGAGCTGGTGCTGCAGGCCGACGCGTTTTTTCTCGATGGCTTTGCGCCCTCATGCAACGCCGCGATGTGGGATTGGCGGGTATGGCGCGCCCTGCCGCGCCTGGCCGCGCCCGATGCCACCGCCGCCACCTGGAGCGTGGCCCGCACGGTGCTCGATGGTTTGAGCAGCGCGGGCTTCACGGTCGACAAGGCGCCCGGCTTTGCGGGCAAATATGCGATGACGGTGGCGCGCTTCTCGCCGCGGCACACCGCCGCGATGCCACTGGGCCGACGGGCGGCACTGGCCGGGCGGGCGCCCACGCAAGAAGGCAACCAGGCACCCAGCGCGCTGATCGTGGGGGCCGGACTTGCCGGTGCGTCGGCGGCGCACGCCCTGGCGCGCGAAGGCTGGCATTGCACGGTGATCGAGGCCGCATCCGCACACGCCCGCGGTGCCTCGGGCAACCGCGCCGGTTTGTTCCACGGCCTGGTCAATGGCACCGAAGGCCCGCACGCAAGGCTGCTGCGCGCCGCCGCGCTGCACCTGGTGCGCCACATCGGGCCCTGGCTGCGTAATGGCCTCGTGCCGGGGCAATTGCAAGGGCTGCTGCGCGCGGAGTTTGGCGGCGTGATCGACGCCGATTCGATGGCGGCGCCGTGGCCGCCTGCGTTGGCGCAAGCCTTGTCGAGCGCACAGGCCAGCGCGCTCACCGGTGTATCGGTTCAGGTGCCCGCCTGGTGGTGCCATGCCGGCGGCTGGCTCGATCCGCGCGCGCTCGTGCAAGCCTGGTTGGCCGATGCCAAGGCCACCGTGATCACCGGGTCGCATGTCGAACGCCTGGCGCGCGTGGGCGACGCCTGGCAAGCGCTCGGCGCCGCCGGGCAGGTGATCGCGCAAGCCGATGTGGTGGTGATGGCCAACGCGGCCGATGTCGCGCGCCTGGCGGGATCGGCGGTGCGATGGCCGCTGCGCCAGAGCCGGGGGCAACTCACCGACATCAGCGCCGCGCTGGCCGATCGACACGGCGTGCCGCGCCCGAGCTTGCCGGTGGCCGGAAGTGGCTACCTGGCCACGCTGCCCGATGGCAGCGTGATGGTCGGCGCGACCAGCGAGGCCGGCGAATCCTCTGCCGACACGCAGCTTCGCGAAGCCGACCATCAGGCCAACCTGGCGCAGGTGAAACGCCTTGTCGGCGACTTCGGCGCCATCGACCCCCGCGCCTTGGGCGGCCGTGTCGGCTGGCGCTGCGCCACCGATGATCGATTGCCGCTGATCGGCCCGGTTCCCGCCGTGGCCCTCGGCCCGGCCGCCGCACCGCACAAGGCCGCCGACCAGCCGCGCCACGTGCAGCGCACGCCGGGCCTGTACGTGCTCGGTGCCCTGGGCTCACGCGGCATCACGCTGGCTCCGTTGGCCGGCGAGGTGCTGGCGGCGTGGATCACCGGCGCACCAATGCCGATCGAGACCTCGTTGATGGACGCGGTGGATGCGGCGCGCTTTGTGGCGCAGTCGGCGCGGTCGGCCTGATCGGTGAGCGGGTTCCGGCGCGATCAGTAGGTGAGTGTCGTCACGCCCGACGGCGTGCCCAGCAGGCACACGCTGGCTTTGTGCCGCGCGAAGATGCCCACGCACACCACGCCCGGCCACTGGTTCATCTCGCTCTCCATCGCCAGCGGATCGGCGATGTGAAGGCCGGTCACGTCGAGGATGAGATTGCCGTTGTCGGTGATCACGCCTTCGCGCACCGAGGCGCGGCCGGCGTAGGCGGCGAGCAGGCGGCGCGACACCTGCGCGGCGGCCATCGGAATCACTTCCACCGGCAACGGAAACCGGCCCAGCACGTCCACCCGCTTGCTCTCGTCGGCGATGCAGATGAAACGATCGGCCAGGTCGGCCACGATCTTTTCGCGCGTCAGCGCCGCGCCGCCGCCCTTGATCATGCAGCCGGTGGGATCGATCTCGTCGGCACCGTCCACATACACCGGGATGCGCTCCACCTCGTGCGCCTCGAGCACCCGGATGCCCAGGGCTGCGAGGCGTTCGCTGCTGCGCACCGAGCTCGACACCGCACCCGCGATGTGCGCCTTGATGGTGGCCAGCGCGTCGATGAAACGATCCACCGTGGAGCCGGTGCCCACACCCACCACCGCGCCGTGCACCACATGCGCCAGCGCGGCCTGGCCGACCAGGATCTTCAGTTCGTCTTGTGTCATCGTGCTTGCGCCCTGTTGTGCCCACCCATAGGCCACAAGGCCTCTGGGACAATCGCCGGATTATGTCGTTCGTGCCCTACGCCCTCACCCGCCCCTTTCTCTTCGGCCTCGACGCCGAGGCCACCCACGATCTCACCCTGAACACACTCGCCGCGTTGCAGCACACACCGGCACGCTGCCTGTGGGCGCAGGCGCGCATTGATGATCCGGTCACCGTGGCCGGCCTGCGGTTTCCCAATCGCATCGGCCTCGCCGCCGGGCTCGACAAAAACGGCCGTTGCATCGACGGCCTCGGCGCGATGGGTTTCGGTTTTGTGGAGGTGGGCACCGTCACGCCGAAGGCACAGCCCGGCAATCCCAAACCGCGCATCTTCAGGTTGCCCGAGGCCGATGCGCTGATCAACCGGCTGGGCTTCAACAACGACGGCCTGGCCGCCTTCATCGCCAACGTGCAACGCGTTCGACGCTTCCGCGCGCAGGGCGGCATCCTGGGCCTGAACATCGGCAAAAACGCCGCCACGCCGATCGAGCGCGCCACCGATGACTACCTCATCGGCCTGCGCGGCGTGTACCCCCACGCCGACTACGTGACGGTCAACATCTCCAGCCCCAACACACAGAACCTGCGCTCGTTGCAAAGCGACGAGGCGCTCGATGCGTTGCTGGCCGCGCTGGTGGCAGCTCGCGCCGAGCTGATTGATCAGCATCGCCGCGTGGTACCGATGTTCGTGAAGATCGCGCCCGATCTGGACGACACGCAGATCGCGCTCATCGCAGCCACCTTGCTGCGCCACCAGATCGACGGCGTGATCGCCACCAACACCACCATCTCGCGCGAAGCGGTGCGCAACCATCCCCACGCCCAGGAACAAGGCGGCTTGTCGGGTGCGCCGGTGCGTGCCGCCAGCAACCACGTGATCAGCGCGCTGCGCCACCATCTGGGCAGCGCCTTTCCGATCATCGGTGTCGGCGGTGTGATGAGCGCAGCCGATGCCTTGGCGAAAATCGACGCCGGTGCCAATCTGGTGCAGATCTACACCGGGCTCATCTATCGCGGGCCGTCGCTGGTGCCCGAACTGGCCAAAGCCCTGGCCGCGCGGCGCTAGCCAGCCCGGCGGCACCAGCCCGGTACCAGCCAGCCCAGCGCTAGCCAGCCCGACACCGGCCCTGAGCAGCGTCAGCGCAGCCGCTGAGCGCTCCGCGTACACCAAGAACGCGCCGATCCGACCCTCAACCTTGATGAGGCGCGCTTGCCACAGCCTGGCACGGGATTCGCGTGCCCCGCATACATTTGGTCACCAATTCGATGGTCCGGGGCGAGGCGGAGCGATTCACCCGGCAGCGCATCCCTCGCACCTTCAGGAGTTCCACGATCCATGTTGCATTGCACATCGCGCCCCGCGTGGGCGTTTGGGTTTCTTTTGGCTTCCGTGTTGTCGTTGAGCCTCGAAGCCGCCGCAACGCCCAAGCCGAACATCGTGATGATCATGACCGACGATCTCGACATGAGCGTCTGGTCCACCGCACTGCAACTGGGCTACATGCCCAACGCGCAATCGCACCTGGTCGACAAAGGCACCACCTTCACCGAAACCTTCGTCGCGCTGTCCACCTGCTGCCCATCGCGCAGCACCTTTTTCACCGGTCAGTATCCGCACAACCACGGCGTGATCCGCAACAGCGGCCCCAAGGGCGGTTTTCAAAACTTCGCCGGTGACGACTCCACCATCGCGGTATGGCTGCACAACGCCGGCTATCGCACCGGCCTGATCGGCAAGTACCTCAACGGCTATGGCGCCAGCGACCTCGGCGGCAGCTACATCCCCCCGGGCTGGGACACCTGGCAGGCGCTGTTCACCGTGGCGCAGTTCGACTACAGCATGACCCACAACGGCACCATCGTCTCCTACGGTGCGCAGCCGCAGGATTACCAGACCGACGTGGTGGCGAACCTCGCTGAAGCCTTCATCCGGGCGAACGATCCACGCCCTTTTTTCCTCACCCTCACCCCCAGCGCGCCGCACTACGAATCCGCGTCCGGCGGCGAAGACGACGGCCGCTCATTGCGCCCCGCCCCGCGCTACGCCACAACGCCGGCGATCAACCCGATCCCCACCGAATCCAGCCTGTCGTTCAACGAAGCCAACATGACCGACAAGCCGGCCTGGATGCGCAAGGTCGCGCTGGTGGATCCGGTGCTGCAGCGCGAGGGTTACAACAGCAAGTTGGTGGCGATGCGCTCGGTCGACGATCTGATCGGCCAGGTTTTTGCCACGCTGCAGGATGAGGGCGTGCTCGACAACACACTCGTCATCTTCACCTCCGACAACGGCTATCAATACGGCACCCATCGCCGCATCGCCAAGACCGATCTGTACGACGAATCGATCCGCCTGCCGATGGTGATTCGCGCGCCCGGCCAGAGCACACCCCGCGTGGTGAGCGATTGGGCCATGAACACCGATTGGGCGCCGACCATCGTCGACTACGCCCGGGCCAGCGCCGGCAGGGTGATGGATGGCCGCTCGTTGCGCGGGCTGGTCGAAGGCACCAACACCGAATCAATACGTCGCAGCCTGCTGGTGGAGCTGCCGAGCGATGACCGGATTTCCGCCGAGCATCGCCCGTTTCTGATGATTCGGTCGAAAGACCCGGCGCTCACGCTGGAGGCGAGCGGCCACAAGGTCTTGATCTACGCCAGAACACTCGACGCGTTTGGCACCGCCCTCATCGGCGAGGAACTCTACGATCTCGACGCCGACCCCAGCCAGCTCGCCAGCCTGCACAAGTCAACCCTGCAGAAACGCATCGATCAAAAGGCCAAGCTCGCCGCGCGCCTGCAACAACTCAAGGCCTGCGCGGGCGATACCTGTCGTTCGCTCGAAAACTGAGCACCCGCTCAACCGCGGCGCCCAGCCCGCGGTCGTCGCATCAAGGCGCGGCTGGCGGTCAAACCAGCGTCACGCCGGTCTTGCCCTGCAACTCGTCGCGCGACACCCCGGGGGCCAGTTCCACCACCTTCAGGCCGCCGGGCGTGATGTCGAGCACGGCCAGGTCGGTGATGATGCGGTTCACCACACCCAGGCCGGTGAGCGGCAGCGTGCAGGCCGGCAGGATCTTCAGGTCGGTGCTGCCATCTTTCTTGGTGGCCACGTGCTCCATCAGCACGATCACGCGGCCGACACCGGCCACCAGATCCATCGCGCCGCCCATGCCCTTGACCATCTTGCCCGGGATCATCCAGTTGGCCAGATCGCCCTTCTCGCTCACCTGCATCGCGCCGAGGATGGCCAGGTTGATCTTGCCGCCGCGGATCATGCCAAAGCTGTCGGCACTGCTGAAGATGCTCGATCCGGGCAGCGTGGTCACCGTCTGCTTGCCGGCGTTGATCATGTCGGCGTCCACCTCGTCTTCGGTGGGAAACGGGCCGATGCCAAGCAAGCCGTTTTCGCTCTGCAGCCACACCTCCATGCCCTCGGGCACGTGGTTGGCCACCAGGGTGGGCAGGCCGATGCCCAGGTTCACATAAAAACCGTCGCGCAATTCGTTCGCTGCGCGGCCGGCCATTTCATCTCGGGTCCATGCCATGGTGATCTCCTCAGGACTTTCTGACCGTGCGCTGTTCGATGCGTTTCTCCGGCGTCGCATTCAACACGATGCGATGCACGAAGATGCCCGGCAGATGCACCTGATCGGGATCGAGTTCACCCACCTCGACGATCTTTTCTACCTCCACCACGGTGATGGCGCCGGCCTGCGCCACATTGGGATTGAAGTTGCGCGCCGTCTTGCGGAAGACGAGGTTGCCGGACTTGTCGGCGATGTGGGCTTTGACGAGTGATACATCGGGCTTCAGCGCGAGCTCCATCACGTACGTCACACCATCGAACTCGCGCGTTTCCTTGCCGTCGGCCACCACCGTGCCCACGCCCGTCTTGGTAAAAAACGCCGGGATGCCGGCACCCCCGGCGCGCAGCTTCTCGGCCAGCGTGCCTTGCGGGGTGAAATCGAGCTTCAGCTCGCCGGCCAGGTACTGGCGCTCGAACTCCTTGTTCTCGCCCACGTAGCTGGCAATCATCTTGCTGATCTGGCGCGTGGCGAGCAGCTTGCCGAGGCCGAAGCCGTCGACACCGGCGTTGTTGGAGATCACGGTGAGATCCTTCGCGCCGCTGTCGCGCAGCGCGTCGATCAAGGCTTCGGGGATGCCGCACAAGCCAAAACCACCCACGGCGAGCAGCTGGCCGTCTTTCACGATGCCTTCCAGCGCCGCGGCGGCGCTCGGATAAATCTTGTTCATTAGGGGAGCCTTTGCTGAAAAATCGGTTGCGCCACCGGCGCGGCCATGCGATCCACGGCGAAGCGTACACCGTCAGCGGCGGCCAGCCAGCGACATCATCGCGCAGACACCGCGCAGACACCGCGCACACCCCTACACTCGGTCGCTTTGCAGCGGCGGGCCCTCCATGATGATCACGGTTCACCATCTCGAAAACTCCCGCTCGCAGCGTGTGCTCTGGCTGCTCGAAGAGCTGGGCCTGCCCTACGAGATCAAGCACTACAAGCGCAATCCGGAGACGATGCTCGCGCCGCCGGAGCTGCTGCGGGTGCATGCGCTGGGCAAATCACCGGTGATCACCGAAGGCGAGATCACCGTGGCCGAATCCGGCGCCATCATCGAATACCTGCTCGATCGAAACGACGGGCATGCATTGCGCCCGGCCGCGGGCACGCAGGCTCGCCGTCGCTTCACCTACTGGCTGCACTTTGCCGAAGGCTCGGCCATGCCGCCGCTGCTGCTGAAGCTGGTGTTCGATCGCATCCGCAACGCCGACGTACCGTTTTTCATCAAGCCGGTGCTGCGCGGTGTGTCCGACAAAGTGAGCAAGACGCTGATCACGCCCAACCTCAGCCGCCAGCTCGCCTTCATGGAGAGCGAACTCACGACCAGCCCGTGGTTTGCCGGCGAGGCATTCAGTGCGGCGGATATCCAGATGAGCTTTCCGATCGAGGCCGCCGCCTCCCGCGGTGGCTTGAATGCCAGCTACCCGAAACTGACGGCCTGGCTGCAGCGCATCCATGCGATGCCGGCCTACCAGCGCGCGCTGGAACGCGGCGGGCCTTTCACCCTGGGCTGAGCGCGGCGGCAGCGCCGTTCCCAGCGGCGTTCACAGCACCATTCAAAGCGTCACGCGCAGGCTCAAACGCGCGGTGCGCGGCTCGGCCGGATGCACATGCAAACGCGGCACGATCGGCCCGTTTTCACCGGTGGCCCGCGATTCGTAGAAGTACTGGATGTCGTTCACCTGGCGGTCGGTGAGATTGAATACATCGAGCGTGAGCTCGGCGTGGGCCGAGAGCCGCCGGCCAATGCGCAGATTCAGTGTGGACGACGGCGCCGAACGCACGCTGTTGTCTTCGATCAGCGGCCCCGAGCCCAGGTAGCGCCATTGCAGGCTGCCCGACCAGGGCCCGATGCGCGCCGCCCAGGGCCCGTTTTCGCGCAGCGTGAGCGCCATCGAGGCCACCGTATCTACCGAGTTCGGCACACGATCGTCGAGCAAGCCCTTGAAGCGCGCATGGCTCCACGCCAGATCGGCGTCGAAGAGCAGCCAGTCGTTGGGCGTGTAGCGGTTGTTCCATTCCACGCCGTGACGCCGGCTCGGCGAGCTGGCCTCGGTGTTGCCAGCGTCGCCGATATAGACCAGCTCCGAATCGAAATCCAGTTTCCACAGGGCCAGCGAGCTTTGCAGGCCTGGCACGATCTCGGTGCGCGCACCCAGCTCGACGCCGCGCGAGGCCACCAGGCCCGGTACCGGCGCCACCTCGGTGGCCGGATCCTTCGGATCGAAGCGGCTGGTGGTGCCGCGTGCATCGTTGCTGTGGAAACCGCGACCCGCATTGATGAAAAACTCGGTCTTGCGCCACGGCCCCAACACCACCGCCAGTTTGGGCGAGACCAGGTTGGCGCTGGTGCGGCCCGAGTTGGCGGGCAGCGACAGGCTGTCGACGCGGAAGTTGAAACGGTCGACGCGGGCGCCAAGCACGGTGCGCAGCCAGGGCGCCCATTCCACGGCGGTCTGGCCGTACAGGCCGATGGATGTCTCGGTGACATCGTCTTCCCGCGTGGTCGAAAGGATCTCCCGCTCGCGGGTGCTGAACAGGCCGACGTGGACACGGTCGTGCCTCAGCTGCACGCCCACCTCGCTGCGGGCTTCGATCGGGCCCAGCGGATGAGCCCACTGGCGCGAAGCCGCCAGGCCATAGCTGCTCCGCGAATCGGTCTGCGAAAACTGGTCACCGTTGATCGGATCATCGAGCAGGTAGGTGAAGTTGGAGAACAGCTGCAGCCGGTAGCGCATGGCGTAGGCGCTGATGTGGGTGTGGCCGTTGGCATCGGCCTGGCGCCACTCGGTGGACAGGCTGTAGCGCGAACTGCGGCCGCCATCGGAAGGGTCGAGCGAATCGAAGCGGCCGAACGGTTGACCATTCACCGCGCCATCGTCGATCAGTTGCTGCGGGATCTGGTCGGTGGATGCCCAGCGCGCGTCGTAGCCCATCGCACTCACCGAGCCGCCCTGCTGCGCCGTGCCCCACGATGCGGTGAGCACACCATTGAGCTTGCGATGGTTCTCCGGCACGGTCCACGGGCCGTCGTTGGTTTGCACCTCGAGCGCGCCGAGCAGGGCATGCTGATCGCCGATGGGGGTCGAGCCGCCAAGGAAGGCGCGCCGGAAGCCGTTCTGGCCCAGTGTGATCTGCGCCGTGGGCGCGTCGAGCTGCTTGCGATAGGCGATATCGGCCGAGCCGGCGGAGGAGAAATCACCATTGCGCGCGAAGTAGGGGCCCTTGCGGTATTCGATGCGATCCACCAGTTCGGGGATCAGGAAGTTGAGATCCGAATACCCCTGGCCATGGCCATTGGTGGGCATGTTCACCGGCAGGCCATTCACCGTGGTGGCGAAATCGGTGCCGTGGTCGAGGTTGAAGCCGCGCAGGAAATACTGGTTGGCCTTGCCGTCGCCCGAATGCTGGGTGACGATCACGCCAGGCACGAATTCGAGCACTTCGCCGGGGCGCAGCGCGGGCCGGCTTTTCAGCAGCGCGGCGCGGATCACGCCTTGCGAGGCCGCGTCGGACAAGCCCACCGCGTTGTCGTAGTGGCCGGTGATTTGTATGCGCTGCGCATCGGCCAGGACAACCGGCTCGGCAGACGACGCGATCGGGTCGGCCGCATCGGCGGTCTGCGCCCGGCTCGAAGCACCGGACAGAGCCAGCAAACCGGCAACGCCGGCGGCGCATGCGTTCAAGGCCAGCTCGCGCACGGCAAAGACGGATGAAGAAGACATGATTTCGCTCCAGCCCGGGATCTGGCCCAGGGCAGCTCGGATGACAGCGATGGAATGCATCGAGCCGTGACGACTCGGTCGAAGGGCGCCAGCGCACCCGGCTGCTGGACGGCGATGCCGGCAGGTTCCAGCTCAGCAGGGTGCGGCGGCCTTCCACCCGGGCCGTGGCGGCTGGGCGGCAGGCCAGCGTGCGGCGATCAAGCCAGCTTGGGCGGACGCTTGACGCGTTGCGGACTCCAGCTCGAGATCCGCTGCGACAGAAATTCCGGCCATGCCAGCGAGGCCATCGCCGGCAGGCGGATGGCGGTGGCCTGCTGGGGCGCAAAGAGCTGCATCAATGACCCGGCCGAGGCCGACGCGCCATCCGCGCCATCGGCATCGCCAGGCAGGGAGGCATCCAGCGTCACCACGCTGGTGTCGTCGATGGCATGGTGATGGCGTGCGGGCTGGTTGTCATCGTGTTGATGCCCTGCGCCGAGCGGGCTCGCCAGCTCGGTCGCCATCACCGGCATGGCCCCATCCACACGGCCGAAGTAGCGCCACTGCCGCATCAGCGCGGCGGTGGCGGCATCGGCCTGGCCGACGGTGACCGAGGCTGCCTGGTCATGCACATGGCGGGCACCGAGCAGATGCACCATCACGCCCCACCAGCCGTGCAGCGGCAGCACCAGCACGAGGCATCCCACCAGGCACGCCATCACCCAGCGCCGCTTGGCGCGAGGTATGTTCAGGCGGTGGGTGGCAGGCATGGAGCGATCAGTCTAGAGACGCCAGTGCGCCAACGATAGGCTGGCTTCCACCTGCATACGAAGTTTCACCCCAACTGGATGCGCAGCCGCCGCACAGGGCGCGTCGGCGGCTTGGGGCCGGGCGCCGAGGCTTGCCGCGTGCTACGCGACGAGCCGCCGCACCCAGTCCGGCAGCGGCATTGATTTCTGCGCGGGAAAGTCAACCCACACCGTCTTGGCGCCGCCGCTGGCGTGGATCAGCCCGGGCATGTCGGTGCGCTCCAGCGTGATGTAGGTGTCGAAGCTGCTGCGGCCGGGGTTGGCCACGTAGTGCCTGGCCAGGATGTCGCCCGGGTACTCGAGCTGCCGGATGAAATTGCAGAACGCGTTGACGATCACCGGCCCCTGCCCGCGCGGATCCGGCGTGGCATTGGCCTTGGCCAGCCACTCCACCCGCACGATCTCGAGGTAGCGAAAGTACAGCGTGTTGTTCACATGGCCCATCGCGTCCATGTCGCCCCACCGGATGGGGATCACCATCTCATAGGTGAGCTTTTTCTGTTCGGGGAGATCGAATCGCATGCGAGAACTCCGGGTTCAGGTGGGCTCGATATGGGTATCCACGATGCCCAGCTCGCTGGCCATGCGCTGCACCAGCGCCCGCAGCGATGCCACCTCCTGCGCCAGGCGCGTTTGCTCGGCCTTGATCGCGGCCAGTTCACCGGCGCTCACGCTGAAGGCGTCATCGGATTCGCCCCGGCCGGCCGAGGCCACACGCCCCACGGGCACGGCCGGTTCGCCACACAGCAGCTGGGCCCAGCGCGCTTCGCGCTCGCCGGGCGCACGCGCCAGCTTCACCACTTTCGGCGGCTCCTTGGCGGCCAGTTCGTCGAGAAAACCTTCTACCGACGAGATATCCGCAAAGCGGTGCAGGCGCTCGCAATTCAGGCGCAGCTCGGCGGATGTCTGCGGGCCGCGCAGGATCAGTACCGCAAGCAGTGCCACCGCCGCGCCAGGCAGGCCGAGCACACGGCCGATGTTGTGCTCGAAACGCACCACGCGGCTGCCGCTGCCCTCGAACACGAGGCTCAGATCCTTGAGGCTGTCGATGGCCACGAGCACATCGGCATCGGAGGCGGCGATCACCGGATCACGCGCTGTTTTCTGGTTGCAGCCGGCGGTGAGCGCGTTGAGCGACAGTGGGTAGGTATCGGGGACGGTCTTCTGCTTTTCGATCAGCACGCCCAGCACACGCGCTTCGAGCGGCGAGAGGATGCGCATCGCGGTCAGACGCCGAATCCGTCGTCCGCCGAGATCACCGCGCCGTTGACGAAGTGGCTTTCGTTGGCGCACAGCATCAGCAGCGTGAGATCGAGATCCGCCGGCTTGCCAACGCGCTTGCGCGGCAGCATCTCGACCAGCTTGCGGCCCTGCTCCGTCTGCCATTGATGGTGGTTCATCTCGGTATCGATGTAGCCCGGGCAGATGGCATTCACGTTGATGCCGTAGCGGCCCCATTCGAGCGCCATCGCACGCGTCATGTGCACCACCGCCGCCTTGCTCATCGCATACACGCCGAGCTTCGAGAGCACGCGCAGCCCGGCCATCGACGCGATGTTGACGATGCGACCGCCGGTAAAGGTGCCGGGCGCTGCGCCGAGCGAGCGCGCCACCATGCGCTTGCCCACCTCCTGTGCCACGAAAAATGCGCCTCGGGTGTTGGTGTCGAAAACGTCGTCGAAGTCTTCGGGCGTCACATCGAGCAGCTTCTTCGACAGGCCGACGCCGGAGTTGTTGACGAGGATGTCGATGGTGCCCATCTCCGTCTCGGCATGGGCCACGGCGGCCTTGATGCTGTCGTGATCGTTGACGTCGAGGCCCACGATGTGCGCATCGCCGCCTTCGGCCTCGATCTCGGCGCGCAGCGTCTTGAGGCGCTCGATGCGGCGCGATGCCAGCACCACACCCGCTCCGGCGCCGGCCAGCACCCGCGCGAACTGCGCACCCAGGCCGCTCGACGCGCCGGTGACCAGGGCCACCCGGCCCGATAGATCGATGCTGTAACTCATGTGTCTGCTCCTGACTCTGCCTGGCCGAACGTTCGATACTCCCCGCTCATGCAAGGCCGCAAGACGATATCACGCCACCCCGGCGAAACTAGAATCGCAGCAGCCACGCAGCCGCAACAAGGACAGCCCCCATGACCCCCCCCGAGATCCTGCAAACCTACGGCCCTCGCGAGTCGATGGCATACGACGTGGTGATCGTCGGCGCCGGCCCGGCCGGCCTGGCCTGCGCCATCCACCTGAAGCAGCTTGCGGCGGCCAGGGGTAGCGAGATCTCGGTCGTCGTGCTCGAAAAAGGCTCCGAGCCCGGCGCGCATATCCTCTCCGGCGCGATCATGGATCCACGCGCCATCACCGAGTTGATGCCCGACTGGAAAAGCCTCGGCGCACCCTTGCATCAGCAGGTCACATCTGATCGCTTCCTGTTTCTCAACGAGACCGGCTTTCGCGCCACGCCCGAGCTCTTTCTGCCGGATTGCTTCAAGAACCACGGCAACTACATCATCAGCCTGGGCGACCTGGTGAAATGGCTGGCCCAGCAGGCCGAGGGCCTGGGCGTAGAAATCTTCCCCGGCTTTGCGGCGGCCGAAGTGCTGTATGGCGATGGCGGCGCGGTACGTGGTGTAGCCACCGGCAACATGGGCATCGGCAAGGATGGCGAGCCTACTGAAGCCTTCCAGATCGGCATGGAACTGCTGGGCAAGTACACCGTGTTTGCCGAAGGCGCGCGAGGCCATCTGGGCAAGCAACTGATCGCGCACTATCGGCTCGATGCCGATGTGGATCCCCAAAGCTACGGCATCGGCCTCAAGGAGCTGTGGGAGATCGATCCCGCCAGGCACCAGCCCGGGCTGGTGGTGCACACCGCCGGCTGGCCGCTCGACCCCGATGTGTATGGCGGCTCGTTTCTCTATCACGCCGCCGACAACAAGGTGGCGGTGGGCTTTGTGGTCGGCCTCGACTACAAGAACCCATGGCTGAGCCCGTTCGAGGAGTTTCAGCGCTTCAAGACCCACCCCGAGATCCGCAAGACCTTCGAAGGCGGCAAACGCCTGAGCTACGGCGCCCGCGCCATCACTGCGGGGTGCATCCTGGCGCTGCCAAAAACCGTGTTCCCCGGCGGCGCGCTGATCGGCTGCGATGCGGGCTATCTCAATGCCTCGCGCATCAAGGGCAGCCACGCCGCCATCAAGACCGGCATGCTCGCTGCCGAGGCTGCGGCCGACGCGCTCGTGGCGGGCCGCCAGCACGATGAACTGTCGGCGTACCCGGCGGCCTTCGAGCAGAGCTGGTTGCATGAAGAGCTGATGCAGGCCAAGAATTTCAAGCAGTGGTTCAAGCGCAAGCGCACCACCGCCACGCTGATGACCGGCATCGAACAATGGCTGTTGCCGCGCATGGGTTTCAAGAGCCCGCCCTGGACACTGCACCGCGAAGCCGCCGATCACACCTACCTGAAGGAATCGGAATGGTGAGAGCAGATCACCTACCCCAAGCCCGACGGCAAGCTCACCTTCGATCGCCTCAGCTCAGTGTTCGTCAGCAACACCAACCATGAAGAAAACCAACCTGCGCACCTCACGCTGAAGGATGCATCGGTGCCGGTGGATATCAACCTGCTCAAGTACGCCGGCCCGGAAAGCCGCTACTGCCCGGCGGGTGTGTTCGAGTACGTGGCCGATGAGCATCATGTGGAACGCCTGCAGATCAACGCCCAGAACTGCGTGCACTGCAAAACCTGCGACATCAAGGATCCCACGCAGAATATCGTATGGGTAACGCCGGAAGGCGGCGGCGGCCCGAATTATCCAAATATGTAACTCACT
>JANMAS010000490.1:0-2908 GCA_031359975.1 Burkholderiales bacterium
GGCAAGTACTCGCACAGCGTGACCAATCTGTTCGGCTTTGCCGACAGCAAGAGCAGTGGCTACGTCGAGCTCAACGCGAGCTTCGACGTCTATGAAGGATTGATGCTGGCGCCGCATATCGGGCACCAGACGGTCAGCCACACCGGCGCCGCGTCCTATACCGACGCCTCCCTCACCCTGAGCAAGGATTTCAGCGGGCTGGTGGTGAGCCTGGCCGCTGTCGATGCCAGGACCGGCGCGTACTTCGGCGCCGGCAAGGATCTGGGTAAGCGCAGCGCGGTACTCGGCGTCAAGTACAACTTTTGAACCAAGGAGACACGACCATGAAGATGGTGACCGCAGTGGTCAAGCCATTCAAGCTTGACGAAGTGCGAGAGGCGCTCAGCGCCATTGGTGTGCAAGGCATCACGGTGACGGAAGTCAAGGGATTCGGCCGCCAGAAGGGACACACCGAGTTGTATCGCGGTGCCGAGTACGTGGTTGATTTCCTGCCCAAGGTCAAGATCGAGGCGGCGATCGACGATGCGATCGTCGAGCAGGTGATCGAAGCCATCGAGAACTCCGCCCGCACCGGCAAGATCGGCGACGGCAAGATTTTCGTCAGCACCCTCGAGCAGGTGGTGCGCATCCGCACCGGCGAGACGGGCAAGGACGCGCTCTGAGGCCCGACACCTCCCGATCGGCCGATCGATCGGCCGTTGTCGTGATGCGCCGCGGCGCCGTACGGCCCTGCGCACCCATTCGAACAATTCCTCGATGAGACACCTATGAAAAGCCTGATTGCATCCTTGGCCTTGAGCTTGGCCGTACTGGGATTCGGTGGCGGCGCGCAAGCGCAAGACGCCGCCTCCGCTCCCGCCGTTGCGGCATCGACCGTCGAGGCGGCCGCGCAAGCCGCACCGGCGGCGGACGCCGCTTTCGCTCCGGCTGAAGCCGCCGCCGCGCCCGCGCCTGTGCCCAACAAGGGCGATGTGGCGTGGATGCTGGTGGCCACGCTGCTGGTGATCATGATGACGGTGCCCGGCCTGGCGCTCTTCTACGGCGGTCTGGTGCGCAGCAAGAACATGCTGTCGGTGCTGATGCAGGTGATGGTCACCTTCTCGATGATCCTCGTGCTGTGGGCCATCTACGGCTACAGCCTGGCCTTCACCGAGGGCAACGCCTTCGTCGGCGGCTTCGACCGGCTGTTCCTGAAGGGCGTGTTCGATCCAGCCACGTATGCCTTTGCCAACGGCGCCACCTTCAGCAAGGGGGTCTACATCCCCGAGATGCTGTTCGTCGCCTTCCAGGCCACGTTTGCCGGCATCACCTGTTGCCTGATCGTGGGCGCGTTCGCCGAGCGCATCAAGTTCTCGGCGGTGCTGCTGTTCATGGTGCTGTGGTTCACCTTCAGCTACGCGCCGATCGCGCACATGGTGTGGTTCTGGATGGGCCCGGATGCCTATTCGAGCAAGGAAGTCGTCGACGCGATGAACGCCAAGGCGGGTTACCTGTGGCAGATGGGTGCGCTCGATTTCGCTGGCGGCACGGTGGTGCACATCAACGCGGCCGTGGCCGGGTTGGTGGGTGCTTACATGATCGGCAAGCGCGTGGGCTACGGCAAGGAGGCGATGGCCCCGCACAGCCTGCCGCTGACGATGGTCGGCGCGTCACTGCTGTGGGTGGGCTGGTTCGGCTTCAATGCGGGCTCGGCGCTCGAAGCCGGCAACAGCGCGGTGCTGGCATTCATGAACACCTTTACCGCCACCGCCGCCGCGGTGCTGGCCTGGTGCCTGGGCGAGGCGATCCACAAGGGGCGTGCTTCGATGCTCGGTGCCGCCTCCGGCGCGGTAGCCGGCCTGGTGGCGATCACGCCGGCAGCGGGCAACGTGGGCCTGATGGGCGCGATTGCCATCGGTTTCATCGCCGGCTTCGCCTGCCTGTGGGGCGTGACCGGTCTGAAGCGCCTGCTGGGCGCGGATGACACCCTCGACGTGTTCGGTGTGCACGGTGTAGGCGGCATCATCGGTGCGTTGCTCACCGGCGTGTTCAACACGCAGGATCTGGGCGGCCCGGGGCTCGTCACCGACTGGGTAACCGCTTCGATGGGCTCCAACGGCATCGGCGCCCAGGTCTGGATCCAGTTCAAGGCCGTCGCGCTGACGGTGGTGTGGTCGGGCGTTGTCTCGGTGGTGGCCTATAAGATCGTCGATCTGACGATCGGGCTGCGCGTCAAGGAAGAGGCCGAGCGCGAAGGGCTGGACATCACCTCGCACGGCGAAACTGCGTACAACAAGTAAGCGGCCAGGAGCGGCGCGCCTGGCGCGCCGCGAGAGCAAAAACGGGCCGCAGCAGCGGCCCGTTTTTCATGGGAACGCGCTGCGCGTCAGTCGCGCACTTGCACACCCTTCCAGAAGGCCACGCGGTCTTTCACCATCTCGGCACCCTCACGCGGCTGCGGGTAATACCACACCGCGTCACCGTTGAGATCGCCGTCGACCAGCAGCGAGTAATAACTCGCTTCGCCCTTCCAGGGGCAGGTGGTGCGGTGGTTGCTGGTCACCACATAACGGCGGTCCAGCGAGGCAGCCGGGAAGTAGTGGTTGCCTTCCACCAGCTCGGTGTCGTCGCTTTGCGCGATGACCGTATCCTTCCAGATCGCCTTCATGTGAACTCTCCTGGCGTGTCAGCCGTGATCGACCGGAATCGGCGACGGGGCTTGCGAAACCCGAAGATCGCCCCATATGCGCACATCCTAGAATGAATTCAATCCCTTAGTCTGGAAGCGACCCATGGTTCCCCACCTCATCACGGCGCTGACCAGCCCGATCAACGAACTCGAGCAGCGCATCCTCGAATCGATGCCGGCCATCGAGCGCTGGTTCCGGCTCGAATGGATGGAGCACACGCCGCCGTTCTACACCTCGGT
>JANMAS010000245.1:0-11991 GCA_031359975.1 Burkholderiales bacterium
CCCTCGGCGGCACCGCGGTGGGCACCAGTGTGAACGCGCATCCCGAGTTTGCACAAGCCGTGGCCAACGAGCTGGCCGCGTCATCCGGCCTGCCCTTTGTGCGCGGCCACAACTTCTTTGCGTTGATGGGCTCGCAAGACACGGCGGTGGCCGCATCGGGCCAGCTCAAGGCGCTGGCGGTGACGCTGATGAAGATCAGCAACGACCTGCGCTGGATGAACTCCGGCCCGCTCGCGGGCTTGAGCGAGATCGCCTTGCCGGCGCTGCAGCCGGGCTCGTCGATCATGCCCGGCAAGGTGAATCCGGTGATCCCCGAAGCGGTGGCGATGGTGGCCGCGCAAGTGATCGGCTACGACACCGCGATCACCGTGGCCGGCCAATCCGGCAACTTCGAGCTCAACGTGATGCTGCCGCTGGTGGCGCACAACCTGCTGCGCAGCATCGAGTTGCTGACCAACGCCAGCCGCCAACTCGCCGACCGGGCCATCGCCGGCTTCACGGTGAACGATCAACGCCTGCGCGACGCGCTCGATCGCAACCCCATCCTCGTCACCGCCCTCAACCCGATCATCGGCTACGCCAAAGCCGCCGAGATCGCCAAGCAGGCCTACCGCGAAGGCCGGCCGATCATCGATGTGGCGCAGGAGCAGACCACCCTGCCGCGCGAAGAGCTCGCGCGGTTGCTCGATCCGGCGCGGTTGGCGGGGGATGAGCCCGACTGAATGCGACCATGGCAGCGCAGCGCTTCATTGCCGCGATCAAGTCAACTTGCGCGCGCGACGCTGCGTCTGCCTGCCGACGTAGTCGTTGAGCACACCATCCATGCGGGCCTGCCAGCCCTCACCGGTGCTTCGAAAGTAAGCGATGACCTCCGGGCTGTAGCGAACCGAAACCAACAGCTTCTTGTTGTTCGATGGAGGGCGTCCGCGCAGGGACTTCAAGGGAACCATGACCTTGAGCTGGGCCTTCGTCATTGGCTGCGCGTCAGGGTCGGCGCGTGCTGCGGCGACGATCTTGGCGTTTTCTGCCGTTGACGGCATCTGGATGGCGCGCCTAGGAGAAGTTTTCGACATAGTGCGTGACCTCTTTTCGCTCTGCATATCGAAGACTGATGATCCTTCGGGATTCACCGCGGTCAACGAATGCCACGTAGTACGGCGTGTTGCCTTACGGCGCGAGCCCGACCAATCGGATCTCGTCGTACCGGAAACGCTCATCGACCCACACGAGGGCTTCATCCCAGACGAGTTTCGTGGCGAACGCCAAAGACAGGCCATGCTGAGCGCGATTCAACTTGTCCTTGGCCGGATCAAAATCAATGATCACGTATTATAGTAGCTACATTAATGTTGATCGTCAAAGCGGCATGGGTACCCGCCCGATCAGATATCACGCAGGCGGGCAGCAGAGCCTTCAGCCCGCGAGCCCCTCATCCAGCCAGCACCTTGGCCACCGCGCCGGCTCGCAACCGCCCCGCCTGCGGCATGCCGCCACCGAGCAGCGGGCGCAGATAGTCGGCAAAAGCCGGCGTGACATCGTTGCCGGCGTCGGCGAGGAACACATCCTCCATCACCCGCGTCTTGGCGGCCACCGATTCGAGCGGCACCAGCTCGTAGTTGACCGCGTAATCGCCCACCCGCTTGATCGAGACCGAGCCGCTGCGATCGCCGCGCATCGCAAACTGAACCGCCTGCTCGCCCACCTCGCGCGCTTCGCGCTGGTCCACATCCGATACACAGCCGAGGAACGAGCGCTGCAGGTAGCCGAAGGTGTCGCCGCGCACCCGCTTGATGCCCAGCTGCTGCTTGATGTGCTCGCACAGCAGATCGGCCAGACCGCCGGTGCCGGAGAGCTGCACGTTGCCGTGCGGATCTCGCTCCAGCGCCTTGCCGGGCTCGGCCAGGATGGGGGCGCCGTTGGCATCGTGGATGCCTTCGGATACCGCGATCACGCAGCGGCCCAGGCGCTCATGCACGGCTTTTACATCCCGCAGGAAACGCTCGATCGAGAAGGTGCGCTCGGGCACGTAGATCAGGTGCGGGCCGTCATCGGGATACTTGCGCGCCATCGCCGCCGCGGCGGTCAGGAAGCCGGCGTGCCGGCCCATGATCACCGCCACATACACGCCGGGCAAGGCCGCGTTGTCGAGGTTGGCGCCGGCAAAGGCCTGCGCCACGAAGCGCGCGGCGGATGGAAAACCGGGCGTGTGATCGTTGCCCACCAGATCGTTGTCGATCGTCTTGGGGATGTGCACGCAGCGCAGCGGATAACCCGAAGCCTGCGCCCGCTCGCTCACGATGCGCACCGTGTCGGACGAATCATTGCCGCCGATGTAGAAAAACTGGCCGATCTGATGCGCCTGCAGCACCTTGAAGATCTCGCCGCAATACTTGGCATCCGGCTTGTCGCGGGTGGAGCCCAGCGCCGAGGCCGGCGTGGCCGCCACCAGCTCCAGATTGGCCCGCGTCTCGCGCGCCAGATCAACCAGATCCTCGCCCACGATGCCGCTCACGCCATGCCGCGCGCCATACACCGCCTCCACCTGCGCAAAGCGCCGCGCTTCGAGCACCACCCCGGCCAGCGACTGGTTGATCACCGCCGTGGGGCCGCCGCCCTGGGCGACAAGGATCTTGGTGGAAGGCATGGCGCGTGTCTCCTCGATGGGGTGTTCAGGGTGGGCCGCCGCAGGGCAGCGCGGCTGATTGTGCCTCGCGCTCCCGCCAACGTTAAACTTCGCGCCAGGATGGGCCGGCCGGTCGACCAGCACACGGCCAAGCCCCCGGGGCGCCCGCCCCGCAAGGTGCATCCGGAAGCGTGGCAGAGTGGTCGATTGCACCGGTCTTGAAAACCGGCGGCCCGCAAGGGCCCGTGAGTTCGAATCTCACCGCTTCCGCCAGACAGGCGCTTTCATATCGTCTAAGGGCGACTCGCTATCCCAAAACGAGGCAGCGTAGCGCGATCTCGATGGACACAGCACATCGGCAGTGGTATCTTTTAGAGTACCGATATGATCGTATTGCGCACCTACCTGACGTCCGATGAGAGGGCGCCGTTTGACGAGTGGCTTGCGGCATTGCGCGACGTGCAGGCCAGGGCCCGAATCAGAGCGAGGCTGGCGCGGGTGCAGGCCGGCAACTTCGGTGATTTCAAACCTTTGCAGGATGGAGTGCAAGAACTGCGAATCGACCATGGGCCAGGGTACCGGGTGTATTTGAGCCGGCAGGGGCCCATCGTCGTGCTCTTGCTGTGTGGCAGCGACAAGTCGGGACAGGCTGCCGCAATCAAGCAAGCGGCGGCCTACTTGAACGATTGGCGAAAGCGAGGTGAACCATGAACGCACGCGACAAGAGCTATGACGAGTCCCTGGACGCCGCGCTGCTCGACCCGGTCGAGGCTGCCGCGTACCTGGAAGCCGTGCTCGAGATGGACGACCCTGCGGCGCTGCTTCTGGCACTGCGCCAGGTTGCCAAGGCGCATGGCATGGCCGAAGTGGCCCGCCGGGCCGAGCTGGGCGAGAAGTCGCTGTTCAAGGCCCTGTCGGAGAACGGGAACCCGACCATCGCCACGGTGCACAAGGTACTTCACGCCGTGGGCCTGCGGCTCAGTGTCACGCCGGCCTAGACTCATCGCCCCAGATTGACCGCAGTGGAAAGCGCCCATGCCACGCCTCAACGACTACGGCCAAGCCATCGGCGATCCGGTTCCGGAATGGTCGCCCCGGCCACTCCCACCGCACGCGACCATCGAAGGCCGCCTCTGCCGCCTGGAACCCATCGACGCCCAGCGCCACGGCGCTGATTTGTTTGCGGCCAACACCACAGCACCCGACGGGCGCGCCTGGACTTACCTGTTTACAGAGCCTTTCACCAGCTGCGAAGCGTTTTCGGCCTACCTGGCGCAAATCCAAACCAGTCGCGACCCGCTGTTCTTCGCTGTGGTGGACAGTCAAACCCAGCGCGCCGTGGGCTTTCTGTCTCTGATGCGCATCGACCCCGCGCACGGTGTGATCGAAGTGGGCAACATCAACTATTCGCCCCTGGTGCAGCGCACGCCCGCGGCGACTGAAGCGCAGTACCTGCTGATGAAGCTGGCGTTCGACACGCTGGGCTACCGCCGCTTCGAGTGGAAGTGCGACAGTCTGAACGCGCCTTCGCGCAACGCTGCACTGCGCTACGGCTTCACGTTTGAAGGCATCTTCCGCCAGGCGGTGGTTTACAAGGGCCGTTCGCGCGACACGGCGTGGTTCTCCATCATCGACAGCGAGTGGCAGGCCGTGAAGGCGGCACTCGAAACCTGGCTCTCGCCTGACAACTTTGAGCCCGATGGCAGCCAGTGCATGTCGTTGGTGGACATTCGGCAACGGTTGGGATCCAGGGTACCGGCCGGACTGGCGCTGGGCTACTGATCCCTGAGCACCACCTCAGCCGCCGTCACGCGAAGCAATAGACTGCCTTGCTACGCCACCGCCCCTCAGCTGACACCGCCAACACCACGACATGGCACTGATCTATGGCAAGACGGCCAAGGGATTGGCCGAAATCGAGACCCGGGCTCATCGGTTGATGCCGCGCATGCGCAGCGCGCTGATCCTTGCCGATGGCAAACGCGATGTCGATGACCTGAAGACGCTGGTCACCCAGCAGGCCGACGAGACGCTGCGCGCGCTGGTCGAGCAGGGTTTTATCGAAGCGGTCGGCGAGACGGTGCCACCGCCGGCCGCCGCCGCACCCGCCGGCACTGTGGCCAGCAGCGAGTTGGAAAACACCCGCCGCGCCGCCGTGCGCGCGCTCACCGACAGCATCGGGCCCGCAGCCGAAATGATGTCCATCAAGATGGAAAAGGCGAAGAACCTCGCCGAGCTGACGCCGCTCCTGCGGCAGGCCACGCAGACGATCGCGGCGATGCGCGGCCGCGCTGCGGCGGAGGCCTTCGGCAAGCGCTTCGGCGTCGGCTGAACCGGCGACCCGTTGCGTCAGCCGGATGCCGTGATGGCTGGGCTCGAAAGCTGAAACCACCGAAGAGCGGGCGATTTCCGGTGTTCCTCGGCGCGCAGCCCCAGCGCGCCGGCCGGTACCTTACTCCTGCACAAACCGCCGGCCCGCGCCGGCCCGCCGTTCTCGGCGCCGGCCGCCGCCACTCCATCCAAAGGACGATCCCATGAGCACCATCACAGGAACCTTCGGTTCTGGCACCGACTGGTCGGCAATGAACGCGGCGGCCCGCGGCGACGGCGTGCAGCGCAAGGCGCTGGACCGCGCCGACAGCGGCACCAAGGGCGTCGACATCGCCGAGCAGAAATCGGCGCGTGCACAGGTGCGCGAAAGCACTGGCCTGGACACCCACGGATCGGCGACGTTGAGCAAGCGGGTGGACACCGATTCCAACCGCAGTCTGAGCGCCGCCGAGCTCGATGCCGCCACCAAGAGCCTGGTGCCGCCGCCAAAGGACACGCTGCAGTTCCTCCAGCGCCGTCTCGGCTCGGAAAGCGAATCGAAACCCCGCGGCACGGTGTTCGGCCGCATCGATGGCAGCGCCGACGGCGGCTTGCGCAAAAGCGAGTTCGTGGCCGCGGGGCCGACACATCGTCCGGGCATTGAATCGACGACGCCGGAGAACCTGGCCACCACCGGCGGCACCGCCGACGCGGCCTACGAACAACTGGCCAAGGTGTTCGAGGCCGCCGATGGCGATGGCGACGGTGCACTCAGCCACGGCGAATTTGCCGCGCTGAAGACCAGGCTGCGCGACAGCGCCGCAGACGCACTCGGTGTGAACGCCGACACCGAATCGCTCACCGCATCCGCCGCCGTGGCCGCCTATCGTCAGGATCGCTTCGACCTGGTGAGCGTCGCGCAATCACTCGCCGAGGGCTGACCCGCAGGGCGGCCTTGCCGGTCCCTTCGGGCTTCAGGGTCATGATCGATATTCACCCCGCGATGATCGGCCGCAAGGTCTCGATTTCCTCGACGATGAAATCGAAGAAGGCGGACACACGCGGTGTGCGGCGCAGCTCCCGGGTGGTGAGCAGGCGCCAGATGCGGGTGAGTTCGGGCACCAGCCCCAGCACGCTGTTGCTGCGCGCGACCAGCGGCACATCCGGCGCCACCTGGCGCAGCCATTGGGCGATGCGGTGCCAGGCCATCGTGTCGTCGAAGCCGACCCGTGCGTGGCCCGCGAGTTCCTCGATGGGCTCGGGGCAGGTCATGCGGATGACGCCGGCGGCCTGGGCAAAGGGCAGCATCTCCTGGCCGAACCCGGTCAGCCGGTAGCCGATGGGCTGCCGCTGCACCAGCGACTGACCGATCCGCCGCTCCAGCTCGACCAGAGCGGCCGCTCATCCGGATGCGATTCGGCCCGGGCTGGCGATGCGGCGACGAGCCATCTATAATCTGACCTGTTTAGTCAGACTTCGAGATCAACATGCAAACGTGGCAGATGCAGGAAGCCAAGGCGAAGTTGTCGGAAGTCGTCAAACGAGCCGAGATCGATGGCCCGCAAGACATCACGCTCCATGGCCGTTCGGTCGCGGTAGTGCTCTCGCGCGCCGCCTTTGAGCGGCTGTCAGGCCAAATGGCCTCGGTGGTGGATTTCATGCGCACCTCGCCGCTGGCCGGTCTGGATGAAGAGCTGGTGTTCGAGCGCGACGGGAGCCTCACCAGAGAGTTGCCGCTGTGAGCCTGCCCGGCCGTCCGAAAGGCGAACGGCGCAGTGCGAAGCACGGAGCTTGGCTTATGAGCCTGCCCGGCCGCCCCAAATGCGAACCCAGCGTTGTGCGAAGCACTGAGCTTGCTCCATGAGCTATCTCATCGATACCAACGTGCTCTCGGAGTTGCGTCGCAAGCTGCCCGACGAGCGGGTGGTGCATTGGTTTTCGCAGCGCCCGGCCGGCACGCTGTACCTGAGCGTGTTGACGCTCGGCGAGATTCGCAAAGGTATCGAGGCCATGCGCGACCATCCGCGACGACTGCTGCTGTTGGATTGGCTTGATACCGAGTTACCAGCGTTTTTTTCCGGGCGCATTCTCCCGATCGACGCTGCCGTGGCCGATCGTTGGGGCCGGCTCGTGGCACAAGCCGGCAGGCCGCTGCCCGCCATCGACAGCCTGCTGGTGGCCACGGCATCACAGCACGGTTTGATCCTGGTCACCCGCAACCTGCGGGATGTGCAAGGGCTTGGCGTGCAGGTCCTTGATCCTTGGAGCGATTCGCTACCACCCTAAAACGCCACGTTACCCCCACCCTTGAGCTGAAGAATCCGCCGCGCGTCGTCGGGGGTGGCTATGGCCAGCGAGAGCCCTTCGAGGATGGTGCGGATGCGGCGCACCTGGTCGGCGTTGCTGCGGGCCAGTTCGCCCGGGCCGTCCCACAGGGAATCTTCGAGCCCGACGCGCACATGCCCGCCCATCGCGGCGGCCTGTGCGCCGATGCTCATCTGGCTGCGCCCGGCCGGCAACACCGACCATTGGTAGGCATCGCCGAACAACCGATCGGCGGTGCGCCGCATGTGCAGCACATCCTCCGGGTGCGCGCCGATGCCGCCCAGGATGCCAAACACCGACTGGATCAGGAAAGGCGGCTTGATCAGACCGCGATCGATGAAGTGCGCCGCCGTGTAGAGGTGGCCGATGTCATAACACTCGATCTCGAAGCGCGTGCCGTTGTCGCTGCACGATTGCAGGATGTGCGCGATGTCGGCGAAGGTGTTCTTGAAGATGCGGTCGTTGCTGCCGGCCAGGTAGGGCTGTTCCCAGGCGTGCTTGAAGTCCTTGAAGCGGGAGAGCATGGGGTACAGGCCGAAGTTCATCGAACCCATGTTCAATGAGGCCACCTCGGGCTTGAACTCGTGCGCCGGGCGCAGCCGGTCTTCCAGCGTCATGGTCGGCGCGCCGCCGGTGGTGAGGTTGATCACCACATCGCAGGTGGCCTTGATGCGCGGCAAGAATTGCTTGAACAGCGCCGGGTCTTGCGAGGGGCTGCCATCCACCGGGTTGCGCGCATGCAGGTGCACGATGGCCGCGCCGGCCTCGGCGGCGCCGATCGCGGCATCGGCAATCTCGTCGGGTGTCACCGGCAGGTACGGCGACATCGACGGCGTGTGGATCGCGCCGGTCACAGCGCAGGTGATGATGACTTTGCGGGCCATGATGGTCTCCGGTTGAGCAGGTGTGTTCAGGCGCGCGGGGCGGCGCGCTTGTGCGCGGCCAGCGCCATCAGGCGGCGGTCGCGCCAGGCGGAGCGGGCGTCGATGTCGCTGATCGCGAGTTGCTGGCGGCGTTCGGCATCGAGTCGCGCGAGCGTGTCGTCGGCCCAGTCGAAGGCCCGGCTTTCGGATTGCGTTTCGCGAAAGCCCGGCCCGTAGCGCTGCGCATAGTCGGTCACGCCGCCCGGTGCATTCAGGTCGATGGTTTCGAAAGGGCCCATGAACGACCAGCGCAAGGCCAGGCCTTCTTTCAGCACCTTGTCGATGTCTTCGGCGCTGGCCAGGCCCTGGGCATAGAGCGCGAAGCATTCGTTGAGCACCGCGCCTTGCACGCGGTTGAGCAAGAAGCCGTGGATCTCGCGGGCCAGCGTCACCGGCGTCTGCCCGGCGCCGGTGTACAGCGCATGCGCGCGCTGCAGCGCCTGCGGCGTGGTCCAGGGTGCCGGACAGAGTTCGACCAGCGGCACCAGGTAAGGCGGATTGGTGGGATGCGCAACCAGGCAGCGCTCGCGCCGCGCCAGGCCGGCGGTGAAGGTGGACGCCGGCAGCCACGAGGTTGAACTCGCCAGCACCGCGTCGGGCGGCGCCAGCGCATCGAGCTGCGCGAAGATGGCGATCTTGTCGGCCACCGTCTCGCGCACGTTTTCCTGCACCAGCACCACATCGCGCACCGCCTCGGCGAGGCTGGGCTCGCCCTGGATGCGCGCCAGCACATCGGCCGGTGCCTCGTCGATGAGGCCGAAGCTGGCCAGCTCGTGAAGCCGCGCATCGATGTAGCCGCGGCTGGCAGCCATGGTGGCGGCATCCATGTCGTGCAGCCGCACCGGGTGGCCGGCGCGTGCAAACACGATCGCCCAGGCACGGCCGATCAGGCCCGCGCCCACCACCGCCACCGGTTCGCGAGCCCGCTCGTGATGCCCCTGCGCAGCAGGCGCAACCCGCGGCGCGCTCAACTCAGCGACTCCAGGTTGCCGCCCACGCTCAGGCGCTCGCCACTCACATAGCGCCCTGCCGGGCCGGCCAGGTACAGCGCCGCCTGGGCGATGTCGTCAGCCTGCACCATGGTGCGCATCGACACACGCGCCACCGCGCGCTGGCGTTGTTCGTCCAGGCTGATGCCGTTGGCCTGCGCCTTGGCCGCAAGCACCCTGTCTTGCCGCTCGCCGGCCACCACGCCGGGGAGGATGGCGTTGACGCGGATCTGGTGTGGGCCGAGTTCCATCGCCAGGGTTTCGGTGAGGCCGACGATGCCGAACTTGCTGGCCGAATACGGCGTTCGCAGCGGGAAGCCCAGCTTGCCGGCCGCCGACGACAGGTTGATGATCGCGCCGCCGCCGGCTGCCCGCAGCAGCGGCACCGCGCGCCGTGTGACGAGGAACGTGCCGGTCAGGTTGATGGCGATGGTGCGCTCCCAGTCGTCGGGGTCGATGTGCTCGATGCCGCCGGTGGGGCCGGCGATACCGGCGTTGTTTACCAGGATGTCGAGCGCGTTGCCGAAGCGTTCGGCCACGGTGGCGGCCATCGCATCCACCTGTTCGCGCCGCGATACATCGCAGGCCAGCACGCCCCAATCGGCATGCGCCAGCCGCGTGCGCGCCAGCGCCGCCTCGTCGACATCACACACGATGATGCGCGCACCCGCTTCGTGGAAGAGCGTGGCGATGGCCAGGCCGATGCCCGCTGCACCGGCGGTGATCAGTGCGCGTTGGCCGGCGAGCAATGCAGTCATGGGTCGATTCCTTGTGGATGACTTGGGCGATGACGGCGATCTGCATCAACCCGCGAAACGCGGCTCGGGCAGGCCCTTGACGCCGAGATCGTGGATGGCGAACAAGCTGCCCCGCAGCACACCGTCTCCGGGAAACCGCGGCAGCGGCGGTTTGGCCATCGAGGTAACGAACAGGATGTCCAGGTTCGGCCCGCCGAAGTTGACGCTCGTTACCTTCTTCACCGGCATCTCGATCACGCGGTCGAGCGAGCCGTCGGGCGCATAGCGGCACAGCTTGCCGTCGTAGACCAATGCGTTCCACAGGAAACCCTCGGCATCCACGGTGGAGCCATCGGCGGCGCCGCCGGCCGACATGTCGATCTTGGTGAAGGTGCGGCGGTTCGATACACCGCCGGTATCCAGATCGTAGTCGTAGGCCCAGATCTCGCCGGCCCAGGTGTCGGCGAAATAGAGCGTGGCGCCATCCGGGCTCCAGCATGGGCCGTTGGAGACGACGATGCCGCTGTCGAGCTTGTGCAGGGAGAGATCCGCATCGAGACGGTAGAGCGCGCCGTTCGGGCCGGCTTCCATGGTGTCCATCGTGCCGGCCACAAAACGGCCGCGATGATCCACCTTGCCGTCGTTGATGCGGTTGTTCGGCAGATCGGGTTCGGGGTCGACGATCAGCTGCGTGTCGCCGCTGTGGAAGTCGAGAAAGTGAAAGCCGTTGGCCAACGACAGCACGGCGCCGCCGCGCTGGCGCAGCGCCATGGAACCGATCTTCTCGGGCACATCCCAGGCCCGCACTTCACGGCCGTCGGCGGTGCAGCGAAACACGCGGCAGCCGAAGCTGTCGATCCAGTACAGGCGCTGTTCCTGCACATCCCACAGCGGGCCTTCGCCCAGCGTGGTTTTCACGTCGACCAGAACTTCTATGCGCATGCCGATCTCCTTGATGGCGAGTTCAATTCAAGACCCGACTTCAGCCGCGCCGCTCACGCAGCCCGATCACGGCGGCCAGCACAACGAGGCCGAACAGGATGGAGCGTGAGGCAAACGGCAGCGTGGTGCCGGCGAGCAAGGTTTGCAGGGCAGTCAACATGAGCACGCCGCCCAGCATGCCCAGGTAGTGGCCACGGCCGCCAACGATCAATGTGCCGCCGATCACCACCACCGCGATCGACGGCAGCAGGTACTCATCGCCCATGCCCAGGCTGGCCTGGCCGGACAAGCCGGTGAGCAGCACCGCGGCAATCGCCGAGCACAGGCCCGAAAGCATGTAGACACCCACGATCGTGCGGCCCACCCGAACGCCGGAGAGCGTGGCCACACGCTGCCCGTTGCCGACGGCATACACCGATCGGCCGAACCCGGTGCGCCCGAGCAGCAGCACCGCCGCCACCACGAACACCGCAACGAACAGCACCACCGGGGTGACGCCGAAGGACTGGTCGGTCATGAAGCGGCGCAGCAGCGGCGATGCAAAACCGTCCGGCGTGCCGTTCGAGTAAAGCAGCGCAAGCCCTTGCAGGATGCCGTTGACGGCCATCGTCATCACGATCGGCGAGATACCCAGGCACACGATGCCCGCGCCGTTGAGCAGCCCGATCAGAACGCCCACGCCCAGCGTGATGGGCAAGGCATGGAGCAGCGCGGCGTCCGAGCCTTTGACCATGCCCGCCAGCAGGATGCCGCACAGGCCGATGGTCCAGGGGATCGATAGATCCAGGCCGCCGCTGAGGATGACCGCGCCCTGCCCCAATGCCAGCACCACCAGAAAAGACGCGAGCACGAGCAGGGCGTTGGTGTAGCTCCAGCTTGTCAGTGAGCGGCCGAGCAGCCATTGCGTGGCGATCACCACCACCACCAGGCCGACATATGCCGGCGCGGTGAAGCGCAGGAGTTCGGCATGGCGCGCCCAGAACGACACCTTGATCGCGGGCTGCGGCGTGGCGGCCCGCGTGGGCGGCAACGCAATGCCCGGCACAGGCGTGCGGCGCTGGGTGGCCAGCAAGCCGCGGCTGCGCGCCTGCAGCCAGATGCGCGCATGACGCAGGTTTCTGGCCAGCGGCGAGCCCGCGCCG
>JANMAS010000577.1:0-15127 GCA_031359975.1 Burkholderiales bacterium
CGGCCCAGGCGCTCGCGGATGGTGGTGTATTCGAGGGTAAGGCCGGTATCGCCGCTGACGAACACCAGATGGCGTGGTGAGCGGATGGCCATGCCGGACCACAGCGTCGCGTTGCGATCCTTCAGGCCGCGGCCGGAAAAATGCTGCGATGGCGTGGCGGTCACGCTCAGGTCGGCACCCGGCAGCGTGCAGGTTTCCCACCAGTCGAGCTCGGTGATGCGGTGCGCGGCCACGCCCCAGGCTTCGAGGTGCGCGCCCACGCCGAGCGAGGTGACAAACGGCACCTCCAGGCGCGCCAGTTCGCGGATGGTGGGGTAGTCGAGATGATCGTAGTGATCGTGCGAGACGATCACCAGGTCGATCGGCGGCATCGCTTTCAATGGCACCGGCACCGGCTGAAATCGCTTGGGGCCGGCCAGTCGCGAGGGCGACGCGCGCGGGCCCCACACCGGATCGGTGAGCACGCGCAGGCCGTCGATCTCGATCAGCACGGTGGAATGGCCCAGCCAGGTGGCGCGCAGGCCGCTGCCGGCCGGGCGCGACCAGGTGTCGCGCGGGTCGATCGCCGGCAGCGGATGCGTGGGCACACGGCGGCTGCCGTCGGCCGGGCAGAGAAAGTCGCCCAGCGAAGGCGATGGCGCGCCGCGGTCACGCAGGCCCGGCCGCACCGGATGGATGTTGCGAAAGCCCTCGCCGTTCCACATGGGCGAGGCCCGCATGCGTTCGAGGCGCAGGCCTTCGGCGCGTTTGCCCAGCGATTTCATCGTCAGGCCTCCCAGCTGAATTGCACGGTGGCGCGGAGCCGTGAGGCGGCGATCTGGCGCGCGTTGGGCTCATCGGTGCCCGCCACCCAGGCCAGCGCGGCGTCGTGGCTGCGGCCGAAGTGTTCGTGCCGGCGCACCAGGCGGTCGTTGCGCAGCGAGTCGTCGATACCCACGTACCAGATCTCGTCGAGCAGGGCCGCCACGCCGGCCCACGGGCCTTCGTCGAGCAGCAGGTAGTTGCCTTCGGTGATGACCAGCCGGGTGTCGGGAAACACCGGGATCGCGTTGGCGATCGGCTCTTCGATCTCGCGGCGGAACTCGGGTGCGTAGACGATGCCGGTTTCGGCCGGATCGCGCAGCCGTTTCAGCAGCGCCAGGTAGCCGGCGCTGTCGAACGTATCGTGCGCGCCCTTGCGGCCGTCGCGGCCCAGGCGGCGCAGCTCCACGTTGGCGAGGTGATAGCCATCCATCGGCACCACCTGCGAGAGGCCCGGCAACGCGTTTTGCATGGCTGCCGCCAGGGTGGACTTGCCCGCGCCGGGCGGGCCCACCAGGCCGATCAGGCGTCGGCCGTCGCCAGCCATCAGCGTGTGCAGGCGTTCGAGGTAGCGCGCGGGCAGGGTCGGGATGTGGGGATCGGTCATGAGGGGTTCCATGCAGGGGCGTGGGCAAAGAAGGGGCGGTGGGTCAACGGATTCGATCACGATGATCCCATCGCCGGCCGGATTCCGTCTGTATGAATACGGGCTCGGCGCATCAGGCAGCAGCTCGACACCCCCTCACCATTGGAGCATCGAGATGAACTTGCCGACCCTTTCCTCCCGCGTTGCGCTCATCGCCACCACCGTGCTGGCCGCCTCGGCCACGATGGCCGCGCCACCGCCGCCTTCGCCCGCAGGCAGCGCGTGCCCCGATTCGTTCTTCAACAGCGGCAACCGTGCGGACAACCCCGACTTCGAGCTGCCCGATGCGGGCGTGCCGCAAGGCAGCAGGACCTGCTGGCAATTGGGTGATCCGCTGGTGCCGACGCCGGTTGCCGCCGCGCAGGGCTGGAAGATGCATTCCAACAACGTTGGCGCCCGGGTGTGCAGCACGCTCGTGAAAGGAAAGGCGCCCGGACCAGGCGGTGACTTTCGGCTATTCGTCGACGCCAGCGGCAACGAAGGTGGTGTGTATCAGGATGTGAGTCTGGATCCGACCAAGTCGTACATGTTCTCGGTGTGGGTGTTCGCGAAATCGGGGCAGGTGGCGATCCAGTCGTCCTCAAGCACCGGCGGGCCGGTGGCGTGGACCTCCAAGACCAACGAATGGGAGCAACTGCGTGTGTGCAACAACTCGCAATGGAGCGCCAACCAGCTCGTGATCTACAACCAGACCGCGGGCGGGGGCAAGTTCTACGTCGACCGCGCCGAGCTGCGCGAGATGCCGCAACGCGAGTGAGCCTGCCCCATGTGCCGCCGCTGGCGATCGCGGCGAGCCGCTTGCTGGTCAGCGCGGGCCATTTGGGTTAGCCTGAAAGGCGCGGAATGGTCCGCGGTCTGTATCTGCATGCGGCAAGGAGGCCTCTCGTGAACCACACCTCGGGTGTTTTGGTGGCGTTGGTGATCGCGGCGGGGCTCGTGGTGGGGCTAGGCGCTTGTGCGCCGATGGCGCCCAAGATGGCGCCGCCGTTGAAGGACGGCGAACTGGCCATCCCGGCCGACTACAAATCCTGGCCGAAGTTTCTCTCCGCCGTGCAGCGGCCGGATGCGAAGCAGGTGCGCGAGATCTACATGAGCCGCAACGCCACGTCGGCCACCGCGGCCAAGGGCTTTCCCAACGGCACTGTCTTCGTGATGGAAAACTTCGCCGCCAAGGCCAACCCCGACGGCACGCTGATGCAGGGCCCCGACGGCAAGCTCGTCAAGGGCGATTTGCTCAAGGTGTTCGTGATGGGCAAGAACGAAGGCTGGGGTGCCTCGGCGCCCGAGGGCCTGAAAAACAGCGACTGGATCTACGCCGCCTACCTGCCCAGCGGCGATAAATCGGCCGATCCGACGGCGGCGTGTCGTGGCTGCCACCTGCCGCTGGTGGCCAAGGATTTTGTGCACCGCTACGACGAGTATTTCCAGAAGTAGCCAGCCGCTCACGCGGGCCACTGGCGTTTGCGGCGCGGCGGTGGTTTCAACGCTGGTACGCTCTCCGGTTCGATTGCGAATGTCCGGAGATTCCATCATGTCATCCACTCCCAAGGCGGCGTTCCACTGGGATGATCCGTTGCTGCTGTCCGCGCAGTTGACCGACGAAGAGCGCATGGTGCGCGATTCGGCGGCCGCCTACAGCCAGGATCGACTCGCCCCCCGTGTGCTCGAAGCGTTTCGCCACGAGCGCACCGATGCCGGCATCTTTCGTGAAATGGGTGAGCTCGGCCTGCTCGGGCCCACCATCCCGGAGGCCTACGGTGGCTCGGGTTTGAACTACGTTTGCTACGGCCTCGTGGCGCGGGAGGTGGAGCGTGTCGATTCCGGCTATCGCTCGATGATGAGCGTGCAGAGCTCGCTGGTGATGGTGCCGATCAACGAGTTTGGCACCGAAGCCCAAAAGCAGAAGTACCTGCCCAAGCTCGCTAGCGGCGAATGGATCGGCTGCTTCGGCCTCACCGAGCCCAACCACGGCTCCGATCCCGGCAGCATGATCACCCGCGCCAAGAAGGTGGCCGGTGGCTACAGCCTCAGCGGCGCCAAGATGTGGATCACCAACTCGCCGATTGCCGATGTGTTTGTGGTGTGGGCGAAGGATGACGCGGGCGACATTCGCGGCTTCGTGCTCGACAAGGGCGCCAAGGGCCTGAGCGCGCCCGCGGTGCACGGCAAGGTGGGCCTGCGCGCCAGCATCACCGGCGAGATCGTGATGGACGAGGTGTTCTGCCCCGAAGAAAACGCCTTCCCCGAGGTGCGCGGCCTGAAGGGCCCGTTCACCTGCCTCAACAGCGCGCGTTACGGCATCGCCTGGGGCGCGCTGGGTGCCGCCGAGGATTGCTGGCACAAGGCGCGGCAATACGTGCTCGATCGCAAGCAGTTCGGCCGCCCGCTCGCGGCCAATCAGCTGATCCAGAAAAAGCTCGCCGACATGCAGACCGAGATCACGCTCGGCCTGCAAGGCTGCCTGCGCCTGGGCCGCATGAAAGACGAAGGCACGGCCGCGGTGGAGATCACCTCGATCATGAAGCGCAACTCCTGCGGCAAGAGCCTGGAAATCGCCCGCATGGCGCGCGACATGCTCGGCGGCAACGGCATCAGCGATGAATTTGGCATCGCCCGCCATCTGGTGAACCTCGAGGTGGTGAACACCTACGAAGGCACGCACGACGTGCATGCGCTGATCCTCGGCCGCGCGATCACCGGGATCGCGGCGTTCGCGAACTGATCCGCCCGCCCCAAAAGCAGCGTGGCGCCCGAAGGCGCCACGCATTGGAAAGGCCAACGGTTGGATGACCCGACCCAGCGGCTGCCTCCAGGCAACCGCCAGCACACGGTGATCAGCTGCCGATACGGCCGCCGTCGTTCTTGGTGATCACGATCGTTGCCGAGCGCGGGCGTGCCAGCGCACCGCCGGCACCGTAGCCGGCATTGCCTGGCCAGTGGCTGAGGTACTTGCCGGGATCGGCCACATCCGTCCCGATGATCGTCTCGCCGGGGTGCTGGATGTTGACAAACAGCGCGCGGCCATCCGGGGTTTCACAGCAGCCGGTGATCTCGCAATCCTTCGGGCCGACGAGAAAGCGTTTGAGCCGGTTGGCTGTTGGCGCGCTGCCCACCGGCGTCGAAACGCTGAGCGTCGAGCCATCGGCCTTGGTGTAGGTGAGCGTTTTTGTCTCGCCATCGCCCACCGTGCCGGGCACGGCGGCGAGCATCATGCAGTTGGTCACGTCGGTGTAGGCGCCGTCGTCGGTCTGGATCCAGCAGATGCCGGTGACCTCGCTGAACCACAGGCCGTCGGGGCTGGAGAAATCCTGGTCGCCGGTGAGCGACGACAGGTTGATCATCCCGGCGTCCGCATCCGATTGCGCGCCGAAGATGGCGACGTCCCAGCGGAAGGCCAGCGCATCGGCGCCGCCGATTTCCGCCAGGCGCAGGATGTGGCCGTTGATGTTGCCGGGTGAGCCGGCCATGCCGCCGTTGTAGCTGTCCGCGTAAGAGCGCGGGTTGGCCGCATCCACCTGCGATTGCGACGAGCTGGTGACGTCCACCTTGCGGTTGCTGTTGTTGGTGAGGGTGAAGTAGATCTCGCCGGTGAACGGATGCGCGGCGCACCATTCGGGGCGATCCATCTTGGTGGCACCCACGGCATCGGCGGCGAGGCGAGCGTTCACCACCACATCGGCCTGGTCGGCAAACGGGTAGACGGCATAACCGGCGATGAGCGGGTTGGCGATGTTCAGCTCGATCCACCGGCCGGTGCCGTCGGCCAGCACCTTGGCCACATAGAGCTTGCCGTCGTCGAGGTACTTGTCGCCCACCGCGATGCGGTCCGAGGCGTTGGCGTCGGCAGCCGACCACACAGCGGCGGACACCCACTTGTAGATGTACTCGTTGCGCGAATCGTCGCCCATGTACAGCGCGATCGGCTGGCCGGCGACGAGCTTGGACACCGCTGCGCTCTCATGCGCGAAGCGGCCGAGCGCGGTGCGCTTGCGCACCACCGATTGCGGGTTGTACGGATCGATTTCGACCATGTAGCCGAAGGTGTTCAGTTCGTTGCGGTAGTCGTCGGTGCCGTCGGCCGACAGGCCGGTCTTGCTGATGTCCCAGCGGCGGTACTTGTCGTCGCTGCCGCTGGTCTCCCAGCCGTGGCGGCTGCTGCCGCCCTGCAGGCGGCCGTAACGGTTGAGCGAGGTGACGCTCTTGTCGGAGCGCGCCGCATCGTCGGTGATCGACCGGGTGAAGTAACCCGCCCAGTTTTCTTCGCCGGTGAGCAGCGTGCCCCAGGGCATGCGGCCGGTGCCGCAGTTGTTGATGGTGCCGCGGCAGCCGCTGCCGTTGGCGCTGTAAACCGTTTTCATCAGCGCGTTGCCACGCGCCGGGCCGGTGATCACCGCCGGCGTCATCGGCGTGATGCGGCGGTTGTAAGGCGAGCCCTTCTCGTAGCGCACACCGGTCGGGTTGCGGCGAATCTCGACGATCGACACGCCATGGGCCGGGATCTCCTTGTCGGATTCGGCGGCCGGGCGCGGGCGTACGGTGGAGCCGTTGGCGTGCAGGAAGTTGTCGGTGAGTGCTTCGTGGTTCATCGCCAGCAGCGCGCGCTTGCTACCGTTCACGTCGCGACGGCTGCCATCGCTGGACAGGCCGAAGTAGTCCATGCCGTCGTGATGATCGCCGGCGCGCATCTCGAACCCGGTGTCGGTGCCGTCGTTGCGGTAGTCGGGCACGTCGGCGGCCAATGGATCGCCGAGGGCGTAGAGCACGGAGGCGGTGTAGCCGGCAGGCACGCTCACCAGATCGGCCACGCTCTTTGCGACGGCGTTGAACTTCAGCGTCTTGATGGGAGCGGCAGTGATCGACGGCGCGGCGGTCGCGCCGGTGGTCAATACGCTGCCGAACACGGCGGCACCGGCGGCTCCGGCGCCGCCGATCAGGACGCGTCGGCGGGATAGGCGTGTGTCGAGCACGGTGTGGAAATGCGGGTTGGGGCTGTCGTTGGTGCCGATGTCTTCGGGATCGTCGTGCTGGCTCATCAAGTGGGGCTCGCTGGTTGGGTAATGCAGTGCGACATGGTGGTGAGCTCGCGTGACGGCAGCGTGACGAACTGATGACGTTTTCGAGGGCGCCCGCTGTGCCCGTGGCCGGCTGCCAAGTCACGTTTTCCATTACGACTTCGGTGGGATGGTGGGCGGTTTCGCTGTGACACACACTTGCATCGCGGGCAGAGCGTGCGCGATCGCCAGGCTGCCGCGCCGCTGGAGCTGACACCTGATGCAACCCGACCTGGTTTCCGCGCGCCGCCGACTGATGCTTGCGTCGCCGCTGGCTGCTGCGCATGGCTTGCTGTTCGGCCTGGCGCCGAGCGGCGCTCTGGCGGCGTTCCCGGGCCCGGCGCGTTATCGCCGGCTGCATTCGTTCGGCAATGCCGACGACGGCATATCCCCCAACGCGCCGCTGACCGAGTTCGCCGATGGCAGCCTGTACGGCAGCACCTATGGGGGCGGTGGCCTGGGTGTCAGGTTGGGCAGCGGCACCGTGTTCCGGATCGATCCACGCGGTGGTTACAGCGTCGTGCATCGATTCGATCGCCTGTCCGGCGCAGAGCCGCGCAGCGCGGTCATTCAGGGTGCCGACGGCCATCTCTACGGCACCGCCTGGGGCGGTCATGTGCATGGCCGCGGTTGTGTCTATCGCATCAGGTCGGACGGGCCTTACGAGGTGCTGCACGTCTTCACGGGGCCCGAAGGCGCTGCGCCGGCCGCGGGTCTGGTGCAGGCTGCCGACGGCGCTTTCTACGGCAGTACCTACGCGGGCGGCGAAGCAGGCGGCGGCACGCTCTTTCGTATCACGCCGGAGGGCGTGCACACGTTGTTGCGATCGTTCGACAAAGGCCCGCGCGGCATCACTGCAGGGCTGGAGAGCACGCTCACGCTGGGGCAGGACGGTCACCTGGTGGGCATCGCCGTGTCCGTCGGTACGCAGACGCAAGGCGCTTTGTTCCGCCTCACGCTGGACGGCGAGTTCACCTGGCTGCATGCGTTCGATTGGGCCGATGAATTCGGCGTGTTCCCGTCGGGCTCCTTGTGCGCTGCGCGAGACGGCTCGTTCTACGGCCGATGCGGCGCGGGCGGGCAGTACGAGCGGGGCACGATCTTTCGCCTCGAGGCCGACGATCGTCTGTCGCTGGTGCTGGCCAACGGCAGCGGCAACGCCTGGTTCCCCGGGTCGCTGACGCAAGCCGAGGATGGCCACTTCTATGGGCCGTATGTCCAGGGTGGCGTGGCGGTGGACGAGGGCGTGGTGCGCATGCGTGCCGATGGCCAGGTCACCCTGGTGCATCGGATCGTCGATCCCAACGCCGGGCCGACAGGCACCGGGCCGGGCCAGGTGATGCAGGCCTCCGATGGGCGTCTGTATGGCATCACGCGCGAGGGCGGTCGCTACGGCGTCGGGCGCACGGCGGTGAGCGGCACGTTGTACAGGTTGTGAATCCGGGCCGAGCCCTGCAACAGGAGTCCACATGCCACTGTTCCAACGTGTTGCACCATGGGCCCTGACCTGGGTTTTGGCAAGCCTCGGCGCCGTGGCCGCGGCGGCCGCCCCCGACGCCGCGTCGCGAGCACCTGCCGCGACCGATTACGCCGTTCTGCACAGCTTCTCCGGCATGCCCGATGGCGCGGGGCCGGGCGGTCTGGTGGTGGGCCCCGGCCGCACCTTGTACGGCGTCACCGCCTATGGCGGCCGTGATCGTGCGGGCACGATATTCCGCCTCGATGCCCGGGGCAGGCTGCGCACGCTGCACAGCTTCGAGCGCCTGAGCGCGGGTGGATCATCGCCCAACGCCGGGCTGATCCGCGCCAGCGACGGCGCGCTTTACGGCACCACGCGCCAGGGCAGTGAGCTCGGCGGCGGCCGCGGCACGGTCTACCGCCTCGCCGCAGACGGCGCGCACACGGTGCTGCACACCTTCCGCGGCGGCGCGGACGACGGCGCCGTGCCGATCCACGGCCTGGTTGAACACGCCGACGGTCATTTCTACGGCTTCACTGCCTTGGGTGGCGTGTGGAACCAGGGCACCTTCTACCGCCTGACACGCCAAGGCGAAGTGACGCTCCTGCATTCGTTCGGAGGCACGGCTGCCGAGGCCGCCTCGCCGCGAGGCACACCCGTCATGGCCGCTGACGGCGCACTGTATGGCGTGACCTCCGCTGGCGGCGTGGGCGGGCAGGGCGTGCTCTTTCGCATCACCACGGCAGGCGAGCTCACGGTGCTGCATGCGTTCGAGCTGCCGTTCGACGGACTGCTGCCCAACGCCGGGCTCACACTGGGGCTTGATGGCCGCCTGTATGGCAGCACGTACATCGGTGGCGACGGCTGCTTCTCCGGGTGCGGCACGCTGTTCGTCGCCACCCTCGACGGCGCAGTGACCGTGCTGCACCGGTTCAACGAAACCGACGGAGCGTTCCCGACCGTGGAGGCCACCGCCGCCAGTGATGGTCGTCTGTACGGCAGTACCTTCCAGGGCGGCGCGCATGGCCGGGGTACGCTGTGGGTGCTCGGCCGCGACGGCGGCCTGCGGGTGTTGAGATCGATCGACGGCGACGGATCGCCGTGGCCTTTCATCCACCCGCAGACCCTGGTGGAGGGGCCCGACCGGCGCTTGTATGGCAGCCATGGCCAGGGCGGTGTCGCTGGCAAAGGCAGTCTCTTCCGACTCGACCGCTCGCCGGCACCCTGACCCCGGGCGCGCGGGCGCCCGGGCGGGCACTGCTCAGGCAGGCGAGGGCGCCGCGGGCCACACCCAGTGGCCATCGAGAAGCACCTGATGCGGCCCGAACTGCGCCTTGTAGGCCATCTTCGGGCTCTCGGCGATCCAGTAGCCGAGATACACATGCGGCAGCTTCAGCAGCCGCGTCTGCTCCATCAGCCACAGGATGCTGTAGGTGCCGTAGCTGGCTGCGGAGTCGGGGACGTAAAAGGTGTAGACGGCCGAGATGCCGTCGTTCAGCACGTCGAGGATCGTCACCATGCGCAAGGTGCCGGGCGAGCCGTCGGCGGTGGTGTCGCGAAACTCCACCAGGCGCGAATTGACCCGGCTTTGCAGCAGGAACTGGGTGTACTGGTCGACGCTGTCGTGATCCATGCCACCACCCGCGTGGCGGCCGGATTGGTAGCGCAGGTAGAGCTGGTAATGCTCGGGCACAAAACACAGGCGCAGCACGCGGGCCTTGAGGCCGTGGTGGGCCTTCCAGGCGCGGCGCTGGCTGCGCGTGGCGGCGAAGCTCTCCACAGGCACGCGCATCGGCACGCAGGCCTTGCATTGATCGCAGTGCGGCCGGTAGGTGAACATGCCGCTGCGCCGGAAGCCGGCGCTCACCAGGCTCGAATACGCGTCGGCGTGGATGAGGTGGCTGGGTGTGGCCACCTGCGAGCGCGCGAGGCGCCCAGCCAGATAGCTGCAGGGGTAGGGCGCCGTTGCATAGAACTGCAACGACGCCAGCGGAAGCTCCTTGGGATGCGTCACGCGGCGGATTCCGGATCGTCAGTCGAGGGCATACGGCGAGCAGGATGGGGCTGTAGCAGGCCCATCCCGGCCCATTGCAGCGGATCATAGGTCCAACGCACGATCGCTGCGTCGGCCGTGCGCTGTGCCACCTCACGCAAGAACTGATCCCGCGGAATCGGGCGCGCGCCGAACGAGGCCAGGTGGCTGGTTTCCTGCTGGCAGTCGATGAGGCCGATCTGCTGCGTGCGGCAATGCGCCACCAGCGCGGCCAGCGCGATCTTCGACGCATCGCTGCGCCAGCTGAACATCGATTCGCCGAAGAACATGTGCCCGATGCACACGCCGTACAGGCCGCCGACGAGCTCGCCGTTGACCCACGTTTCCACGCTGTGGGCGGCGCCGGCGTGGTGCCAGGCCCGATAGGCGGCCACCATCTCGGGCACGATCCAGGTGCCGTCCTGGCCATCCCGTGGTGTGCTCGCGCAGGCCGCGATCACGTCGGCAAAGGCGTGGTCGAACCGAATCTCGAAAAGGCCATCGCGCAGCCCGCGCCGCAATGTCTTGCGCAGCGATTGCGAGAGCTTGAACTCGGCCACCGGCAGCACCATGCGGGGGTCCGGGCTCCACCACAACACCGGCTGGCCCGGGCCATACCAGGGAAAGATGCCTTTGCCATACGCCTCGGCCAGCCGCGCCGTGGTGAGCCGGCCACCGGCCGCGAGCAGGCCCGGCGCGTCAGAATGCTTGTCGAGTGCCAGATGGGCCGGCGGCAAGGGGGTTTGATCGTCGATCCAGATCATGGGCGGCAGGGTTGGAGGAGCCGAAAATCGGGTGAAAAGCTTTGTATGCTGCGTGCTCCGCATTGTCGACACCCTCAAGGCCTTTCCATGACAAAACCTCAGGCATCCCGCCGCGCCGTCTTGCAGGCCGCACTCACCCTGGCAGGCCCGGCTGCACTGTGGATGCCGCGGCGTGCCCATGCGCAGGCCTGGCCGTCGAAGCCCTTGCGCTGGATCGTGGCCTATCCGCCCGGCGGCGGCTCGGATTTTCTGGCCCGCCAGCTCGGTGCGCAGCTGAGCAAACAGCTCGGGCAGACGATCGTCATCGACAACCGCCCCGGCGCCGCCGGCATCATCGGCACCGACATGGCGGCCAAGGCAGCGCCCGATGGCTACACGCTGCTCACCGGCGACAACGGTGCGATGGTGTTCCACGCGGCGATGGTCAAGAAGCTGCCCTACGACCCCGCCGACTTTGTGCCGGTGGGCTTCATGGCGCGCTTTCCGCTGATCCTGGCGGTGAACCCCGCATCCGGTTTTGCCACGGCCACGCAACTGATCGCCGACGTGCGCAAGAACCCGGGCAAGTTCAGCTATGCCTCGCCAGGCATCGGCAGTCCGCACCACCTGGCGATGGAGCTGCTGAAGGATCGTACCCAGACTTTCATCGTGCACGTGCCCTATCGTGGCACCGCGCCGGCGGTGCAGGATGTGATTGCCGGCCAGTTGCCGATGATGGTGCTCGATACGGCGGCAGGGTTGCCGCACATCCGGGCGGGCAAGGTGAAGGCGCTGGCGGTGATGTCGAAAAAGCGCATTCCGTCGTTGCCCGACGTGCCCACGCTCGATGAGCTCGGCATCAAGGATTTCGAGGTGTTTGCGTGGCAGGGCTTGTTCATGCCCAAAGGCACACCGGCAGAGATCACCGCGCGCCTGGGCGCGGAAATGAACCAGGCGATCAAACTGCCCGAGATTCGCAGCAAGCTCGAGGAGTTCGGCCTCGAAGTGAGCCCCACCGATGGGCCGGCGCTGGCAGCATTTGTGCAGAAGGAGACCACCTTCTGGCACGCCCTGATCCGCGACCGCAAGCTGTCGGCGGAGTAGTTTTGGCGTGAGATCGCCGCGGCGGGATGCCGCAGCGCCTCACATGTAACGTGTTGTATCTCACAGCCTTCGTCACGGCGTGACGAAGGCCGACGCAACGCCGCCCAAACGTGCACCAATTTGGTTGACGCCCCTGGCCCTGGTCAGCAGACTCGCGGCCTTGCGTGCCCTGGGCGGTCGCCCCGGGCCTTCAAAAAACCCATCGTTGACTTCTGGAGTTTCCCCGATGACCTCACGTTTAACCACGTCGATCACGAAGCCCTGCGCCGCCATGAGCGTGGCGTTTGCCCTGATGGCACTCACCGGTGCTGCACAGGCTGCTGCCGACACCACCCGTGTCATCGTGTCGTTCAAGCCCGGTTCTGCCGCCGCCGCTGCCGCCCGTGCGGCCATCGCCCATGCCGGCGGCCGCGTGAAGCTCGAGATCATCGGTGGCGAGGCCGTTGCGGTGGAGCTGCCCAGGAAGATGCTCGCCGCGCTCAAGCGCAACGTGCACATCGATGCGATCGAAGAAGACGCCCGGCGTGTGCCGATGGCCGCCCTCACGACGCCGTCTCAAGCGCCGTATCGCAAGGGCCAGCTGGTGCCCTACGGCATCAAGATGGTCCAGGCCGATCAGATGCCCGAGGGCGACAAGCTCGCAGCCAACCGCAAGGTGTGCATCATCGATTCGGGCTACGACAACACCCACGAAGATCTCGCCGGCAACGATGTCACCGGTGAATTCGATTCCGGAACCGGCTGGTGGTACACCGACGAAAACCACCACGGCACGCACGTGGCGGGCACCATCGCCGGCATCAACAACCTCAACACCGGCGTGATCGGTGTGCTGCCCACGCGCAAGCTCAAGCTGCACATCGTCAAGGTGTTCGGCGCCGACAGCTGGGCTTATTCGTCCAACCTGATCAATGCCACCAAGAAGTGCGAAGCGGCGGGTGCCAACATCATCACCATGTCGCTTGGCGGCCCCCTGCCCAACAACGCGGAGAGCAAGCAGTTCGGCAACCTCAAGGCCGCCGGCATCCTGTCCATCGCCGCGGCCGGCAACGGCGGCAACACGCTCACCTCCTACCCCGCTGGCTACAGCGCGGTGATGTCGGTGGCCGCCATCGATGTCAATCGGGCACTGGCCAGCTTTTCGCAGCGCAACAAGGACGTCGAGATCGCCGGGCCCGGCGTGGCCGTGCTCTCCACCGTGCCGATGGGCACCGGCGAGAAGGCTGAAGTGAGCGTGGGTTCCACCAGCTACGACGCCACCGGCATGGCCGGCTCGCCCAAGGGCAGCGCCACCGCGCCGCTGGCCGACTTCGGCTTTGGTGATGTGATCTCGTCGATGACCGGCAAGGTGTGCCTGATCTCTCGCGGCAACATCGATTTCGCCACCAAGGTGTCGAACTGCGAAGCCAGCGGCGGCGTCGGCGCGATCGTCTACAACAACGTTCCCGGCGCGTTTGGCGGCACGCTGGGCGACGTGACCACCGGCATCCCCTCGGTAACGGCTTCCGACACCGATGGTGCGGCGATGCAGGCCCAGCTCGGCCAGGCCACCACCGTGGCCGTGACGGCATGGAACTACGCCTACTTCGACGGCACCTCGATGGCCACGCCGGCCGTGGCTGCCGCCGCGGCGCTGGTGTGGAGTTATTTCCCGAGCTGCAGCAACGAGCAGATCCGCTCAACCCTGAACAAGTCGGCGCTGGATCTGGGCGCTGTGGGGCGCGACAACAGCTACGGCTACGGCCTGGTGCAAGCCAAGGCGGCCTACGACCGGCTGAACACCCTCGGTTGCCAGAACTAAGAGCCGACCCGGGCTCCGGCACGGGCCGGTGGATGCGCCGCGAAAGCGGTGGCTCCACCGGCCTTTTTCATGGGCTCAGCGCCTGCGCGCCACCAGCGCCACACCCAGGCAGGTGACGCCGATGCCCACCCCGCTCAAGGCTGTCGGCACCACGCCGAACAGCAGCCACTCCAGCACCACCGCCACGATCGGCGTGAGGTAGAGCAGGCTGGTCACCATCGTGGCGTGGCCGCGTCGCATCAAGGCGTGCAAGGTATTGACCGCGCCGATCGAGGCCAGGATCACCAGGAACGCCAGCGCGGCCACCAGAGGCCAGCTCCAGCGCACCACGAAGCCTTCGATGCGCCACGCGAGGGGCGCCAGCACCAGCAGCGACGCCGCAAACTGGATCAGCGAGGCGCTGCGCAGATCCACCTCGGCGCAAAACACCCGTTGATACAGCGTGCCGGCGGTGATCGCCACCAGCGAGATGCACACCGCGATCAGGCTGCTGGTGGTCACCGCGCGCAAGTCGATCTTGTGCCACACCACCAGCAACACGCCCGCCAGCCCCAGCCCCACGCCGAGCCATTGCGCGCGTGCCAGCGGCTGGCGCATGAATCGATCGGCGAACGCGGCAGTGAACAAGGGCTGGGTGGCGAGGATCAGCGCGGTGATGCCGGCCGACATGCCCAGGTATTGCGCATGATGGCTGCCGCCCAGGTTGATCGCATGCATCAACAGGCCGGCGATGACGATGTGCGCCGCCGAGCGCCAATCGGTGGGCCACGCCGGCCGCACGATCAGCATCCACGGCACCAGGATCAGCAGGCCCAGGGTGAAGCGCAGGCACAGGAAGGTGAAGGGCGCGGCGTACTGCAGGCCGGTCTTGCTGGCGATGTAACCCGAGCCCCAGACGAGCACGAAGTACCACACCAGCGCGGTGTCGAAGCGGCCGTCCCGTGGCTGCGTCGCGGCAGGCGAAATGGTCTGGGATCGCATGCCCCGAGCATGCATGAAGTTGGTGTCAGCGCGCCGCGTCGGGCAGCTCGATCTTCACTTCGAGCACTTCGAGGTCGTCTTGGCGCTCGAGTTGCACCTTGATGTCTTCGGGCCGGATCGATACGTACTTCGAGATCACCGCCACCAGTTCGCGCTGCAGGGCCGGCAGGTAATCGCTGCGGCTGCCGCCGCGCCCGCCGCGCTCGTGCGCGAGGATGATCTGCAGCCGCTCCTTGGCCACCGAGGCGGTCTTTTTCTTTTCGCCGATGAAGAAGGAAAGAAACGACATCGCCTCACCTCCCGCCGAACAGGCGCTTGAAAAAACCGGGCTTATCGGCATCGACGAAGCGCATCGGCCTGGTCTCGCCGAGGAAGCGCGCCACCACATCCTTGTAGGCTTCCGACACATCGGTGTTGGCCAGGTGCACCGCCGCCACGCCCTGGTTGGATGCGTCGAGCACGGTTTCGGATTCGGGGATCACGCCGATCAGGGGGATGCGCAGGATCTC
>JANMAS010000578.1:0-2428 GCA_031359975.1 Burkholderiales bacterium
GGGCGCATGCGCTGACCGTCGACAACTACACGCTGATCGGCCTGGCCTCGGGGGCACTGTGGGCGGCTGCGCTGGCCGTGCTCGGCGGCCAGCCGGCCCTGGCGCGGGCGCTCGCGCCCTGGGTGCTGATGCTGACGCTGACAGCCTGGGCCGCGCGCACCGTGTCCCTACGCCGCAACGTCGCACTGAAGCCGAAATCGACCCTGCAAAGCGCGACCGGCATCGCGTCACGCAAGCTGGTGCAGAAGTCGATGGGCATGTCGGCCGGCTCATTCAACACGCGCGAGTTCTTCCACGGCGCCAGTGCAGCGGCGGTGCGCCATGTCCGGCTCGCCTTGCACGGCCTGGGTTTCGCGCTGCCAGCCCTGCTGCTGGCCTCGATGTTGATGTTCGGTGCGCCGCTGGCCTTGTTGCCGGTCGCGATGGCGGTGCAGGCGATAGGTCTGCTGGCTGAGCGCTGGCTGTTCTTTGCGCAGGCCCGCCACCCGCAGAACCTGTACTACCAGGTGGTTTCCTAGCGGCTGAGGGCGCATTCGGAGAGGCCGAAAGCCTCATGGCGCCGCGATATCGAGCACGGATTGCCACAAAAGCGTGCGGTAGTCGTTCAGCTCGGGCAGGCAGTTGCCCCACGGGCATGCACAATTAGTGACAATCTGCGCATGCCCTGGAAAATATGCAGCCCCTACCGCGAGCCGGTAGCGGTATCACGCCGCCTCGCACAGCCCGCTGATGCGTGTGGCGATTTCCGTCTGCCAATCGAATCGGTGGATCGCCCAATGCATCTCGAGCAATTGCTCTTCGGAGACCAGGCGCGAGTCGTCAGACGCGACCAGCACCACGTTCGACGCCAGGGTCATCGGATCGACCATCGCGACCACGCCGTGGTTGACCTCGGCCCAGTCCCATGCAATGCCGATGGCGTCGTTGGCGGCGTCGGTGCCCCAGAGCACCTGGCCGCAACTCAGGCCATCCTCGGAGCCCGGATGCACCGTCATGGCCAGTTGGCGCATGTGGGGCACGGCCTGGCAGAAAGAGTCCAATGTGGCGACAACCGGACTCCACGTCACAACGCGCCAAGGTTGAATAGACATCATGATGACACCGTCCCGTTGATTGGAGAACCCCAGTTTTCGGCGCCAGGGGCCTGGTCGGCAAGCTGCAAACTCTGGTAGGTTCGTGCCAAATATGCAGCTCCAGCGCTATCTCGACGTCAGCCAATCGCGCACCGTCGAGTCGTTCGAGGCACGCCTGGTGGGTTTTGCCAACGACATCGGGTTCGGGCTCGCCACCGCCGCGGTGGTGGTCGAGCGGCCGGGCGACAAGGCGGTATTCCTCAGCGTGAGCAACACGCCGGAAGGTTTCGAGACATCGGCCAAGAGCTCCTCGGATTCGCTGCGCGATCCGGTGCTCAAACGCCTGAAGCGCCTGAGCGTGCCGTTCATCTACGACCAGGCCCTCTACGCCGCCGAGGGCGCCGGCGATCTGTGGGAACAACAAGCCGCTTATGGCTACCAGACCGGCATCGCGGTGGCGCTGCACCTCCCGGGGCACCGGCACTTTCTGCTGGGCTTCGACCGGGAGGAGCATCTTCCAACCCAGGATGTCGAACTCACCCGCCTGCTCGCCGACCTGCAGTTTTTGGCTGTGCATGCCCAGGACGCGGCCTCGCGTTTGCTGCTACCTGCCAACGACGGCGAAGATCGCCCCAAGCTGACCGCACGCGAGCTCGAGATCCTCAAGTGGACGATGGACGGCAAATCCGCATGGGCGGTTGGCGAAATCCTCGCCGTGAGTGAGCACACGGTCAATTTCCACCTGCGCAATGTCTTCAAGAAGCTCGATTCGAGCTCGAAGCACCAGGCGGCCCTGAAGGCGATGGCCCTCGGCCTGCTCTGAGCGCGGCGCGCGGCGGCCTTGTCCGCCGGCCGAAAACCGAGTGGTGACCGCCATACAAGGTGGTGCAAAAAGCCAACGCGCGGCGACCTACAAACCTTTGTAGCTTCAAAAGTGCAGGTGGGGTGAGCACACTAGCGGTAATCGCACCAGGGTGTGTGCGTCAACCCCTAGGATCCTGACCATGTGGGAACTCATTTGCGAATTCTTCGGCCTGCCGACCACTGACCTGCCCCGCACGGGTGGCTGGTCGCAGACCTGATTGCCTGGGTGACGACGCCGACAACAGCATCGGTTTTGCGCCCCGCGAATCCCCTGCCGTGATGGGGCGCTGCGGCCCGGCTCACGCCGGGCCGCGTTTTATTTTTCGCCCGGGGTGGGCGTGGTTCGGGTTGAATGCCGGGCCGCGATCGGCGATAGTACGAGCAGGTCGCTCGTCGCCATGAAGCCCTCCAAGCTGTCGGTCATCCTGTTGAGCCTTGCCGGCCTCATCGGAGGCTGTGCGACCGCGCCGCCACCGGAATCGCCGCGGGTC
>JANMAS010000584.1:0-1769 GCA_031359975.1 Burkholderiales bacterium
CCGCCCCAAGCAAGGCCCGACCCTCTCGGAGGGTCGATTGCCGTATCCGGCGATCGGGGTGCACCAATTCTGGCTTCAGAACGTTTGAGGCGCCTTCCAGGGCGCTGGAGGACTGGCCCACCCCTCCAGGGCAATTCTTCGCTCCACAGCAAACGCGTCGCCGACGCGTGGCTTGAAGGAGCGAATGACGATGTTGATCACCCCCGAACGATTCGATGATTCAATGGCCATGCATTCGGCGCCGATCGCCCGGCGCGATGTCGAGCATCGGCCCAATCACTCCGGCTGGCTGGCCGCCATGCTCGACGAAGTCGACTACGGCATGCTGCTTGTCGCCCGCGACGGCACCGTGTTGCATGCCAACCAGGTGGCGGTGCAGGCGCTCGAAGAGGGCGTGATCTTGTCGACGCTGTTCCGCGATGGCCGTGCCGTGTTGCGCGATCAAGGCGGCCTGCTCAAGGCCATCGAATCGGCGGCGCTGCGGGGCTTGCGCAAGCTGCTGGTGCTCGGCGGCGAAAGTTCACGCCGTAGCGTGGTGGCGGTGGTGCCGCTGGGCCGCCTGCCGATTGCCGACGACGCCGGTGCGGTGCTGGTGGTGCTGGGCAAGCGCTGCGTGTGCGATCCCCTCACGGTGCAGTGTTATGCGCTGGCGCATGGCCTCACCGGGGCTGAGACGCGGGTGCTGGCGCGCCTGTGCGAGGGTGTTCGTCCGCCGGCCATCGCCGAGCGGCAAGGTGTGGCGTTAACCACCGTGCGCACCCAGATCAATGCCATCCGGGCCAAGACGCATACCGCCAGCATCGCCGCCCTGATCCACAGTGTGACCACCTTGCCGCCCTTGATGGCCACCACCGGGCGGCCGGCGATGAACGCTCAGTTTGGGAGTTCGTTTGGGAGTTCGTTGGGGAGTTCGCTGGGTTGGTCTACCGGCAGGTAGGCCAGCCTCACATAGATCGGCGCAAAGGCTTCGGCCTGGGTGATCTCGAGCAGGCGTTCGCGCGCCAGCTCGAGCATCGCGATGAAGGTGATCACCATCACCTGCGGGCCGTGCTCTACGGTGAACAGATCCTGAAATTCGACAAAGCGCTGGCCCTGCAGGCGGCGCAGCACCTGGCTCATGAAATCGCGCACCGAGAGCTGTTCGCGGGTGACGCGGTGGTGAGCGTGCAACTTGGCGCGGCGCAGGATGTCGATCCAGGCTTCGCGCAGTTCATCGGGGTGCACATCGGGGCCCACCGGCTGCTCGGGCTGCTCCACCGTCACCTGCGCGCGCAGGAAATCGCGGCCCAGTACCGGCAGCGCGTCGAGCCGGGCGGCTGCCGCCTTGGTGCGTTCGTATTCGATCAGCCGGCGCACGAGTTCGGCGCGTGGATCTTCGGCTTCTTCGCCGGAATCGGCCTTGCGCGAAGGCAGCAGCATGCGCGATTTGATCTCGATCAGCATCGCCGCCATCAGCAGGTATTCGCTGGCCAGCTCCAGGTTGCGGGTGCGGATCTGCTCGACATAGTCGAGGTACTGGCGGGTGACATCCGCCATCGGGATGTCGAGGATGTTGAAGTTCTGCCTGCGGATCAGGTACAGCAGCAGATCCAGCGGGCCCTCGAAGGCTTCGAGAAACACCTCCAGCGCCTCGGGCGGGATATACAGATCCTGCGGCATGGCGAACAGCGGTTCGCCATAGAGGCGCGCCAGCGCCACCTGGTCGACGACGTCCGGCAGCCCCGTGACCTCGCCGGCCGGCGGATCGGGCAGGACGGTGTCGGCGGTGC
>JANMAS010000600.1:0-2855 GCA_031359975.1 Burkholderiales bacterium
ATCTGGTCCAGGTGCGCCAGGCCCGGCTGCGTGGCAAGCCAGCTCGCCACGCGCGCATGGGCCGGCTTCTTGACGCGCTTGAGCACGCTGTCGTAGCTCACCTGGTGCAGCACGTGGTGCTTGAACGCAAATTCACACCGCCCTTCGAGGCTCGACGGTTCACGCGCATGGATCAGCGAGCGCGCCTGCAGCGCCGCCAGCTCGGTTGGCGCCTGCGCATCCAGCGTGCGCAACGCGTCATCCCAGAACACCGGGCCGATCACGGCCGCCAGTTGCAATGCCACGCGTTGCGGTGCCGATAGCGCATCCAGGCGCGCCTGCAGCACGCCGGTGAGCGTGCCCGGCACGCGCTCGGCATGCAGGCGATCGGGCTGCAACCGCCACGGTGTGGTGTCGGCGACGATGGCGCCCTGGTCGATGAACATGTTCACCAGCTCTTCCATGTGGAAGGGGTTGCCCTCCGCCTGTTCAACGAGCAGATCGACCAGGCTGGCCGGCGCCTCGGGCAGGCGCTGCAGCAGTGTGGCGGCGAGGGCTTCACCGGCATCGATCGGCAGCGGCTCGAGATCGATGCGCTGATGCGGTGCGGCGGCTTCGCTCCACGCCGGACGGCGCTCGAACAGCGTGGGCCGCGCGAGGCCGACGATGAGCAGCGGCACATCCGCATGCGCACGCTGCAGGTACTCGATGAAATCGAGCGTGCCATCGTCGGCCCAATGCAGATCGTCGAGCAAGAGCCAGGTCAGCCGATCGGCGCAGGCCGCGTCGCGCAACCAGCGCGCCGCGTGGAAAAAGCCCTGGTCGCGCAGTTGCCTGGGCTCGCCGAGCAGGCCGCGCACCTCCGGATGGTTAGAGAAGTCGATACCGAGCAGCTGCCCCAGCACCGCCGCACCCGCTGCGCCTTGCAACGCGGTCGAGGCGGCGGCCATCCAGCGGCTGCGCGCCGATTCCAGCGAGTCGCTGTCGAGGATCTGCAGAGCCGACGTGAACAGCTCGCGCAGCATGCCGTAAGGCTGCCCGGCACGGCGCTCACTCGCCCGCGCCTCGAAGCGGCGCGCCGGTCGCGGCCCGGCGGCGGCCCAGTGGCTGAATTCGTCGAGCAGCCGTGTCTTGCCCAGGCCCGGCTCGCCCACCAGCAGCACCAGACGCAGCGGCCCGGCTTGCGGCCCGCCGCCCTTGTCGCCCAAGCCGTGACACGCCGCATGCAGGCAGCCCAGCTCATGCTCGCGCCCGATCAGGCGCGGTCGCACACCGTCCACGCCGCGCTGGGCCTGCACCTGCGGCAGCGCGCGCAGCACCAGCCAGGTGGACACCGGCTCGTCGAGGCCCTTGACCACCAGCGGCGGCTGGGCCTGCATCTCGAACAATCCCCGCACCTGGCGCCAGGTGTCGTGATGGATGCGCAAGCCGCCCACCGGCGCTGTCTGCTCCATGCGCGCCGCGGTATGCACCGTCTGGCCACGGATGCTGTGTTCGCCTTCGACACCGCCACCGAGCAGCACACCTCCGGTGCAGATACCCACGCGCACGCCAAAGGCATCCGGGCCCTGCTGACTCGCTGCCAGGTGATTCGGCGCGGTGGCGTCTTCGAGGATGGCCAGCCCGGCCCGCACGGCCCGCTCGGCATCGTCTTCGTGCGCGCCATCGGCGCCAAACGCGGCCAGCAGGCTGTCGCCCGCATATTGCAGCACCTTGCCACGATGGCGCTGCACCTGGGCGGTGAAGCGGCTCAGCGCACCATCCATCACCGCATGCAGCTCTTCGGGGCCCAAGCGGCGGCTCATGGCGGTGGAGCCGGCGATATCGGCAAACAGCACGCTCACCTGGCGAAGTTGCGGCTGCGCAGGCAAGGTTCGCGCGGACGCCGACTCGCCGCCGCCGTTGCACAGCGCGGCCAGCCGCTCCCGCATCGACGCGATGGCGGTATCCACCACCGCATCACCCAGCACCTCACGCTGCGCCTGCAAGGCAGCGATCGCAAACTGCAGGCGCTCAGCCTGCCCGGTCGTTTTACCGCTACGTCGATTCACCCGTTACCGCCTTGGCCCCCCGCCATGTCGGATTCTGGGCCAAACCGGCCTCGCACCGCTGGCCACGCGGCCAACGTATCCTTCACGGCATGTACGCGACATTCTTCGGCCTGAAGCGCGATCCGTTTTCGATTGCGCCGGATCCCCACTTCCTGTTCATGAGCGAGCGCGCCACGAGTGGGGCCCCGCGTTTACCTGGGCTTCTTGGTGCCGGTGCCGCGCAGGATACTCAGTGAGTAGCGGATGGACAGGGAGAGTCACCCATGATGGCAACGCACCGCTTCGGCCGGTGGCTACGCTTGACGATTGCAGCGTCCATGAGCTGCACCTTCTTGATGGCCGCCTCGGGCGCGCACGCGCAGCCCGTCTATGACTTCAACGAGTGCTACTGGCTTCGTGCGCCCGCAGCCGGTTTCGCGCCGGACTACAGCTTCGTCGATTCGATGCAACCCGATTCCGTCCTGCCGGGGGCCAAGACTTGGGAGCCAATCTGCGTCAGCGTTGATCAAACCAAGGTGACGTGGGACGAGGCGCGGCCGAATCGGCAACAGGGTCAATCGCTGGACATCCAGGTCGCGCGCCGGGTCTTTTTCTACAAGCCCCAGAACTCCACGCGACTGGTGCTGCCGCTGATCATCTGGACACACCCGCAAGGCGATACCGATGTGGTTGAACCCAATACAAGCGCAGCGCTCAAGGTGGCCATCCCCGCACTCGAACACGGTTATGCGTTCATGTCGATGCAGTTTCGACACCCCACGGTCAGCCAAAAATACTACGGACCACCCAAGGGGCCCGACACACAGCTCGAGAATGGTGACGAGC
>JANMAS010000021.1:0-5118 GCA_031359975.1 Burkholderiales bacterium
CTCTGGTACAACAGCACCCGGCTGCACTCGACGCTGGCCTACGTCAGCCCGATGCGGTTCGAGCAAGACTGGCTCGCGGCTCAGGCCAAACAAGCCAATTCGTGACTCGGCTATGGGATACGGATTCCAGGGGCAAGGTCAGGGTACAGCGCCTTGATCCTCGTGCAGTTTTCCATTGCCTCGTCAATGTGCGAAGCCCTCAGCGTGGTCTTGCACTCAAACGCGGCGGCGACACCAGCGGCGAGATACAGCTTCTTGTTCAGCAATTTCTTCGGATATGCCCCGCTCAAGACAAGCACGTCAATCTGGGGACTGGTTACGCCGTCCTGGCTGATGATGCGGCCTTTGGTGACTACCTCATAAGTGCGGGGAAGCCAATCGCGCAGAAGCTCAGCCCAATTCTCTTCACCTTGGTCTCCCGCTGTACCCGGATCCTCAGTGGCGCGCTTCTGAATCCGGTCGTACTCCGCGGACATCTCACCGCTCAGCTGCCGCATGAAGTCGTATAGATCGTGAGCCTTCTGCTGGGACATTTGCGCCTTCCAGTAGACCTCAATGAGCGCCACAGTCGTTTTCGGAGGCAGTGCGCATGGTCGCCATCGTCGTGCGCCGTGACCTTCGGCGCAGGAGCGTGAAGCACCGCGGGAACCGTCCGAGCTAGACGCTGGCCTCAACCAGCTCGCTGGTTGAGTGCGGCTGTGGAATCGGCTGACCGTCTTCTTTCATGCCCTCAATATGGAACTGGATGGCTTCGTGAATGAGGCGAGTGACTTCAGGGCGGCTCTCGCCAACCGCAACGCAACCAGGAAGGTCTGGAACGTAGGCTCCAAAACTGGATGGGCCTTGTTCGATGACAACTAGATACTGCATGAGCAACCTCACTTCTTGAGACCGGCTTGCTTGAGAACGCTGCCAAGCGTGCCGGGTGGCACCTCGACGCTGGGCTTTCCCGCCACTGTGACCGTTCCTGCTTTGCTCGGATGATGATACTGGCGATGACTCCCGCGCTGACGGACCAGAAACCATCCGTCCGCTTCGATCAGAGTCAGCAGTTCTTTGACTTTCGTGGGCATATCCGAGGTTCGTCAAGGCTAAAGAATTCGGCGGGTCAACTCAGCTTCCTGGCCCGCGGATGCGCCGCGTCGTACACCTTGGCCAGATGATGGAAATCGAGCTTGGTGTAGACCTGCGTGGTGGCGATGCTGGCGTGACCGAGAAGCTCCTGCACGGCGCGCAAGTCGCCGCTAGATTGCAGCAGGTGGGAGGCGAAGCTGTGGCGCAGCATGTGGGGGTGCACGTGGGTGGGCAGGCCGGCTTGCAGGGCGACGGCCTTGAGCCGGCTGCGCACCTGGCTCGACGACAGGCGCGTGCCACGCTGGCTCACCAGCAACGCGCGCTCGTTTGGCGTGGCCATGCCCGGCCGCTGCGCGAGCCAGGCTTGCAAGGCTTGCAGCGCGGGGGAGCCTACCGGCACGCTGCGGCGCTTGCTGCCTTTGCCGATCACATGCGCGGTGGCGTCTTCGGTGTCGATCCAGCTGGCGTCGGGGGCCTTGGCATCCACGTCCAGCGCCACCAGTTCGCCCACGCGCAGGCCGCAGCCGTACAGCAGCTCGATGAGGCAGTGATCGCGGGCGCGAAGTGCGGGATCGTCACCCTGGCCGGGGTGGTTGGCCAATGCCACGGCTTGATCCACCGGCAGCGCCTTGGGCAGCGGCTTGGGCGCCTTGGGGGCGCGGATGCCATCCACGGGGTTGCTCGCCACTTGGCCGTCGATACCCCAGCGTTTGAACAGGCCGCGCCAGGCAGCCAGCTCGATGGCACAGCTGCGGGGCGCGAGGCCCTGGGCATGCAACTGGGCTGCAAAACGCCGGATGTGATGCGGCTGCAGGGCCGCCAGATCCACAGCCACAGCCTCGGCGAAGTGCTGCAGGCGAAGCAAGGCGTGGCGATACAGCACCAGCGTGCGTGCCGCGAGCCTTCTTTCCACCTGCAAATGGTGAAGGTGCGCTTCGAGGCGCTCGGACAAGGGCGTCGCCACGCCGGCCTCGGCCTCGCTGGAAGAGGCCCGCTGCGGTGTGGCGGCGCGGGCCATGATGTTCAGCGCGCGGGTACCAGCCGCGAGAGGCCTGCGCTGGCGATTTCGCTGATGCGCACCAAAAAATCGGTGCCCATGTCGGAGCTGTAGCGAGTGGGATCGGGTGAGCCGAGCACCAGCAGCCCGAAGACACGGTCGTCATGCCGCAACGGCACCATCGCCAGGGAAGTGACGGTGGGTGCATCGGCCAACCACTGCGCCGCCTCGAAGCCGGAGTTGAGGCCGCAATACGGCAGCGTGAGGCTGGCGGCGAAGGTGCGCAGATCGTCGCTCACCGCCGCGGCAGCCTCGGTGCCCGAGAGCGCCGCATCAACGCCCCACAGGCGCACGGCGGCTTGCGGGATCATGAACTCTTCGCGCAGCACGCTCACCATCACCTCGGGCAGCGCGGCGGGATCGCGTTCGAGCAGCACGGCGCGTGTCCAGCGATGCAGGCGATCGGCGATGGCCACGTTTTCCTGGCTGTTGCGGATCATCTCCATGATCTTGCGTTCGAGCCCCTTGATGCGCTCGCGCAGCATGTCCATCTGCCGCTCCTGCAGCGATACGGCGCGGCCGGCATGCGGGCTTTGCAGTTGGATCGTGGCGAGCAGCTCGGCCTGGCGCTCGAAAAACGCCGGGGTGTTGGCCAGGTAGTCGGCGATGTCCTGCTCGGTGATGCCCGTGATGGGTGCGTTGGGGGTCACAGTTGAATGTCTCCTTCAAAAACGGTTTGTGCGGGGCCGGTCATCATCACCGACGCTTTGGCATCGGGCCATTCGATGCGCAAATCGCCGCCGCGGGCCTGCACGTCCACCCGATGATCGAGCCACCCGAAGCGGATGCCGGCCACCACGGCGGCGCAGGCGCCGGTTCCGCAGGCGAGTGTTTCACCGGCGCCGCGCTCATACACCCGCAGGCGGATCTGGCTGCGCGAGATGATCTGCATGAAGCCGGCGTTCACCCGCCTCGGGAAGCGGGCGTGGCCTTCGATCGCCGGGCCGAAAGTGGCCACCGGCGCGGTATCCACATCGTCGACACGCCACACCGCGTGCGGGTTGCCCATGGAGAGCACGGCCAGTGGAATCGTCTGGCCGAGCACGGCCAGCGGCCACAGCGCAAAGCCATCGCTCTCGCGCGGCGTGAGCCCTGCCGCATCAAAAGGCACCTGCGCCAGATCGAAGATCGGCTGCGACATGTCCACTGTGACGCGGCCGTCGTCCTGCAATTGCAGCGTGAGCACGTTGTTCATCGTCTCGACGCGGATCGTGCGCTTCTCGGTAAGGCCTTTGTCGTGCACGTAGCGCACGAAGCAGCGCGCGCCGTTGCCGCAATGCTCCACTTCGTCGCCGCTGCCGCCATTGAAGATGCGGTAGCGAAAATCGACACCCGGTGTGTGGGTGCGCTCCACCACCAGGATCTGATCGGCGCCGACGCCAAAGCGCCGATCACCGAGCCGGCGCATGCCCTGCTCATCGAGCGCGGCAGGCAGGGGCGACGCGGTGGCATCGAGCACGACGAAGTCGTTGCCCGCGCCGTGCATCTTGGTGAAGCGTAAATTCATGCCGCGATTATCGGCGCGGGCATCAATAAAGCCCGGGCTCGCCCTCGGGCCGTGTCTTGAAGCGCTTGTGCACCCACAGGTATTGCGCCGGGTTACGCCGAATCTCCTGCTCGATCCAGGCGTTCATGCGGCGCGCATCGGCTTCGTCGTCGGTGCTGGGGTAGTCGTCCCATGGCGGCAGAAAGCGCACCCGGTAGCCCTGGCCGCCGGGCAGGATTTCGGCCACCACCGGCTGCACGATCATGTTCAGCGCGCGCGCCATGCGCGAAGGCGCCAGCAAGGTGGCGGCGCTCACGCCGAAGAAGGGCACAAACGCGGCATCGCGGCGGCCGAAATCCATGTCGGGCAGGTTGAAGAATGCGTAGCCCTTGCGGATCGCGCGCATCAGGGGCCGAGCGGTTTCGTGGCGCGAAAACACCTCGCCTTGATCGAATCGGAGCCGGCCGCGGCGCACGGCATGGTCGAACACCGGGTTGCTCTGCTTCTGATAGATCGATCCCACCCAACGCGGCTGGAAGAGCTGCGTGGTGGCACCCGCCACGTCGAGGGCCACGAAGTGCGGCACCAGCCACATCACCGGCCGCTCGCTGCGCGCGGCCAGGCCGATGTCGCCTTCCACCTGGATCAGCCGCTTGATGCGCGCCGGTGAGGCGTACCACAGCAGGCCACGCTCCAGCAGGCTGCGGGTGAGCCACTGGAAATGCTCGCAGGCCAGCGCGAGGCGCTGCGATTCGTGCAGTTCGGGCAGGCACAGCGCGAGGTTGCGCAAGGCGATGCGGTGCCGCGATGTCGCCAGCCGAAACAGCAGCAGGCCGATGCCGCGGCCGAGCATCGCCTGCACGCCAAGCGGCAACAGGTGGATCAGCCACAGCACAGCGAGTGCGACGTGGGCCTGGGCGTGTTTGAGTGTCAATGGCGTGGGCATGTGGCGATCAATCGTCGCCGACGGCCGGCGGGCCCTTGTAGCGGTTGTAGCTCCACAGGTATTGATCCGGTCGCTGCAGGATCACCGCCTGCATCGCGCTGTTGATCGCCGTGGCGCAGGCGGTCTGCATCGCGGCTTCGTCTTGCGCGGGATCGGCCTGCGGCAGATTGACTTCGGGCGCCACATGGATCACATAGCCGCGCCCCCACAGCAAACGCTCGCACCAGATCAGCACGACACGCGCACCGGTTTGCTGCGACAGGCGTGAGACCAGCGTCATCGTGTAGGCCGGCTGGCCGAAAAATGGCGCCCACACACCCTGGCCCTCGGGCGGCACCTGATCAGGCAACAGGCCCACCGCTTCGCCGCGTCGCAAGGCCTTGAGCATCTGGCGCACACCGGCCAGCGAGGCCGGCGCGGTGGCCATGTGCGGCCGGGCGCGGGCGGTTTCTTCCAGCTCGCGCAGCCAGGCCTGCTTGGCCGGGCGATACAACACGGTGAAGGGCATCCTGGCACCGTAGCGCTCGGCAAAGGCGCGGCCTGCCATCTCGAAAC
>JANMAS010000046.1:0-6114 GCA_031359975.1 Burkholderiales bacterium
CGTGAGGCCACGCCGGCCAGCACGTCGGTCATCGTCACCAAGCCATGGGTGATGTACGGCGACAAGCCGCTGACGGCGCCATCGAGTGCGTTGCGTGTGCGCGCGTAGGCCGCTGGCCGCACGGCGGCGATGCGTGCCTGCGCCGCAGCCAGCGTGGGCACGAACGTGACCGTGGGCGCCAAGGTCTCAGGCATGTGGGGCCGCCCCGACTTCGCCACGACGGATCGCCGCCGCGCGTTCGGTCACCGCCTGCTTCTGCGCATCGGTCAGGCGCGCCACGTTTTTCACTTGCAGTGCCATGCGCGGGTTTTTCACCAGCGTCGGTTCATGGCGCATCAGGAAATCCCAGTACAGGGTGGTGAACGGGCAGGCGTTGGGGCCGCTGCGCTGGGCGGGGTCGTAGCGGCAGCCCTTGCAATGCGGGCTCATGCGTTCGATGTACTTGCCGGTGGCGATGTAGGGCTTGCTGCCCATCACACCGCCATCAGCGTACTGGCTCATGCCCAGCGTGTTGGGTAGCTCGACCCATTCCACCGCATCGACGTAGACCGCCAGGTACCAGGCGTGAACCTGCTTCGGCTGCACGCCCAGCATCAACGCATACAGGCCGGTGACCATCAGGCGCTGGATGTGGTTGGCATAGCCGTGGGTGAGCGTCTGGGCCAGCGCGTCGCGCAGGCAGGCCATGTCGGTGGCGCCGGTCCAGTACCAGGCCGGCAAGTCTTCCTGGGCATCGAGCGCGTTGCGTTCGAGGTAGGCCGGCATCTGCGTCCAGTAGATACCGCGCACGTACTCGCGCCAGCCGAGGATCTGGCGAACGAAACCTTCGACGCTGGCCAGCGGTGCATGCCCGGCGCGGTAGGCCGCCACGGCGGCCGCCACCACTTCGCGTGGGTTCAGCAGCTTCAGGTTGAGCGCCGCCGACAGATGTGCGTGGTAGAGCCACGGGTCGCCCGGCCACATCGCATCCTGGTACCGACCGAACAGCGGCAGGCGCTCGTCGATGAAGCGCTGCAACGATTGCAGCGCCTGCGCCCGCGTCACCGGCCAGGCAAAGCTTTCCAGTTGGCCGGGGTGCGTGGCAAAGCACGTGTTGACCAGCGCGATCACCTCTCGCGTGACGGCGTCGGGCGCAAAGGCCGCGCGCGGCGGCACCGCGCCGGGGCCGGCGGCAGAGAAAGCGTCGCGGTTGTCGGCATCGAAGTTCCACTGGCCGCCCAGAGGCTCATCGCCATGCTCATCGTGCTGCATCAGCACATCGTGGCGCTTGCGCTGCTCGCGATAGAAGTATTCCATCCGCAAGGATTTGCGGCCCTTGGCGTGGGCCGCGAACTCGCGCACGCTGACGTAGAAGTGGCGATCCTCGCGAATCTCCAGTGGCACAGCGCTGGCCTCTGCCACCGCCTTGATCGCCTGCAGCACGCGCCAGTCGCCCGGGGCTGTCATCACCAGCCGGGCCGGTCGCAGGCGTTCGATGTCGGCCTGCAATTGCGCGCCGAGGCTGCCGCTGTTGCCAGGCGCATCCAGCTGCGTGTAGTGCAGCCTGCGGCCCGACGTTTGCAGCGCCAGAGCGAAGTTGCGCATCGCCGCGAGGAACATGACCGTGCGCGGCTTGCTCGACCAGACGTGCGTCGACTCCTGCGCCACCTCGGCCATCCACACGGCGTCGAGTGCCGAATCGAAGCCATCGAACGCGGCGGCGTCGAGATCGAGCTGGTCGCCCAGCACGACGATCAAGGCGCGCAGTTCAGCCACGTGCCGCCGGGCCGCATCGGCATGCATCGCAAAGGTACTTCACGTCGACAGTCAATCCCGCGCCAGCCATCACCATCGGCGGCAGGGTACGCTTTTCGGGTGGATGACGAGTTCAGCCGCGGCGTATCCGCGTGAGCCTCTCTGGCAATCGGCGTCAGACTGAATCGCCGTCGGGAATTCCGGAAAATAGGAGATAAGTTGTGTTTGCCGGACTTCTTTGAGTTGGCCGCAGTGCGCGGCGGCGGCGCATCAGGCCGCCAGGGCGATCTCGTCGGCAACCGGCGTGTGTGCCGATGAGGCGGCTTGCGGGCCATGCAGGCACCAGCCTTCGCGAAGCGCCCTGGTGCAATCGGCGGCCGGCAACGGGCGGGCGAAGTAATAACCCTGCATCTCGTCGCAGGCATGCGCCTTCAAAAAGCTGAGCTGCGCCTCGGTCTCGACGCCCTCGGCCACCACGTTCAGGTTCAGGCTGTGTGCGAGGTTGATGATGGCCATCGCGATGGTGGCGTCGTCGGGATCGGTGGTGACATCGCGGATGAAGGCCCGATCGATCTTCAGTGAATCGAGCGGAAAACGCTTCAGGTAGGCCAGGCTCGAATAACCGGTGCCGAAATCGTCGACAGACAAACGTAGCCCGCGGGCCTTCATGTTCTTGAGCGTTTGCACGGCCGCTTCCGAATCACTCATCAGCATCGATTCGGTGAGCTCGAATTCGAGCAGATCGGGGGAGATGCCACTGGTTTCCAGGATGTGGCCGATCGCGGTGTCGAGATTCTTCTGGTTGAACTGCCGCGCCGAAAGATTCACCGCCACCGGCCGCAGGCGCAGCCCCGCTGCCTGCCATTGCCGGAGCTGGCGGCACACCTGCGCCACGATCCAGTCGCCGGCCGGAATGATGAGCCCGGTGTCTTCGAGGATGGCGATGAAATCCGCCGGCGGCACCAGCCCGCGCTCGGGATGCTGCCAGCGCAGCAGGGCTTCGAAGCCGCTGATCTGGCCGTTGCCGAGATTCACCTTGGGTTGGTAGTGCAGCAGGAATTCCCCCCGCTCCAGGGCGCCACGCAACTGGGTTTCGATCTGCAGCCGCTCGACCGCGCGTTCGTTCATCTGCGCGAGGAAAAAACGATGGGTGTTGCGGCCCGATTCCTTGGCCCGGTACATCGCGGTATCGGCGTTTCGCAGCAGGGTGTCGGGATCGGAGCCGTCTTGCGGAAAGATGCTGATGCCCACACTGGCTGATACATACACATCCTGGCCGGCCACGGTGAACGGCCGCGACAGATCCTGCACGATCATGTGGGCCAGCGGGCCGGCATCATCCGCATGGATCAAGCCAGACAGCGCGATGGCAAATTCATCGCCGCCGAGGCGGCAGACCGTATCGGCGCTGCGCACGCCGGCCTGCAGGCGCTGTGCCACCTGCAGCAGCAACTCATCCCCGGCGCCGTGGCCCAGGGTGTCGTTGACGATCTTGAATCGATCCAGATCGACGAACAGCACGCCCACGCAGCCATCGGCGCGCCCGGCCTGGGTGATCGTCTGCCACAGGCGATCGAGATACAGGCTGCGGTTGGGCAGGCCGGTGAGCGGATCGAACTGCGCCATGAAGGTCAGGCGCTCCTCGGCGACTTTGCGGTCCATCGCCGCAGCGAGGGTATTGGTGATGCCGCGCAGGAAATCGACGCTCTCGCGGTTGAAGCGCGATACCTCACGCGAATAGATGCCGAGCACCGCGTAGGAGCCGTGGGTGCCGCAGATGAGCATCTCGGCACCGCTGCGCACACCATGCGCGACGAGCATGTCGGAGGGCTTGAAGGGGCCATGCTGCGAGAAGTCGTCGATGATCATCGACTCGCGCGCCCCGATGATGAACCGGTTCTCGGTTTCCGCCTCGGCACTGAACCTTTGGCGTGCCGACCATTGCGCATCCCACCCGCTGGCGCCTTTGAGCAGGAGGGTGTGGTCGTCGTCCCCGGCGGCCAGCAAGCGGCAGAACTCGGTCTCCAGCCCTTGCTGAACCACCACCACGGCGCGTGCCATCAGTTCGTCGATCTCGGGATTTTCGAGTGCCAACTGCCCGAAGGCGGCGATCAGCCCCTGGCGCGTGGCATGGTGTGCGGCGCTCGCCTCGACCCGGTGCAAACGCGCTTCGCTGGCGTGCAGCGCCAGTGCGATCTCGCGGCTGCGGGCCGCCATCCGACGCGATGCCACGGTCATCCACGCGAGCAGCGCGCACGCCGCCGCCACGGTGATGAGCAGGAGGGCCCAGGGATCGGCAACTCTCTCGATCGACAACATGTGGCGAGCATTCCCCCAACGGGCCGCCGCGTCGGTGCCACAAGGGAAGACCGATCGAGCGTGCGCCTGATCGCTGTCTATCGGCAGACCATGCCCGAAGTTGAGCGGTTGCCGCCGCCAGCGGTGTCAGATGGCCGCGATACGGTCCGTCGTGTGCCGGGCCAGGGCCCGCGCCACCAGGTAGCTGCCGGCCACCACGCCCACCACCACGGCGCCGAAGGCGATCTCCTTGCCGTCGGCCCAGCCATCCACCCAGGGCAGCGACATCCTCGCCACACCCAGGGCGGCGACGATCAGGCTCACGCCGGATACCGCCAGGCCCATCACCCGCGAGGCGATCACCGCGAGTTGATCGGCGCGCGCGATCAGCCGCGAGATCCACCAGCCGTTGATGCCATCGGTGACCAGCATGCCGGCCACGAACAGCGCGCCCAGCATCAGTGCATCCGCGAGGCCGCCAAACTGGGTGGCGGTGAGCGCAAACAGGGCCGATTGGCTGACGGTGTCGAACGACAGCGCGAACAGCGCGCCCACCAGCGCCACGGCGGCCGGATGCCGGGCATGCAGCAGGCGGCCGAGGAATCGGCCCTTGATCCCCACCGGCGCCACCACCTGATCCGGAGCCGCCGCCAGCACCGCGCGCAGGTTCACGATGCCCAGGGCGAGCAGAAAGGCGATCGAGATCCAGGCGCCGAGCGCATCGAGCCAGGGCGGGGTATCCCAGCGCTCGCTCGCCAGGCCCACGCCCAGCGCGATCAGCATCACCACCGCGCCGTGGCCCAGCGAAAAGAGCGTGCCGCACCAACGCGCCAGGGGCCGGTTGCCGCGGTTGTTCAGCCGGGTGAGGCCATCGATGGTGGCCAGGTGGTCGGCATCGAAGCCGTGTTTGAGGCCGAACAGGAACACCAGCGCGCACAGCGCGCTCCAGTCGGCCGGCAGATCATGCATGGTGCGCTCCCGAGGGGGCGCGATGCCCCGCCGCATGTGCCAGCTCATGGCGCAGCCAGGTGTACCAGGCAGCCATGCCTTCGCCGCTCTGGGCCGAGACCTGCAGGATCTCGATGCCCGGGTTCACCTCGCGGGCGTAGGCGAGGCAACGCGCCACATCGAAGCGCAGGTGCGGCAGCAGATCGATCTTGTTGAGCAGCATCAGGCGGCTGGCCTTGAACATGTGGGGGTACTTGATCGGCTTGTCTTCGCCCTCGGTGGTGGACAGGATCACCACCTTGGCGTGTTCACCGAGGTCGAAGAGGGCAGGGCAGACGAGGTTGCCGACGTTTTCGATCATGACGATGGAGCCGCGTGCGGGCTCCAGGTCATGCAAGCCGTGGGCCAGCATGTCGGCTTCCAGGTGGCAGCCGGTGCCGGTGTTCACCTGCACCGCGCGCGCGCCGGCCGCCCGGATGCGCTGGGCATCGTTGGCGGTGGCCTGGTCGCCCTCGATCACGCTGATGTCGATCTGGCCCTTGAGATCGTGCAAGGTGCGTTCGAGCAGCGAGGTCTTGCCCGAGCCGGGCGAGCTCACCAGGTTGAGCGCCAGGATCTCGCGGCCGGCGAGCCAGCCTCGGTTGCGTTCGGCCAGCAGTTGGTTCTTGGCGAGGATCGCGGTTTCGAGGTGCACGGTGTGGCTGCCGTGGCTGGGGGGCTGCGGTGCGTGCGTGTGTTCGTGGCCGTGATCGTGATCGTGTCCATGATCGTGATGCGCATGGGTATGGGCATGGTCGTCGTGGGCATGCGGGTCGTCATGCCAATGCCAATGCCCATCGCCGTGTTCGTGCAGGCCGTTGGCCGCCTCGGTACCCGCTGTCGCCAGCGCGCGCGGCCGCGTCACTTGCTGGCCGGTTTCGGGATCGGTGTAAGTCACGGTGTCGGTGTCGGCACAGCCGCAGGTCACGCACATCACAGCACCTCCATTTCTTTGATGTTCAGTTCTTCGCCGGAAACCAGTTTGAGGCGGCGGCTGCCACACTCGCCGCACACGCCGTAGGGCGCTGACAGGCACACATGCGCGCCGCAGTCGAGGCAGGTGGCGCCGCCGGCCACCTCCACGATCTCCAGCGC
>JANMAS010000063.1:0-16588 GCA_031359975.1 Burkholderiales bacterium
CCACCGCCAGCACCGCGCGCCGGTTGCGGCGCTCGTTGAGATGGCCAAAATCGAATTCCAGGCCGATCTGGAACATCAACAGCAGCAGCCCCACCTGCGACATGATCATCAGCGGTTGCGGCGGCGTGGAGCGAAACACCAGCGCAAACAACTCCGGCGCCAGCCAGCCAAACAGCGACGGCCCGAGCAGGATGCCGATGATGATTTCACCCACGGCGATGGATTGCCCCATGCGGCGCGCGACCACGCCGCCCGCACGCGCCGCCAGCACGATCAGCGCCAGTTGCAGCAGGGTGAAAAAGAGCAGGGTTTCGGTGGCGTGTACGCCGGAGGATGTAGGGGTCATTGGTGCACCCTACGGCCTTTGGCCGATCCCGCCGAGCGGGAGCATTCGCACTTGGGGCGGCCCGGCGTGCTCATCAAATCATCCCGCCGTTGATCGAGATCACCTGGCCGGTGATGTAGGCGGCGTCGTCGCTGCAGAGAAAGCGGCACAGCGCCGCCACTTCGTCGGGCGTGCCGGCGCGCTTGGCCGGTACCAGCTGCTCGACCAGCTTGGCATCGAAAGCCTTTTCGGCCATCGGCGAGGCGATGATGCCCGGAGCGATGGCGTTCACCGTGACGCCGCGGCTGGCCACCTCCATCGACAAGGCCTTGGTGGCGCTGTTGAGCGCGCCCTTGGCGGCGGCGTAGTTCACCTGGCCGCGATTGCCGGTGAGCGCGGCCACCGAGGAGAGATTGACGATGCGGCCCCAGCGCGTGCGCAGCATCGGCAGCAGCAGCGGTTGCGTCACATGAAAGAAGCCGTTGAGCGAGACGTCGATCACCCGATGCCATTGTTCGGGCCGCATGCCGGGGAACACCGCGTCGTCGTGCACACCGGCGTTGTTGACGATGATCTGCACCGCGCCATTGGCCAGCATCTTGTCGCAGGCGGCTTGCGTGGCTGCCGCGTTGGTGAGATCGAAGACCAGGCATTCGGCCTGGCCGCCTTGATCGCGAATCACCTGCGCGAGGGTATCGATCGCCTGGGGACGGGCGTTGGCATGCAGCAGCACGTGCGCACCGGCGCGCGCGAGCTGCGTGGCGATGGCGCTGCCGATGGCGCCGCTGGCGCCGGTGATGAGGGCGCGTCGGGGGGTAGTGGTCATGGGGTGGTCAGGCCTGGAAGGGTGGGGACGGGTGTGTTGAGCACCACCACGGCGCGGCCTTCGGCCAGCAGGCGGCCGCTGGCATCGGCCACGGTGAATTGGTAGAGGATCTGGGTATCGTTGCCGGCGCTGCGTTCGGCGCTGATCTGCAGGGCACCGGCCACCGTATCGAGCCGATCCATAAACAAGCGCACCGAGCGCACGCTGGCCAGGTAGCCGGGCGTGGGTGGCCCGCCCTCGTCGCCGAGCATCGCGCCGTGCAGGGCCATCGCCTGCGCCGCATATTCGATCGCGCAGGCGCCGAGCAGCCCGCCGGTGGTGCGCAGGGGGTTGAGCGCATCGGCATGGCCGATGGCGGTGCAGTGGATGCGATCGGGCGACCAGCTTTCCAGCCGATCGAGCAGGCACATCCGGCCGCTGTGCGGAATGCGCTGAGCGATGGCCGCGTGGGCCAGCGATTGAAGGCCGAGGTTCATCGCCGGTCGGCCACCAGCAGCACATTGGCAAACGGCGTGCCCTGGCTCATGGGGACGGCCTCGACGTCGAAGCCCAGCCGCCGCACGGCCTCGATCCAGTCAGCGAGCGAACGCACGCCCCTGGCTGCGCCACGGTGGCCGCGAGCGCGCAGCACGGCGCGATCCACCCATTGGCTGATGGCAAAGCCGCGCCGGCCGGCCGCATCGCCCACCCGCAGCAGCAAGCGGCCGCGAGGTGGGAGGGCACTGTGCACGCGTTCGAGCACGTGTTGTTGTGAGGCATGGTCGACATAGTGAAGCACATCCAGCATCACCACCACGTCGCTGGGTGGAAACGGGCAATCGCACATGTCGCCTTGAATAAATTGCCCGGCTTCGCCGCCGAGCGCCGCTTGTGCGCGAGCCACGTCGCGCGGCATCAGTTCGATGCCGGTGTAGCGCGCGCCGAACGGGGCTTCGGGCCAGGCGGCGGGCCAGCGCATCGAGGCGTCTGGCGCGTGCCGGCGCTGGTCGATGGTGTGCAGCAGGCTGGCCAGCAAACCCTGGCCGCAACCGATGTCGAGCACCCGCGCGCCGGGGGGCAGATCGCCGCGTTCGAGCAGCGCGCGAAACACCGGATCGTGGCCGAGCTTGCCGCGCGCGAAGTGCCATGCGAAGCGGCCGGCTTGCCGATAAGGGGCGCTGGCCGCCGCGTGCAGTTCGCGCCAGACGGCTTGCGCATCGGCATCGGTCTGGCCACGGGCGGGGTGGGTGAGATCGTGCTTCATCGGGCCGCGGCGAGCGCTTCGGGCAAGGTGACACTGCGCAGGCCAGCTTGCGAGAGTCGATCGCACAAGGCCGGCAGCACCTCGAGCACCACCGGTTGCCCGCTCGCCGTGCGGGCGGCGTGGCCATCGTGCAGCAGGAGGATGTCGCCGCCCGCGAGCCCGCGCGTCAGCCGCTTCAGCACGGTGCCGGCATCGCCTTCGCGGGTGTCGAAGCCGCGGCGTGTCCAGCTGGTGAGCTGCAGGCCCAGGCGATGCAATACCGGGTCGAGCAAGGGATTGCGAAGGCCCGCGGGTGCGCGAAAGCAGATCGGATTCTGGCCGGTGGCCTGCGAGATCTCGGCCTGGGCACGGCTGATCTCGGCAGCGAAGCCCTGCGGCCCCAACAATGAAAAGCGGCGGCTGTGCGTGGCGCTGTGGTTCTGCACGCTGTGTCCACGCTCGACGATCTCGCGTGCCAGCGCAGGGTGCTGGCTGACCAGGCGCCCGATACAGAAAAAAGTGGCGCGCTGGCCATGCTGATCGAGCAGATCGAGCACCGCCGGCGTGACCTGCGGATCCGGCCCGTCGTCGATCGTGATCGCCACCTCGCCCCGGGCGGCCGCAGCGGCGCTCAGATGGGTGAGGTTGGGCCCCAGCAGGCGGCTGCGCGGCCACAGGCCGGCGCCGGTCAGCACCAGATGATTGAGGGCGACCGCACCGATGGCCACGGGCGCCGTCTGCGGCGCGGCGACGGCGGCGGCCAATGCCACGCCATGCAGCGCGATGCTGGCGCGGATGAAGGGCGGTATCGGCCAGCTGGCACGCGTCATGTGCGCGCTTTCGCGGCCACGCGGGCAAAACTGGCGGCGAGCAGCAGGGCCAGCAAGGCGCCGGGCGCCACCACACGGCCGATGGCCGACAGCGCCGGGATGCCCGAAAGCGCGATCAGGCCGAACGATGCCACGGTGGTGAGATTGGCCAGCAGCAGCGAGGCGAGGGTGTCGTCGTCGAGGCGGGCCTGCTGGCGAAGCTGGTCGAAGAACAGCGCGTAGTTGGAGCCGACGGCCACCACCAGCAGCAAGCCCACCAGATGCAGGATGCCCAGTGAAACGCCCATGGCCGCCAGGCCGCCGAGCGTGAGCAACACGGCCAGGGCCAGTGGCTGGCACACCGCGAGCAGGCGCCGCGCCGAGCGCAGGTGCACGCCCAGCAGCAGCACCACGCCGAGCGCGCCCAGGCCAGCCTGCCAGAAGGCCTCGCCGAGGTAGCCGGCATACAGGCTGTCGAGTTCGTGTTTGATGTCGATCACTTGAATGTCTGCCGAAGGCGGTTCGTCCAGGGCCGCGCGCACCGCGTCGGCTGCAATGCCACGATCGGAACGATCGCCACTTTCGCCACTTTCGCCACCCGGCATCGGTTGCAAGGCGATCAACGCCGTCCAACCCCCGTGCGCACCGTGAACCAGCATCGCATCCAGCGCCGGCTCCAACCCCGTGCCGCGCAGGCCTTCCGGCCCGAACGGTTGCGCCTGCCGCGCCAGGCGAATCTGGTCGACAAACGGCGCCAACCGTTCGGCGCCGAGCGGGCCGCCCGCCGTGGCTGCGGCGAGCCTTTGCTGCAACGTGGCCGCATCGGGCAGGGCGGCCAGGCGCGCGCGTTGGGTGTCGATGCTGGGCAGCAGTCGGGCCGGTGATTCGTAGCCGGCGATCAGGCCTTGTTCGACGAGGCGGTCGAGCCGCTGGCCGGCGCGCTCGGCGGCTCGCAGCGCCGCCTGCGCATCGGCACCGCGGGCCACCACCAGGGTGCGGGCGTCGCTGGCGCCGAGGTCTTTGCGCAAGGCGGCATCGAGCGCCTGCGCGGCCGCCGGCACCGGGCTCAGGGAAGCCAGGTCGCCCTGCCACAGCGCGGCACCACGCCACAGCACGGTGGTCAACGCGGCAGCGCCCAGGCCGATGAACACGCCTTTCAGCCGCGGCAGCACGCGCACACACGCCCCGGCACCGCGCGCCATCTGGCGCCGCAAGCCGATGCCCGGCGCGCCGTCGGGCATCAGCACCGGCATCACGAAGCGCGTGGCGAGCGCGGCGCCCACCAGGCCGGCGATCGAAAACACGCCGAGTTGCGACAGCCCGGGAAAGCCCGAGAACACCAGCGCCGCAAAGCCGCACACCGAGGTGAGCAGGCCCAGTCGCACGGTGGGCCAACTGTCCTTCAGCCATCGCTGCCAGCCGGGTTGCGCGGCGGCTTCGCGGCTCGCCGAAGGCATCGAGCGGCCGCGTGCCTGGATCAGGTAGTAGATGGCGTAGTCCACCGTTTCGCCGATCAGCGTGGCGCCGAAACCCAGGGTCATTCCGTGCACGGTGCCAAAGGCCAGGCTGACGGCGGTGATGCCGGCGATCACGCCGGTAGCCACCGGCAGCAGGCCTGCCGCCAGCGAGCGTAGCGAGGCAAACGCCAGCAGCAAGAAGCCGCCCACCATCAGCGTGCCGACGATCGACAGGTGCCTCACCTCGGCCTCGATGGTGGCGCGGCTGTCGACCGCAAAGACCGGCGCCCCGCTCACCACCAGCGTGAGCCGATCGGGTGATGAGGAGCTCAGCGGCGCAAACGCCTGATGCACCCGATCGATGGCGGCGGCCTGGGCGTCGAGATCGGCACCGGCGGCGTGTGTGGTGGCGAGCAGGATGGCGCGCGGCGCATCGCGCGAAACCCACACCCCTTCTTCGCTGCGCGGTGCGGTGGCCGGCAGCAGCGATTCGGCCAGCACGGTGGTTTCGCCGGTCGGGTCGCGCTCGAGCAGCGGCTTGACGGCGGTGCCGGCCGGGGTGCCGAGCAACGACACGGTATCGGCGATCGCCTCACGCAAGCCCTCGACGCTGAAACGCGCGGCGGTCACGGCCGGACTGAGTTGATAGCGGTGATCGAACAGCCAGGTGCCGGCCGCTTGCCAGATGGTGTTGTCGCCGTTGAGCACCTGATCGAAGGCCGCGCCGGCACGCAGCGATGCCGCCAATCGGCGCGATGCCTGCGCGCGCTCGGCGGCGCTGCCGCCTTCGATGCCGATCAACAGCAATCGCGCCGCCGACCCGCTTTGCAACTGCTCGATCAGCACGCGTTGGCGCGCATCGGGATCGGCGGGCAGGAATGCCGACAGATCCGCGCTGAACGGCGTGCGCGCAATCACTGCGGCGCACACGGCCAGCAGGGCGATCCAGACGAGAAGCACCGCGGCCGAGCGGCGGCGCGATACGGGCATCGTCATCGTGGCGACGAGGCTGCGGCCGATGCGGCGATCGGCTCGATGGTGGTGACGGACCGGTCGCCGTTGGACATCGTCATCTCGACCGTGTGCACTTCCGCCTCTCGGCCACTGATGTGCACGCTGCGCAAGCTGCCCCGCAGGCTGGCCTGGATCGGCATCAGCTCGAGCGCCCAGGCGCCGGCGTTCCCCGAGACGGTAGTCTGGAAATGACGCGACAGGGCCGGCGCATTGCCGGTGAGCGTGCCGCGCAGCGCTTCGATGATGGCCAGGGTTTCGGGCGAGGCATCCAGCGCGAGGCTGCGTGCGCGGCCGGCGCGGGTGAGCGTGAGCTGGTTGCCCTCGGCGATCATGGTTTCGGCACGCGGTTCGAGCGTGCGGCGCTCGAGCCGATCGGGTGCGCTGAATGCCAGCGTGCCGCTGGCGCTGAACGGCGCATCGAAGGTTTGAACGAATCGCTGCTCGACGAAGCGCGCGGCCCCGTTGCGCCGGGTGGCCAACAGGCGCATCAGCGCATCCAGATCCCAGGCGCCGGCTGCGCTCATGGCCCGCCACGGGAACAGGCAGGCCACGGTGGCGCCGGCCAGCAGCACGCGGCGCGTCAACCGGTCATGGCGCATCTTCACCCCAGAAGTCGTGGAAGTTGAACCAGTTGTAGGGGTGCTGCCGACACAGCGCTTCGAGGCGCGCCGCATAGGCTCGCACGGCGGCTTCGATGCGCTGCTCGCGTTCGGCGCCGTCTTTCGAGCGCACGCTGAAATCGGCCAGCGGCTCGAATCGCACGTCGTAGCGGGCGCCCCCTTCATACAGACCCACCATGAAGATCACCCGACGGCGCAACAGCGCGGCAAGCCGGAACGGACCATCGCCAAACACCGCGTCGCGGCCGAGAAACGGCACGGTGACGGTGCCGGCACGCGAGGCGGCCTCATCCGACGCGCCGCCGCCCAGGGTGCGATCGCCGAGCATGCCGGCGAGGTGGCCGGCGTCCAGCCAATCGCGGATCGCCAGCATCGAATCCATGCGACCCAGGGCGATGATCTCGGGCATGGCATCGGGCGCGATGGCTTGCAGGGTGTCGTTGATCAGGCGCGCGTTGTCGGGGTACATCACAAACGCCACCCGCACATCCGGGCGCAGGCGGCTCACCGTGTTGAGCGCCTCGAAGCTGCCCACATGCGCGCCCAGCAAAAACGCGCCGCGGCCTTCGGCGAGGGTGGCGTCGAGGATGGCGTGGCCGCTGTGGCGCAGATCGAACTGCGCCGGGTCACCGCGCAACAGATAGATCCGGTCGAGGATCGTCGACCCAAACGCCAACATCTGCCGATAGCCATCGCGCCAGTTCGCCTGGCGGCCCAGCGCGCGCGTCAGGTAGCGCCGTGACTGGCGCCGCGCGGCGGGCGAACACAGCACGAAGTACAGCGTGATCGGGTGGATCAGCAGCCGGGTCAGGCGGCGCCCGGCGGTCAAGGCGATGGCCACCATCAGGCGCAGGGCCCAGGCGTTGCTGCGTTCGGGCGCGGTGGCCCAGGCGGCTGTGGGCCGGCCGGCGTGCGGCGGTGTGTCGGCCGTGCGGGAGGCGCTCGATGGGGGCGGGATCACGCTCAGGCCTCCCGGGTGAGGCGGCCCGATGCGGCCAGTACATCGGCCACATGCACCTCGAACGCCGCACCACGCGCGCTCGCATCGGCGCGCAGCGAGATCGTCATCTCAGCCCCTGGCCGCACCGGCGCAAGAAACTTCGCCGAGGCGATCGACACCGGCTGCGGCAGATAAGCGGCCCACGCCGCATCCGCTTGCAAGGTTTCGATCACTTCGGCCAGCACCAGCACGCCGGGCAGCAAAGGCTGGCCGGGAAAGTGCCCGGCAAACGCCGGGTGATCCACGGCGATGGGCCGCTGCGCCCGTAGCGGCGCGGGTGTGGGCGCGGCGCCCGGCGGGGTGGCTTCAGACATGCGCTTGCGCCAATTGCCTCAGCGCCGCCACGGTGAGTTTGCCGGTGGCCTCGCGCGGCAGCGCCGCGAGCAACACCACACGGCGCGGCACGAATACCGCCTCCAGCCGGGCGCGCAGCGCCGCAATGATGGCGCCGGCATCGAGCCCGGGTGCCACGACAAACGCGATCGGGCGCACCACGCCGTCGTCCACATCGTCGGGCAGCCAGAAAGCGCCATCCTCGACACCGGCGATGCTGTTGAGGTGGTAGTTGAGATGGCCGAGCGAGCTGCGCTTGCCGGCCACGCGGATCAGGTCGGTGGCACGCCCGAGCAATCTGAAGTGCGAGGGATCTTCGATCTGCAATACATCGGCCAGCGGCGTGGCTTGCGCCACATGCCCGCCTTCGACGATGAAGGTGTCATCCGGCGCCGTGCGCACCGCCAGCTCGCCGAACGTGTGCCACACCTCGCTGAGCACGGTGCGGCGCGTGGCCACCTGGCCGGCTTCGGTGCAGCCGTAGATCTCCACCAGCGTGCCGCCCAGGGCTTGCTCGGCCCGCGCCGCAAGCTGCGGCGACAGCGGCGCGGTGGCACACAGCACCAGATCGGTGGTGGGCAACGGGATACCGGCGCGCAAGAGCGTGTTGAGATGAAACGGCGTGGTGACGAGCGCGCGCGGCCGCGGCACACGATCGAGGGCCAGCGCGATGTCGGCGGGGTAGAACGGCCGCCCGGCATCGAAGGCACAACCCCCCAGCATCGCCAGCAGCACGCTGGATTCGAAGCCATAACTGTGCTGCGCAGGCACCGTGGCCACCAGTGTGAGGCCGTGCAGCGAAGGGCGTTGCAGCATCTCGGCCAGGCGCTGGGCCTCGGCGCGGATATTGGTGACCAGGGTGCCCCAGCACTTGATGTGGGGCGTGGGGCTGCCGGTGGAGCCGGAGGTGAGCAGGCACGCCGCCATCTGGCTGGCGGGGATCATCACGGCGGCCGGCTGGCCTGCATCGATCCGCGCATCGATCTGCGCATCGATCTGCGCACTACGCGGCTCGAGGGCCACCCGATGCAAGGGCATGCCGGCCGCGTCGGCGTCGAGGCCGGCATCATCGGTGACACCGTACAGGCCCGGGTGCTGGTGGGCCAGGCGGCGTAGCGTGTCGGGCAGCGCATTGGGCGGCAGCAGGCTCAGATGGCCACGCAGCAACGCCGCCACCAGGCTCACCGCGAAGCGATAACGATCGCCGCAAAGATTCACCATCGGCCCTTGCGCCGGCAATGTCAGCGCCTGCCGTGAGGCGTCTGCCAGCAGGGCCCGCACCGACACAGGCTCACCGGCTCGCCAGGCGATCACCGAATCGGCATCGCTGTGCGCCAGGAGCGGGATCACGGCGCGTCTCGGGAGCGGTCGCGGTAGGCGTGTACCGCATCCATCATCCGAACCCGCTCGAATTCCGGGTGCCGCCAGTAGCGATAGACATATTCAGCCACGAACAGGGCGATCACCGCCAGCGGAGTGAGCAGGTTGGCCAGCAAGGACCAGCTGGCCCACGACAGCTTCAGGTACACCGCCACCGAGGTGACGGCCATGAAGGCAAAGTAGGCCGCCCACAGGACCGTGACGCCCCGTGTATAGCGCACCATCGCCGGCGTGAGCGGCAGCGGATGCAGCCGCTGCGCCATCACGCTGATCAACGACAAGCCCCGGCCCCGCAGCGTGGCCGCGAAGCCGACGAACAGCATCAGGTGAATGCCCGCGTGCTGAGCTACGTAGAGCTGGTTCACCGCATCGGCGCCACGGCTGGCGCCGCCCCATCCGCTGCGCGCAAAGGCGATGCCCAGCGCCAGCAGGGCAGCCACGGCGATGGCCAGCGCGACACCCAGGTGATGCCGCAAGGCCCACACCAGCGCGGTGAGCACCATCGGGCCGAGCAGCACCACGATGGCCCAGGGCCGATCGGCCACGTTCAGCATCAACCAGTGCGAGAGCCCCGCGTAGGCGGCCACAGCGCCGAGGGCGAGGCCGACGCCCCATGACGACCGGGCGAGCATGCGCGCTTGATTCAGGTGCCGCGGTGCTGGGCAACGTGCGCCGCGAGGCTGCGCAAGGATTGAAAGATGCGCACGTTGTCTTCATCGCCGGAACGCAGCTGGAAGCCATAACGCTTGGACACTTCGAGCGCCACTTCGAGGATATCGATCGAATCGAGGCCCAGGCCTTCGCCGTACAGCGGGGCGGTGGGTTCGATGTCGGCGGGCTGCACGTCGAGATTGAGCGCACTCACCATCAACGCGGCCAGCTCGCGCTCCAGCGCCAGGTGATCGACACCGGGGCCGGCGTCGGCGTGGCCGGGGCCGGTGAGGGGGGCTTCGGAGGCCGTGGCGGACAGGTCGTTGGACATCGGATCTGGCGTTTCGGGGGGCCGCAGGCGAAGCCGTGATTGTACGAGGCCGGGGTGGGCGCCCCGGCAGGGCCGACACCAAGGTGGTGCGCCCTACATTCGCGCAACAATGTGTGCCATCATGACCGGTGATCCGGATGGCCGGCTGATTGAGGAGCTTCGATGAAAGTCATAGACATCCTGCGCGTCAAGGGTTCCACCCTTTACACCGTGACACCGGATCAACCCCTGGCCGAAGCGGCTCAGCTGATGGCGGAGCTGAACATCGGCTCGCTGGTGGTGATGGATCATGGGCACGTGGCCGGGCTGCTCACCTTCCTCGAAGTGATCCAGGCGGTGGTGGCCAACGGCGGCACGCTGGCCAATTCGATCGTCGGCAAGGTGATGGACGACTCGCCGCTCACCTGCACGCCCGAAACCGAACTCGACGAACTGCGCCGAATGATGCTCGGCCGTCACGCCCGCTACCTGCCGGTGATCGACGGCGCCACATTGATGGGCGTGGTGTCGTTCTACGACGTGGCCAAGGCGGTGGTCGACGGGCAGGATTTCGAAAATCGCATGCTCAAGGCCTACATCCGCGACTGGCCGGTCGACGAAGCCAACGACAGCGCGCAGGCGTCGTCGGCCCAGAAGAACTGAGGCTCGCACTCCTCGTATGTCTGGCAGCACCTTCGGCGAACTCTTCCGCGTCACCAACTTCGGCGAAAGCCACGGCCCCGCCATCGGTTGTGTGATCGATGGCTGCCCACCCGGCATGGCGCTGGCCGAGAGCGATATCCAGTTCGAGCTCGACCGCCGCCGCCCGGGCACCTCGCGGCATGTCACCCAGCGCAATGAACCCGACGCGGTGGAAATCCTCTCCGGCGTGTACGAGGGGCTGACCACCGGCACCCCGATCGCGCTGCTGATCCGCAATACCGATCAGCGCAGCAAGGATTACGGCAACATCCTCGATACCTTTCGCCCCGGCCACGCCGATTACACCTATTGGCGCAAATACGGCCTGCGTGATCCGCGCGGCGGTGGCCGCTCGTCGGCCCGCCTCACCGCGCCCACCGTGGCCGCCGGTGCGGTGGCGCGGCTGTGGCTGAAGCAGGCCTATGGCACCACGTTTGTCGGCTGGATGAGCGCCCTGGGCGAGATCGACATTCCCTTCGACGACGAAGCGCAGATCGGCCTGAACCCGTTTTTCGCACCCCATGCCGCCATCGTGCCGCAGCTCGAGGCGCACATGGATGCGCTGCGCAAGGCCGGCGATTCCTGCGGTGCGCGCATCGACGTGATCGCGCGTGGCGTGCCGCCGGGCCTGGGTGAGCCGCTGTACGACAAGCTCGATGCCGACATCGCCTTCGCGATGATGGGCATCAACGCCGTCAAGGGCGTCGAGATCGGTGATGGCTTTGGTGTCGTGAGCCAGCGCGGCAGCGTGCACGGCGACGAGCTGATGCCCGATGGTTTTGCCTCCAACCACGCGGGCGGCGTACTCGGCGGCATCTCCACCGGCCAGGATCTGCGGGTATCCATCGCCATCAAGCCCACCAGCTCGATCCGCATCCCGCGCCACTCGATCGACCGCGCCAACGCGCCCACGGTGGTCGAAACCTTCGGCCGCCATGACCCCTGCGTGGGCATTCGCGCCACGCCGATCGCCGAGGCGATGCTGGCCCTGGTGGTGATGGATCACGCCTTGCGCCAGCGTGCGCAATGCGGCGATGTGCGGGTAGCGGTGCCCGCCATCCCGGGTTCGCGCGCCAACCGGGCGTAGCCAGGCCTCCACGAGGCGGTCCCTGTCAATCGGCAGCCCGCGCGCTGGACTTGAGACGCGTCGCGCACAGAGCGCGAAGTAATGCGCGGTCTCAAATGTTGCTGATCCTTTCGCGCTCAACACTCGGGCCGTGTTGCCGAAGACCTGAGGGACGGGGCTGATGCGGCGTGCGGGTGTGCGCGGCCGGCCGTGTGCGAAAGGTGGGCACGATGAATCTGAATCGAGTGACGCGGCCGATACGCTCGCTGGTGCGGGTGACGCTATGTGTATGGGGCCTGTCGATCGCGGGCTACGCATCGGCCCAGCTGTCTGACAGCGCTGCCCTGGCGAAGCTCTCGCCGGATCTGGCCAAGGTGGCCGGTACGCTCGATGCGGCCGGATTGCCATGGGCTCGCGTGGTCGAAGGCGAACTGCTCGTCAAGGTGCTGGTGCTCTCGCGCAGCGACGATGCGTCGCTCACCTCGCTGCGCGATGTGGTCGCCACGCTCGGCGGCACGGTCTACTACAACTACCTGTCGATTCGCGGCCTGGCGGTGATGGTGCCGGCCAGCCGCCTGCTCGATCTGGCACGCCGCCCTGAAGTGGAGCGCGTGGCACCCAATCGGCCGACGATGCGTGCGGCGAGCATGATGCGCGCCACCACCGGCGCCGCGGCTGCCGCCACCAAGTACGGCTCGAACCTCGATGGCACCGGTGTGGGCATTGCGATCCTCGACTCCGGTATCGCCTGGACCCACCAGAACGTCTGGACGAGCGCTGGCGGCATGAAGGTGCAAAGCCGCGTGAAGCAATCGGTGGATATCGTCAAGGTGGGCAAGGGCATCAACTCGCTCGGCTGGTCCAAGGTGACAGACGGCTCGCTCGCGGCGCAGGAGATGCTCAGCGGCACCCGCTACGACTCCGCCAAGGCCTTGTCGCTGATCCCCTACGCCAACACCGCCGATCCCTACGGGCACGGCACGCACGTGGCCTCGGTGGCTGCTGGTTCCGGCGGCTACCAATCGCCCGATTCCACCGGTGTCGCACCCAACGCCGATATCTTCGACGTGCGCGTGCTCAACGAGCGGGGTGTGGGCAACACGGCCGATCTGATCGCCGGTATCGACTGGGTCATCCAGCATTCCCGCATCCTCAACATCCGGGTGATGAACCTGAGCCTGGCCGCCAATTCCACCGATTCATTCCTCAACGATCCGCTGGCGCGCGCCGTGCGCAGCGCCACAGCCGCGGGCATCGTGGTCGTCGTGGCCGCCGGCAACTCGGGCAAGACAGCCAGCGGCCAGGAAATCTATGGCGCCGTGGGCTCGCCGGGGCACGACCCGTCGGTGATCACCGTGGGAGCGTCCAACCTGCTCGCCACACCCGAACGCGGCGACGACATCATGACCACCTTCAGCTCGCGTGGCCCGACGCGTGGCCGGGCCATCGTCGACAACGCACCGTGGATCGACAACCTCGTCAAGCCCGATCTGGTGGCACCTGGCAATCGCATCGTCGCCGCGTTGGCTGCCGATACGGTGGGCCTCAACACCAGCTGGAACCGCCTGGTGACCGAAAACCCGCAACTGGCCAACGTCCCCGGCGCCTCACAGGCACCCAACAAGACGCTGATGGAACTCAGCGGCACCTCGATCGCCGCGCCCGCGGTGGCCGGCGCCGCCGCGCTGATGCTGCAAGCCAATCCCGGCCTCACCCCGCCGCTGGTGAAAGCCATCCTGCAATACACCGCGCAGCCTCTGGCCGGTGCCAACATGCTTCAGCAAGGCGCGGGCCTGCTCAACATCGAAGGCGCCGTGCGCCTGGCTTCAGCGCTGCGCACCGATATCGCGTCGGCCATCGAAGCCGGCACGATCCAATCCGGTCAATCGTTGCTGGCCGCCGGCCGCTCCATGCCGCAGCCACGATCAACCGTGCAAGGGCAGACGTTCGACTGGAGCCGCATCGTGGTGGCAGGTGGCAACCATCTGCTCACCGGCGACGCCCTGTTCACCCGCTTCCAGCCGATCTACGATCCGCGCCTGAACTGGGCCCGCCAGTTGGTGTTGCGCAGCGAGGTGAAGTACTGGCCGCAGCTGCTGGGTGTGAAGATGGTGCCCAAGTCGATCGTCGAGCGACGTGTGTTCAACGAGCGGCTGATCAGCAAGGGCGTCATGGAACTGGATTCCGCCGTGGCCAGCCAGCCCGGCACCGGCCTGATGCTGCCTGCGAAGGTGTGGTCCGACCAGGCCGCCAATGGCGCTGGCTTCATCCTCAGCGAAGGCTTCATCCTGAGCGAAGGCTTCATCCTCAGCGAGGGCTTCATCCTCAGCGAAGGGTTCATTCTCAGTGAGGGCTTCATCCTCAGCGAAGGCTTCATCCTGAGCGAGGGCTTCATCCTCAGTGAAGGTTTCATCCTCAGTGAAGCGGTGCGCGACCCGGCCAGTCAGCTCGATCCGAGCGTGACCGGCGATCGCTGACCCGCGGCCCGCCGCCGCTTCGACTCGCGAGTGGACATGAACGAGATTCGAAGCCCGGGTCGCAAGGGTGACCCGGTTGGCTGGTGGATGCGATTCCACAGCAGCCATCTGTTCGACTACAACGCGGCGGCGCGTCGCTTCTGGCTGGCAATCGCGCTGGCCGGGGCGATATCGCTCGCCGTCGGGGTGGTGCTGATCGCCAGCGAGCCGGCCTGGGAGCTTTGGCAGGTGGCGGCGTGGATGGCCATCGTGGCCATCGCCGCGTCCTTCCCGATCCAGATTCCGCGCAGCAAACATTCGATCGCCACCGGCGACATCGTCATCTTCCTTCTGCTGGCGATGTACGGGCCGCCCGCCGCCATCATCGCGGCGGTGCTCGAAGGTTTCATCGGCTCGATGCGCACCTCGGCGCGCTGGAGCAGCCGCATCGCCACGGCGGCCGCGGCCGCCATCGGCATGGCGCTGGCCGGTGGCTTGTTCGTCGTCAGCCAGGCCTGGTTGCACGACAACGGCCTGCCGGCCGCCGGCGCGCATCTGGCCGCGCTCGCACTGGCCGCCTTGCTGCATGCCATGGCCACCACATTCCCGTTGATGAAGGTGGTGTATCTCAAGCGCGGCATTCCGCTCACCCTGCGCGACTGGTTTTCCGGCGGCAACTGGGTCGCCTCGCTGTACCTGGTCTCGGCCGTGATGGCGGGCATGCTCTCGCTCAATGGCCAGCAGTTCGGCCGCTCGGCGGTGGCCGTGGGCGTCACCATCATCGGCTTGTCGCTGGCCCTGTTGCGTTCGCACTTTCGCCAGCAGATCCTCGAACACGAAGCGCAGGAGGCCCGGGTGGCGGCGGCCGAGCTCGAAGCCGACAAGAACCAGCAGCGGTTCCACTCCGCCTTCACCCACGCTTCGATCGGCATGGCGATCGTCTCCTCGGGCGGGCTGGTGGTGCAGGCCAATCAATCGCTCTATGCCCTGTTGACCTGCGTCGAAGACCAGGTGCTGCAGCGGCCCTTTCGCGCATTGCTGCATCCTGGCGATGCGACGCTGCTCGACCGCCACGTGGCGCGTGTGCTCTCCCGCCAGGAAGACACCTTCTCGATCGAGCTGCGCTGCCTCAGCCTGCATCGCGGCGAGATCTGGGTGTCGCTGCACTGCGCGTTGTTCGGCGACCAATCCGGTGCCGACGGCGGCCTGATCTTCCAGTTGCACGACATCACTTCGCGGCGCCGCGTCGAGGGCGAGCTGCATCACATCGCCTATCACGACAGCCTCACCGACCTGGCCAACCGCAACTGCCTGCATGAGCGCCTGAGCGCGGCGGTGCAGCGCAGCCGCGAAGACGACCGCTTCTACTTTGCGCTGGTGTACCTCGATCTCGACCGCTTCAAGATCGTCAACGACAGCCTCGGCCACCCGGCCGGCGACGAGTTGCTCAAGCAGGTGGCGGTGCGCTTGTCGGCCTGCGTGCGGCCGCGCGATCTGGTGGCGCGCCTGGGTGGCGACGAGTTCTGCATCCTGGTGGAAGAGATGGCACGGCGCGAGGATGTGGTGGCGCTGGGCGAGCGGCTGCTCGAAGTGCTGGCGCATCCGGTGGTCATCAACGGCACCGACATCCGGCCGATGGCCAGCATCGGCATCACCTTCAGCGACATGGGTTATCGCGAGCCCGACGAGATGCTGCGCGATGCCGATCTGGCCATGTACCGCGCCAAGAGCGATGGCAAGGGCCGGCTGGTGTTGTTCGATTCGGCGATGCTGGAGCAACTGGGCCACAAGCTGCAGCTGGAGGCCGACTTGCGCAAGGCCATCGGCGAGGGCCAGCTCACGCTGGTCTACCAGCCGCTGTTCGATCTGGAGCCCTACCGCATCAACGGCTTCGAAGCGCTGTCGCGCTGGACACATCCGGTGCGCGGCCCGATCAGCCCGGCGATGTTCATCACCCTGGCCGAAGAATGCGGCTGCATCGAGGCGCTCACCGCCTGGGCCATCGATCAGGCGGTCAAGCAGCTGGCGCAGTGGCGCGACAGCACGCCGGGGTACGACCACCTGGTGATGCACGTCAATGTGTCGGGCAAGGATCTGTCCCGCCCCGATTTTGTGCCGCATGTGCGCGAGGTGCTGCAACGGCACGACCTGCCGGCCCACCTGCTGACGCTCGAGATCACCGAAAGCGCGGTGATGGAACAGCGCGACCAGGCGCTGCAAGCGTTGCATCAGCTCGGCGAGCTGGGCGTGAAGCTGGGCATCGACGACTTCGGCACCGGCTATTCATCGCTGGCCTACCTGAGCACACTGCCGTTCGATTGCCTGAAGATCGATCGCTCCTTCGTCAGCAACATGGAGCACAGCCAGCACGATCGCGAGATCGTGCGCACGGTGCTCACACTCGGCCGGTCACTCAA
>JANMAS010000074.1:0-15613 GCA_031359975.1 Burkholderiales bacterium
CGACGGCTGCTCGTTGACGAACGCGCGCGCCGCCTCCTGCGCAGCGACGATGCGACTGGGCAGCACGTCGGTGCACGCATGCTGCCCGACACATCCATCGCCAGGATGATGGTTTGTTGCTGCGAAGGCAGTTTGACCAGCGCCATCGGGCGCGCTGTGGCCAACAGCAGCACCGCCAGCGCGATCAGCAACAGGGCCGGCGGGACGTGGCGGCGCCAGCCCGGCCCCGCGCCCACCGCCCTGCGCACCACCGCCACGCTGGCCAGCCGCACCACGCTCTTGCGCCGCCGCGAGAGCAACCACACGTAGGCGATCACAAGCAAGGGCAGCGCGGCCAGCAGCCAGAGAAAGTCGGGCCAGATGAAGGTGATCATGATGCCGCCTGGGCCATCGGGGTCATCGGTGCGATTGCCTGATGAAGCACCCGCACCCGCCGACGCCGCAGATCGGCAAATCGCATCAGCGTTTCGAGCAGGTCGTCATCGGTGCGCAGCTCCAGCGTATCTACCGCCGCGCGGCCCAGGGCCGCGCGCAGCGCTTCTTCATCGGCGGCCGCGATCGCCATGAAGCGTTCGCGGAACGCCGGGTCGTGGGTGTCGACGAACACCTGTTCGCCGGTTTCAGCGTCTTCCATCGTCACCAGGCCGATATCGGGCAACTCCAGTTCCAGCGGATCATAGAGCCGCACCGCCAGCACGTCGTGCCGCTGCGCGAGGCGGCCGAGCGGCGCTTCCCAGCCATCGGCGCTGATGAAATCCGAGACGATGAAGACCATCGAGCGGCGCTTGATGCCCGATTCGGCGGCGCGCAGCAGATCGGCCAGGCGGGTGCCTTCTTCCGGCTCGGTGCGCGCACCGCGTTTTTGGCGTTTCACAGGCTGCCTGGGCGGGGCCTGCACCGCGCGCATCATGGCCATCAAGCGCAGCACATGCATGCGCCCGCCGCCGGGCGGCAGCCGGCCATCCACCTTCTCGCCGTAACGAAAGGCGCCCACGCGGTTGCCATGGCGGGTGAGCAGCCGCGCCATGGCGGCCACAAAGCCTTCGGCCAGGCCCAGTTTGGTGACATCGCCGGAGCCGAAGTGCACGCTGCCGGAGAGATCAAGCACAAACCAGGCGGTGATGTCGCGGTCCTCGGTGAACTGGCGCACGTAGGGCTGCTGCAGCCGCGCGGTGACGTTCCAGTCGATGTGCCGCACGTCATCGTGATGCTGGTATTCGCGCAGGTCGGCCAGATCGAGCCCGGCGCCACGAAAGATGGTGCGGTAGTCGCCCTGCAAGGCGCCATCGAGCCGGCGGATCACGGTCCACTCCAGCTTGCGCAGCAGGGCATCGGCGTCGGTCATGGGCGCAATCTCACGCTTGTTCCCTGGGATGCTGCAGCGGCTTGTCGGGCGGCGCTACCGCCTTCAGCACGCGCGCCACCAGCTTGTCGGGTGTCACCCCCTCGGCCAGGGCTTCGTAGCTGGGCGAGAGGCGATGGCGCAGCACATCGGGCGCGAGATCGATCATGTCTTCGGGCAGCACATAGCGCCGGCCGCGCATCATGGCCAGCGCACGCGCGCCTTCGACCAGGCTGATGGTGGCGCGCGGGCTGGCGCCGAAGGTAAGAAAGCGGGCGATATCGGCCAGGCCATAACGATCGGGCCGGCGCGTGGCGCTCACCAGCTGCACCGCATAACGCACCAGCGCCGGATCGACAAAGACCTGCCGGCATTCCTGCTGCAGCTCGGCCAGCTGGGTGGTGCTGGCCACCGCCTGCACCACCACCTTCGGGCCGGTCACGCGGTCGACGATCACCGCTTCTTCGTCTTCTTCCGGGTAGTCGATCAACACCTTCATCATGAAACGATCGACCTGCGCCTCGGGCAGGGCGTAGGTGCCTTCGGTCTCGATCGGGTTTTGGGTGGCCATCACCACGTACGGGTCGGGCACCTTGTGCGATTCGCCGGCGATCGTTACCTGCCGTTCCTGCATCACTTCGAGCAGGGCGCTCTGCACCTTGGCCGGCGCGCGGTTGATCTCGTCGGCGAGCAGCAGATTGGCGAATACCGGGCCGAGCGAGGTGGTGAACTCGCCGGTCTTCTGGTTGTAGATGCGCGTGCCCACCAGATCGGCCGGCACCAGATCGGGCGTGAACTGGATGCGCTTGAAGCTACCGCGCATTGTTTGCGCGAGTGTCTTCACCGTGAGCGTCTTGGCCAGGCCGGGTACTCCTTCCACCAGCAAGTGCCCGTGCGCCAGCAAGGCCACCATCACCCGTTCGAGAAAGCGATCCTGCCCCACGACGACCCGCTTCACTTCATACAGGATGCCCTCCATCAGCGTGGCGACGTGGTTGGCGGCGGCGGGTGACGAGGTGGATTCCATGCGGGCGAGGCTCCAGAGAATTCAGTGAAAGACGAACGGTGCGAATCGGGTCGAACGGGTCAGAAGGGCGGCAGCCCGGCCCCGGCGGCGGCATTCTCGATGGGCACCGCAAAACCGATGCCAAGAAAGGTGGCGTGTTCGGTGGGATTCATGATCGCGGTGACGATGCCCACCACATGGCCGTCCATCGTCACCAGCGGCCCGCCGGAATTGCCGGGGTTGGCGGCGGCGTCGAACTGGATCAGGTTCGACAGCACCTGCTTGCCTTCGGGCGAGCGGAAATCGCGCTTCAATCCCGACACCACACCGGCCGAGACCGACGGCCCGATGCCAAACGGAAAGCCCACCGCCACCACCTCGTCGCCGGGCTGCAGATCGCTGGTGGAGCGCATCGTGGCGGCTTGCAGGTCGTCGGGGATGCTGCGTGCGCGCAGCACGGCCAGATCGTGCTCGGGCTGGGCGCCCATCAGCACGGCTTCGGATTGATGGCCATCGGCAAAGGTCACCTGGATGCGCCGGGCGCCGCGCACCACATGCAGGTTGGTGAGGATGGTGCCGTTATCGATGATCACCACGCCGGTGCCCACCGATCGGGTGTCGTCATCGTCTTCTTCGTCGCCCTCGGCGTTGCCCGGGGTGGGGTTTTTCGGGGCGACGATCGGCTTGGCCTTGCCGGGGGCGGCATCCTGATAACCCACCACCCGCACCACCGAGCCTCGCACCGCTTCGGCGGCGAGGGCGCTGGCCGAAGGCAGGCGTTCCTTGACCAGCGATTCACGCATCGCCTTGTCGATCTGCTTGATCGTCAAGGGCCGCACCACGTTGGCCTGCCATGCCGGCCAGCCGGCGGCCGCCGCCAGGCCGATCGCCAACAGCAGCCACAGCCAGCGCTCGCCGCGCCGTGCGGCTGCGGCCCACCGCGCGCGGCGGGTAGGGGCGGGGGGCAAAGCACTGGCCGGTGCCGGCACGGCGCCGGTGAGCGGAGCCGCCGATTCGCCCGCCGCATGCGGGGCCGGTGCGTTGGGTGTGGCCACAGGCGCAGCCGGGGCGCTGGCGGAGGCCGGGCGCCCGGAGCGGCTGTACAAAGGCGTCTTTTTCATTCGACAGGCATTCGGCGGGGGCCCCTTCGAAGCCGCAAATTAGCACGCCTGCGGACCGCGGTGTTCTTTCTGCGCAAATTCGGCCGTAGCCCGACGTGGGCATCGGCGCCACACCCGGGCCGGCTTTGGCCAGGCGGTGGCCGGGCGCAGGCATCATGCGGGCATGCGCTGGATCGATACCCACTGCCACCTCGACGCCCCGGAGTTCGACGCCGATCGCCCCGCCGTGGTGGCCCGCGCACGCGCGGCCGGCGTGCACATGCAGGTGTTGCCCTGCGTGCACGCCGAACATCTGGAAGCCACTCGCCAACTGGCGCATGAGCATGGCCTGGCCTACGCCCTGGGCATCCACCCGCTGTGGGTGCCAGGTTCCACCGCGCAGGATCTGGATCGCCTGGCCGACGCGCTGATGCGTTATCGCGACGATCCGCATCTGGTGGCCGTGGGCGAGATCGGCCTCGATCACTTTGTGGCGGGTGCCGATCTGCCTCGCCAGGATCACTTCTACCGGGCACAACTCAAGCTCGCGCGCGACACCGGCTTGCCGGTGATCCTGCATGTGCGGCGGTCGGCTGACAGCCTGCTGGCCGGCCTGCGCCGCATCGAGGTGGCCGGCGGCATTGCACATGCCTTCAACGGCAGCCGCCAGCAGGCCGATGAGTTCCTGCGCCTGGGCCTGCGCCTGGGCTTTGGCGGCGCGATGACTTTCGATCGTGCGTTGCAGATCCGCCGCCTGGCGCAAACACTGCCCGATGAGGGCATCGTGCTGGAAACCGATGCCCCCGATATCCCGCCGCACTGGCTGTACCTCACCGCCGAGCAGCGGGCGGCAGGGCAAAGCAGCCGCAACGAACCTGCTGAACTGCCACGCATCGCCGTCACCTTGGCCGAGCTGCGCGGCTGGACCCTGCCCGACACCGCCCGCATCACCGCCGCCAACGCGCTGTCGGCGCTGCCCAGGCTGGTCAGCCTTGTCGAGAGGGCGCCGCTCGATGCGGGAGGCTGAGCTGGCTGCGAAGTTGCCTGCGCCTGCCGCGCTCGCCGGCCCGCGCCTGCACGGCCTGCCCCCGGTGGTAGACGAGCGCACCCGGCTGGTGGTACTCGGCAGCTTCCCCGGTGTCGCCTCCTTGGCTGCGGGCCAGTATTACGGCCATCCGCGCAATCACTTCTGGCCCATCGTCTCGGCCTTGCTGGGGTTGGATCTGGTGGCGCTGACGTATCCGCAGCGCCTGGCTGCGATCCTCGATCACCGCCTCGGCCTGTGGGATGTGTACGCCAGCTGCCTGCGCCAAGGCAGCCTCGATACCGCCATTCGCGAGGCCGAGCCCAATGATCTGGGCCTGCTCAAGCGCGCGGCACCCGGCCTGCAGGCGATTGCGCACAACGGTGGCGAGTCGGCCCGCTCCCGTCGGCTGAGCGAAGCGGTGGGCACCACCGTGTGGTGCTTGCCTTCCACCAGCCCGGCCAATGCCTCCTGGCGCTTCGAGCGCAAGCTGCAGGCCTGGCGCGAAGCCTTCGATGCCCATGGTTTGAGAGCCGCCTGATGCCGACGAAAAACCCCAAGCCCTACCTGGCCGGCGCCACCGTGTCGGAGTTCGAGGGTGTGCGCTACCTGCACCTGGGCACCGACTGGGTGCAAGGCGCGATGCGCATCGATGATCCGCAGCATCTGGAGCTGGAGTACATCCAGCGCATGATGGCCTGGATGCTGTGGCGCAAGCCGGCCGATATCACCGGCGGCCTGGCGGTGCAGCTGGGCCTGGGCTCCGGCGCGATCACCCGCTTCAGCCGCAAGGTGCTGCGCATGAAGACCATCGCGGTGGAGATCAACGACACCGTGATCCTCGCCTGCCGAATGCTCTTTCGGCTGCCCGCCGATGATGCGCGCCTGCAGGTGCTGTGCACCGATGCCGCGGCCTGGGTGCGCGATCCGGCGCACCACGGTATCGCGGCGGTGCTGAACGTGGATCTGTACGACCACGAAGCCGCCGCGCCGGTGCTCGACGATGAATCCTTCTACGCCGCCTGCCGCGATGTGCTGGTGGAAGGCGGCGTGATGACGGTGAACCTGTTCGGCCGCAGCGCCAGCTTCGATCTCAGTGCCGGGCGCATCGAGGCGGCCTTCGGCGCCGGCTCGGTGTGGATGCTCAAGGCCACGCGCGAGGGCAACACCATCGTCATCGCCAGCCGGGGTGTACCGCTGCCATCGCGCGAAGAGCTGGGCCTTCGGGCCGCTAACATCGAAGCGCGCTGGGGCCTGACGGCGCCAAAATGGCTGCGCATCCTCAAGGCCTGGAAGCCCCCGCTATGAGCACGTCACATTCCCCCGCCCGATCGCATGCCAGCAAGCCGGTGGTGCGCACCGCGCCCACCGGCCGGCTCGATCTGCGCCACTTGCTGCGCTGGCTGGCTGACGACGGCGTGGTGGCCTCGGATGCGGCGGCCTCGGTGGCCAAGCGATTCGGCGCCGCCGGATCGAGCCTGCACCCGCTGGTGCGCCTGGGCCAGGCCAATCTCACCGACCTGCGCCACAACCAGCCTTTGACCACCGACATGCTGGTCGATTGGCTGGCGGCGCGTTATTCGCTGCGCCGCTTGCGCATCGATCCGCTGAAGGTGGATGTGGCGCGGGTGCACGATGTGATGTCGCTGGCCTATGCCGAATCGCGGCGCAGCCTGCCGGTGAAGGTGGCCACCACCGAGATCACCATCGCCACCTGCGAGCCTTTCGATGTGGCCTGGGTGCCCGATATCGAAGCCCACACCCGGCGCACCATCACGCTGGTGCTGGCGCATCCGGATGAGATCGCACGCTACACGGCCGAGTTCTACAGCCTGGCCAGCTCGGTGCGCGCGGCGCAAAAAACCGGCGAAGCCAATGTGCCGTCGAGCTTTGAGCAACTGGTGGAGCTGGGCAAGAGCAATCGCCAGCTCGATGCCAACGACCATGGCGTGGTGCAGGTGGTGGATTGGCTTTGGCAATACGCCTTCGACCAGCGCGCCAGCGATATCCACCTCGAGCCGCGCCGCGATACCGGCCTGATCCGCTTTCGCATCGATGGTGTGTTGCACAGCGTGCACCAGATGCCGATGGCGGTGATGAACGCGATGACCGCTCGCATCAAGCTGCTCGGCCGCATGGATGTGGTGGAGCGCCGCCGCCCGCAGGATGGCCGCATCAAGACACGCCGGCCCGAAGCGCCGGGCATCTTTTCCGAAGTGGAAATGCGCTTGTCCACCATGCCCACCGCCTTTGGCGAAAAGGTGGTGATGCGCATCTTCGATCCCGGCACGGTGGATAAACCGCTCGAAGCGCTGGGCTTCAGCGCGGCCGAGGCCGAGCGCTGGAACAAGCTCATCCAGCTCTCGCACGGCATCATCCTCGTCACCGGCCCTACCGGCAGCGGCAAGACCACCACGCTGTACTCCACCCTCAAGCGCCTGGCCACCGACGAGGTGAACATCTGCACGGTGGAAGACCCGATCGAGATGGTGGAAACCTCGTTCAACCAGACGCAGGTGCAGCAGCAGCTCGATCTCGGTTTTGCCGAAGGCCTGCGCGCGCTGATGCGGCAGGATCCGGACATCATCATGGTCGGCGAAATCCGCGATCTCGAAACCGCCGAGATGGCGATCCAGGCCTCGCTCACCGGCCACCTGGTGTTCTCCACCGTGCACACCAATGATTCGGCCTCCACCATCACCCGCCTGGCCGATCTGGGCGTGCCGCCGTACCTCATCACCGCCACCGTGGTGGGCGTGCTCGCCCAGCGCCTCACCCGTACCCTGTGCCCGGCCTGCAAGGAGCCCGATCCCAACCTCACCCCCCAGATGCTCGCCGAGATGGCCGCCCCGTGGCGCTTCAGCGGCGTCACCCAGGCCTACCGTGCCGTGGGCTGCCTGGCCTGCCGCCAGACCGGCTACCGCGGCCGCGCGGCTCTGTACGAGCTGATGCTGATGAGCGACGCCGCCACCCAGGCCATCCATCCCACGCTCGATGCCCCCAAGCTGCGTCGCATCGCGGTGTCTGAGGGCTTACGGCCCTTGCGCGTGGCTGGGCTGGCCAAGGTGGCGGAGGGCATCACCACGCTGGAAGAGGTGCTGCGGTGTACGCCGAATTGGCAGGCGATGGGGTAGTCGTTCGTTACCCCGCCTTCCGCCGCCTCGTCTGCTTCATCTCCACGAAGTACGCATACAGCTGCTGCGCCGCCGGTGACAAGTTGCGCCCCTTGCGGCGGATCAGGCCCACGCGGCGGGTGACGATAGGTTCCGTCAGCGGCACGCTCGCCAGCAACGGGTGGTCTTTGCCCGGCATGGCCATCGAGGGCACGGCGGCCACACCCAGGCCGGCTTCGACGAGGCCGAGCATGGTGGTCACGTGTTCGGCTTCGTACAGGCTCTTGGGGCGGCCCGGCACGCCGGCCAGGGCCTGGTCGAGCAGCAGGCGATTGCCCGATGATTTGCTTACCGCGATGAAGTCGTAAGCCGCCAGCTCGGACCAGGTGACGCTGCGCTTGCGGGCCAGCGGGTGATCGCGCCGGCAGGCGGCCACGAAGCGCTCTTCCAGCAAGGGCTGGAACTCGATGTCGGGCTCCTGGCTGCCGATGAAGTTGAGTCCGAAGTCGGCTTCGCCGCGGGCCACCGCGTCGAGCACGTCGCTGGCGCCGGCGTCGAACACCTTCACCCGCACCTTAGGGTAGGTCTCGCGGTAGCGCACGACCACCTGCGAGAGAAAGTAATAGACCGTCGAGGGCACGCAGGCGATCGTCACTTCGCCCAGGCGCATCGCGGCGATGCCGGTGATGCCGAGCAGGGTGCTGTCGAGGTCGTCGAGCAACTGCCGCACCTTGCGCGAGAAATCGCGGCCCACGGCGGTGAGGCTCACGCGGCGGGTGGTGCGATCGAGCAGCTTCACACCCAGCGCCAGCTCCAGTTTGTCGATACGGCGGCTGAAGGCCGGCTGCGAGATATGCACCGCCTCCGCCGCACGCCGAAAGTTGCCCAGTTCGGCCACGGCGCGAAAGGCGAAGAGGTCGTTGAGGTCGAAATCCATTGCCATGGTGAGTGTTCCAAGTCAACTTCTATTGATGTTCTTCGTGCATCAAACATTGACTATTATGCAATTCACATGCAGGAGTTGGCCAACGATGATTCGGTCATGGCTTCTACCCCCATCCCCTGCGTTCTGATGCGAGCCGGCACATCGCGAGGCCCGTTTTTTCTGCGCGAGTGGTTGCCTGCGGATGAGCTGCGGCGCGACCAGGCCCTGATCGGCGCGATCGGCGCTTCGGATCTGCTGCAGGTGGACGGGGTGGGTGGCGGCAGCACGCTCACCAGCAAGGTGGCGATCGTCTCCCGCTCGGCGCAGCCGGATTGCGATGTCGACTACCTGTTTGCCCAGGTGGGCGTGGGTCAGAAGTCGGTCGACACACGGCCCAACTGCGGCAACATGCTTTCCGGCGTGGCGCCGTTTGCCATCGAGCAAGGCCTGGTGGCGGCGCACGATGGCCAGACCACGGTGCGAGTGTTCAACGTCAACACCCGATCGCGCATCAACGTCACTGTGCTCACACCGGGAGCACGCGTCACTTACGAAGGCCAGACCAGCATCGATGGCGTGGCCGGCACCGGCTCGCCGATCCGGCTTGAATTTCTCGACGCCTGGGGCGCCGTGACCGGCGCCCTGTTCCCCACCGGTCGTCGCATCGACACGATCAATGGCATCGCGGCCACCTGCATCGATGCCGCCATGCCACTAGTCATATTGCGTGCGACCGATCTGGGCCTGCGGGGGCGCGAATCACCGGCCGAGCTGGATGCCGATCGCGACCTGCTGGCGCGCATCGAAAGCCTGCGCCTGGCCGCCGGCCTGCGCATGGGGCTGGGCGATGTATCCGGCAGCGTGGTGCCCAAGCCGGTGATCGTGAGTGCCGGTGATGGCCCGCACAGCATCACCTCGCGTTACTTCACGCCGCGGCGCTGCCATACGTCGCACGCCGTCACCGGCGCCATCGGTGTGGCAGCCGCGTTTTCGCTGCCCGGCACGGTGGCCAGCGCGCAGGCACTCGCGCCCGGTTCGCATCGGGTGGCGGTGCTGCATCCGCAGGGCCGCATCGAGGTGGATGTGGATGTGGCGGGTGTTGGCGACGAGGCCCATATCGAGCGCGCGGCGCTGGTGCGCACGGCACGCAAGATTCTCGAAGGCCAGTTGCACATCCCCGACTATGTTTTCTCAAAATCAACCGACGGAGACGATCCCATGAAGAACCTGCTCGCACCCGCCCTCATACCCACCCTCGCGGCCACCCTCGCCATGGCGGCCCCCATGGCGCAAGCCTTTCCTGACAAGACGATCACCATCGTCGTGCCCACCGCGGCCGGTGGCGGCAACGATGCGATGGCGCGCACCATCGGCCAGAAGCTCAGCGTGGCACTCGGCCAGTCGATCATCATCGACAACCGTGCCGGTGCCAACGGCTCGATTGCCAGCGAATACGTGGCCCGCGCCGCACCCGATGGCTACACCCTGATGTTCGGCTACATCGCCACGCACGGCATGAACCCCGCGCTGCAGAAACTGCGTTACGACCCGGTGGCCGATTTCGAACCCGTGGGCCTGGTGGGCTACTCGCCCACGCTGATGGTGGCCAACCCCAAGGCGCCGGTGAAAGACGTGAAGGATCTGATCGCCCAGCTCAAGGCCAAGCCCGACAGCTACACCTATGCATCGGCCGGCAACGGCACCGCGCCCCACTTCGCCGCCGAACTCTTCAAGATGAACGCCGGTGTGGAGATGACCGGCATTCCCTACAAGGGCTCGGCCCCTGCGGTCAACGACACGATCGGCGGACAGACGCAGTTCATGTTCCCCAGCCTGTTCACCGCGTATCCGCACATCAAGTCCGGCAAGCTGCGCGCGTTGGCGGTGGCCGGGCCGAAACGCACAGCCTCCTTGCCGGATGTGCCCACGCTCAAGGAAGCGGGAGTCGATGGCGTGGACGTGACGCAGTGGTACGGTTTTTTCGCGCCGGCCAAGACACCCAAGGCCGTGGTGGACCAGATCAACAAGGCGCTGAACCAGGTGCTGGCCGACAAGGCCACGATCAAGATGATCGAAGACCACGGAGCCGATGTCGAAACCAGCACGCCGGAGCAGTTTGGCGCGATGGTCAAGAGCGAGCTGGTGAAGTGGAAAGCGGTGGTCCAAAAAGCCAGGCTGACGGCCGATTGAAATCCATCCGCGCGACACCGCACCATCAGGCACCACCCCATCACACCACGAGCCTGCCATGAACGACCTCACCTCCTGGATCGGGCGCAGCGAGACGCTGCACGACCACATCGGCGCCACGCCGGTGATGGCGCTCGCCGCCACGCTCGACCACCCGGCCGCCAACGTGATGGCCGGCACGCCGCTGCCGCCGCTGTGGCACTGGCTGTACTTCCTGCCGATGCATCGCCAAAGCGAGATCGGCGCGGATGGGCACGCCAAGCGCGGCGGCTTCTTGCCGCCGGTGCCGCTGCCGCGGCGCATGTGGGCGGGCAGCCAGTTCGAGTTTCGCGCACCGGTGCGTGTGGGTGACAACGTGGCGCGTACCTCCACCATCGCCGATGTCACCACCAAGGAGGGCCGTACCGGCCAGCTGGTGTTCGTGAGAGTGCGGCATGAGCTGCGCTGCGATCGCGACACCGATCCGGCATTGGTGGAGTATCACGACATCGTCTATCGCGAGGCGCGGCGCGCCGATGATGTGGCGCCACCTCCGCAGCCTGCGCCCGGCGGCGCGGATTGGCAACGCGAGATCGTGCCGGATGACGTGCTGCTCTTCCGCTACTCGGCGCTCACTTTCAACGGCCACCGCATCCACTACGACAGGCGCTACGTCACCGAGGTCGAAGGCTATCCGGGCCTCATCGTGCACGGCCCGCTGATCGCCACGCTGTTGATGGATCTGCTGCGCCGGCAAGCGCCCGATGCCGAGGTGGCCAGCTTCCGCTTCAAGGCCGTACGACCCACCTTCGACCTGCATCCGTTCGCCGTCAATGGCGCGCTGCAGGTAGACGGGAAGACCGTTCGCCTCTGGGCCGAAGACCATGAAGGCTGGCTCACGATGGATGCCACCGCCACCTTGCGCTGAGCGCCCTGGAGACACACCATGCAACCCCTCAAAGGCCTCACGGTCGTCACGCTCGAACACGCGATTGCCGCGCCCTTCGCCACCCGCCAGTTGGCGGATCTTGGCGCACGGGTGATCAAGATCGAGCGCCCCGGCACCGGTGATTTCGCCCGTGGCTACGATGCCCGTGTGCGCGGCCTGGCATCGCATTTCGTGTGGACCAATCGTTCCAAGGAAAGCATGACGCTGGATGTGAAGCATCCCGAGGCCGCCAAGGTGCTGGAGCGCCTGGTGCTTGAAAAGGCCGATGTGGTGGTGCAGAACCTCGCCCCTGGCGCGGCGGCGCGCCTGGGCCTGGGCTACGAGCGGCTGGCCGCCTTGAAGCCTGGGCTCATCGTCTGCGACATTTCGGGCTACGGCGCCGATGGCCCTTACCGCGACAAGAAGGCATACGACCTGCTCATCCAGAGCGAGGCCGGGTTTGTGTCGGTCACCGGCACCACCGACGAGCCCTGCAAGGCCGGGCCCTCGATCGCCGACATCGCCGCCGGCATGTACGCATACACCAACATCCTCGCCGCCTTGCTGCAGCGTGGCCAGACCGGCCATGGCCAGCACATCGATATCTCGATGCTCGAATCGCTGGCCGAATGGACGAGCTACCCGCTGTACTACGCCTTCGACGGCGCGCCGCCACCGCCGCGCACCGGCGCCGCCCACGCCACCATTTATCCCTACGGCCCGTTCCCCACCGGCGATGGCGGCACGGTGATGATGGGCCTGCAGAACGAACGCGAGTGGGTGAACTTCTGCGACAAGGTGCTGCAGCAGCCCGCGCTAGCCCGTGATCCGCGCTTCACCGGCAATGCCAAGCGTGTCGGCGAGCGCACCTTGCTGCGCGAGATGATCGTCGAAGCCTTCAGGCCGCTGACGGCGCCGCAGGTGGTCGAGCGGCTGGAGGCGGCGCAGATCGCCAATGCGCGTGTCAACACGATGCACGATGTGTGGGCCCATCCGCAATTGCAGGCGCGTGAACGCTGGCGTGAGGTGGGCACACCGGTCGGCGCGGTGCCGGCCATGCTGCCGCCCGGCACATGGAACGAAGGCCCGCGCATGGATCCGGTGCCGGCGCTGGGCGAACACACCGACGCCATCCTGCGCGAACTGGGCCTGGGCGACGACGCCATCCGCGCCTTGCGCGCCGCCGGGGCGGTGTGAGATGAACGCCCGCACCTATCTCTTTGTGCCCGGCAACCGGCCCGAGCGCTTTGCCAAGGCCCTGGCCAGCGGCGCCGACCGGGTGGTGCTCGACCTCGAAGACGCTGTCGCACCCGAAGCCAAGGCCGATGCCCGCCGGGCGATCGCAAGTTGGGCCTTGCAGGCCGCAGCGGCGCAGCGCGACAGCATCGTGGTGCGGGTCAACGACGCCGTTTCGGCGAATTTCGATGACGACCTGCGGCTGCTGTGCGATGCCGGCTTGCACAGCGTGATGTTGCCCAAGGCTGAATCGGCCGAGCAGATCGCGGCGGTACGCGCCGGTGTGCCGGGCGCCGAGGTGCTGGCGCTGATCGAAAGTGCACGCGGCATGGCGAATGTCGATGCCGTGGCGGCAGCCGATGGGGTCGAGCGCCTGATCTTCGGCACCCTCGATTTCGCGCTCGATCTGGATCTCGACATCGCTGACTTGTCGGATGGCCTGTCGCATGCGGCAAGCCGGTTGGCGCTGGCCTCGCGCCTGGCCGGCCTGGACGCGCCGGTGGCTGGTGTCACGCCGCAAGTGGACGACGAAGCCCGCTTGCTCGCTGACCTGGCCTGGGCCCGCCGCCACGGCCTGCAAGCCAAGCTCTGCATCCACCCACGCCAGGTGAGCGCCATTCACGCCGCGCTCGCCCCCAGCGCACGGGCGCTCGACTGGGCGCGCCGCGTGCTTCAGGCCGATGCCGCCTCGCCCGGCGCGGCGCAGCTCGATGGCCGAATGATCGACCGCCCCGTGGTGCGGCAGGCCATGCGCCTGTTGCAGCGCGCCGGCTCCTGAAACCTCTTCACCTCACAGCGAGTACCCCACCATGGCCTCCACCCTCATCGATTCAGCGATCTTCCAGGGCATCTTCGGCAGCGATGCCATGCGGCATGTCTGGTCAGACGAAAACCGCACCCAGAAATACCTCGACGTCGAAGCCGCGCTGGCCAAGGTGCAGGGCCGGCTCGGGCTGATCCCGCAAGAGGCGGCCGAGGAGATCGTCAGCCATTGCCATCTCGATCAGATCGACATGGTCAAGCTGCGCCAGCAGACCGAGCGCATCGGCTATCCCATTCTGGGCGTGGTGTCGCAGCTCAACGCGCTGTGCCGCGACAAGCTCGGCGAGTACTGCCACTGGGGCGCGACCACGCAAGACATCACCGATACCGCCACCGTGCTGCAGATCCGCGAAGCCCTTGAGCTGATCGACGCCGATCTGGCCGCCATCGCGCAAGCCATGGCCCGCCACGCCAGGGAACACCGGCTCACGCCGATGATCGGGCGCAGCAATCTGCAGCAGGCGATCCCGGTGACCTTCGGCTACAAGATGGCAGGTCTGCTCTCCGCCGTGCTGCGCCACCGCGAGCGCATCGCGCAATTGCGGGAGCGGGTGCTGGTGGGCGAGTTTGCCGGCGCGGCCGGCACGCTGGCTTCGCTGGAAACCGGTGCGATGGAAACCCAGGCCGGCCTGTGCGCCGAACTGGGGCTCAAACAGCCGGTGATCGCCTGGCACACCATCCGCGACAACATCGCCGAGGTGGGTGCCGTGCTTGGCCTGGTGGGCGGCACGCTGGGCAAATTGAGCATGGACGTGAAGCTGATGATGCAGACCGAGGTGGGCGAGGTGTTCGAGCCTTATGCCCACGGCCGCGGCTCCAGTAGCACGATGCCGCAAAAGCGCAACCCGATCTCCAGCTGCTACATCCATGCCGCGATATCGGTGGTGCGCCAGCACGCCGCAGCGCTTATGGATGCGATGGTCGCCGATCACGAGCGCAGCACCGGCCCCTGGGAAATCGAGTGGATCGTGTTGCCCGAAGCCTTCTGCCTGATGGCCGGCGCGCTGAAGCAGTCGCGCGCGGTGGTCGAAGGCCTGGAGGTGGATGTGCAGGCTATGCGCCGCAACATCGATCTCACCCACGGTCTGGTGATGAGCGAAGCGGTGATGATGGGGCTGGGCCGCACTCTCGGCCGCGAGTTTGCGCACGATCTGGTCTACGACATCTGCCGCGAGGCGCTGAAACAGCAACGCCCGCTGGTCGACCTGCTGTGCGAGCATCCCCAGATCAACGCTCACCTCGATCGCGCGGCATTGGAGCGGCTGTGCGATCCGGCTAACTATCTCGGGCAATCGGGGGTGATGGTCGATCGGGTTCTGGCGGCCATGGCATGACGACGCCCACGCCGCACGTTTTGGGTGCGTTCGTTCAATTGGCCGGCCATGGGGTGAAACCCACGGGTACGCCTCGAAACCGCCGCCTAGAATCTTTCGCAATCACCACGACTGACGGAGGGGCGACTTGAAGATCAAGAGCCAGAAGGATTTTTGGTCCGGAATGATGTTCATCGTGGTGGGCATCGCCTTCGCGTGGGGCGCCACGGCCTACAACCTCGGCAGCTCGGCCCGGCCGGGCCCGGCGTACTTTCCGCTCGGCCTGGGCGTGCTGCTGGCGCTGCTAGGCGCGCTGGTGATGTTCAAGGCGATGACGATTGAATCCGCCGGCGGCGACCCGATCGGCGCCGTGGCGTGGAAGCCGCTGATCACGATCATCGCCTCGGTGGTGGTTTTTGGTGCCGCCTTGCCGCGGCTGGGCATGGCGGTGTCGTTGCCCCTGCTGGTGCTGATCTCCAGCCTGGCGGGAGACGAATTCAGCTGGCGGGGCGTGCTGATCAACGCTGCGGTGCTCACGGTCGGATGCTGGGCGATCTTCATCCTCGGATTGAAGCTTGTGATCCCGCTGTGGCCTCTTTTCCTTGCCAGTTCCTGAGGAGGCGGCCATGGATCTC
>JANMAS010000118.1:0-6270 GCA_031359975.1 Burkholderiales bacterium
GCTTGTGAGCGGCTGGTCGGTGTCGATCGGTTTTCGAACTGGCCGGTGTTGGTGAAGCGCCTGCCTCAGCTCGGCGGGCTGGAGGATGCGCAGGTGGAGCGCATCGTCTCGCTGCGGCCCGATGTGGTGCTGCTGGCCTCGTCGGCGCGGGTGATCACGCGGCTCGAATCGCTGGGCCTGAAGGTGTTGGCGCTGGAGCCCAAGAGCCATGCCGACACCCACCGGGTGCTCGGCGTGCTGGCCACGGCCCTGGGTGATGCGCCGGCTGGCGAAGCGCTTTGGCAGCGCATCGACGCCCGCATCACCGCGGCGCACGACCGCTTGCCCGCCGCATGGCGCGGCCAGCGGGTTTATTTCGAGGTGGGTGCCGGCCCGTATGCCGCCGGCGAAACATCGTTCATCGGCGAAACGCTGGCACGTCTGGGCCTGGGCAATGTGGTGCCGGCGTCGCTGGGTGCGTTTCCCAAACTGAACCCGGAATTCGTGCTGCGCGCCGACCCCGATCTGGTGATGGCGCCCCGGGCCGACCTGGCCCGCATGCCAAACCGGCCAGGTTGGCGCGGCATGCGGGCGTTGCGCCTGGGCCGGCAATGTGGATTCGATGCCGAGCACTTCGACATGCTGGTGCGGCCCGGCCCGCGCATGGGCGAGGCGGCGGAAGCGGTGGCCGAATGTCTGCTGCATCTGAGCCCCACCGCACCGTGATCACCCACCCGCTCTCGCCGGGCCGGCTGGTCGCCGCCCTGGCGGGCCTGGCGGTGGTGTGTGCGCTGGCCGGGTTGGCGGCGGGCAGCGAGGGTTGGTCGTTGGCGTGGCGCGATGAATGGCTGCTGGTGAGCAGCATCCGGGCGCCGCGCACGATGGGCGCCTGGCTGGCGGGCGGGCTGCTTGGTTTGTCAGGCGCCATCGCCCAGGGTTTGTTTCGCAATCCACTGGCTGATCCCTTTTTGCTCGGCACGGCCGCCGGCGCCGGCTTTGGCGTGACGCTGGTGCTGGCCGCGCAGGGCACGCTGGGCGTGGCACTCGGCGTGGGAACCACCGGCTGGCTGCAACAGACCGGCCTCGTGGTGGCCGCGTTTATCGGCGCGATGGCGGGCGTTGGTCTCACGCTCTCGTTGGCTGGCGGGGCCGGGCGGCCGATGGTGCTGCTGCTGGCGGGTGTGGTGGTGGGCGTGATGCTGGGTGCGTTGTCGGATCTGGTGACAACGCTGTCGCCGCAGGCGCTGCGCGGTCGTCAGCTGTTTTTGCTGGGCACCACCGGTTTTCTCGGCTGGGAGAGCGTGGCGGTGATGGCGTTGGCCTTGATCGTCACGCTGCCGGTGGCGATGCGCTTCGCGCGCGCGCTGGATGCGCTGGTGCTGGGCGAAGCGGGCGCGGCCAGCCTCGGGCTCGATCTGCCGAGGGTGCGGCTGCTGATGGTGGCGCTGATGGCCGCAGCTACCGGCGCTGCGGTGGCGCAGGCGGGCCTGGTGGCCTTTGTCGGGCTGGCGGCACCGCATCTGGTGCGTCGGTTGGTCGCGGTCACGCATGGCGCGCTGCTGGGTTTGTCGGCGATGGCGGGCGGCGTGTTGCTGCTCGTCGCCGATGTGCTGGCGCGCAGCCTCATTGCCCCGCAGGAAGTGCCGGTGGGTGTGCTCACCGCGGTGTTCGGCGGTGCTTACCTGTTGTGGCTGCTGAGGCGGCAGGCAGGCCCATGAAGATCCCGTTTCCGGCCCTCGCCCGCGAGCGGCCCGTCGCCCGCAACCAGGTGGTGCTCAGCGCCGTGGGTGTGGCGGTGTGCTGGGGTACGCGCCGTGTTGTGGACGACGTGTCGGTGGCCCTGCGGCCGGGTGAATGCGTGGCGATCGTGGGGCCCAACGGCGCCGGCAAGAGCAGTTTGCTGGCGGCGCTGGCCGGCCTGAGGCCGGTGGCGGCGGGGCGGGTGTCGCTGCTGGGCCGCCCGATCGCCGATTGGCCGGCGCGCGAACGGGGTCGTCGGCTGGCGTGGTTGTCGCAACAAGGCGAGGCCGACGGCGAAATCTCCGTGCGCGACGTGGTGCGCCTGGGCCGATTGCCGCACCACGGCCTGCTCGGCAGCCGCACCGGCGACGACGAAGCCGCCGTGCGGCAGGCGATGCGCGAAACCGAATGCGAGGCACTGGCCGACCGCCGATTGAATGCGCTGTCGGGCGGTGAACGCCAGCGTGTGCTGCTGGCGCGCGCACTGGCGGTGCAGGCGCCGGTGATGCTGCTCGACGAGCCCACCAGCCATCTCGATGCGCCGCACCAACTCGCCCTGTTGCGCGGTTTGCGCCAGCGCGCATCCCAGGGTGTGGCGGTGGCCGCGGTGCTGCACGATCTCACCCTGGCACTGGCGATGGACCGGGTGATGGTGATGGCCAGCGCGCGGCTGGTGGCCCAGGGCGCGCCGGGCGACGATGCGCTCCATCGCGCCATGATCGAGGTGTTCGACCATGCCTTCACGATCGAGGCCTTGCCGATGTTGCCGATGAATGGCGACAGACCACGGGTGACCTGGGCGGTGGTGCCGCGCTTGTAAGGCATGATGGGCTACGCGCACCCACAGGCGGGTAAATCCCTTCTGCCGCCCTGGAGGTGGTTTCTAGAATCTCACCCACCCCAAGGAGCCCTTGCCGATGCCCGCATCACGCCGTAGCACCCGCCCCGCAGGAGATTCCGCCAGCGGCCCGCGCATCTTGAAGAAGTACCCCAACCGCAGGCTCTACGACACCCGCACCAGCAGCTACATCACGCTGGTCGACGTGAAGAAGATGGTGCTGTCGTCGGAGGTGTTCGAGGTGCGCGATGCCAAGACCTCCGAAGACCTCACCCGCAGCATCCTGCTGCAGATCATCCTCGAGGAGGAGATGGGCGGGGTGCCGATGTTCTCGAGCGAGATGCTGGCGCAGATCATCCGTTATTACGGCCATGCGATGCAGGGCCTGATGGGCAGCTACCTCGAGCGCAACCTGCTCACCTTTGTGGAGCTGCAATCCAAGCTGGCCGTCCAGCCCAAGGGCCTGTACGACCCCGTCGCCTACACACCGGAGATGTGGACGCAATACCTGGGAGGCCAGGCGCCGCTGCTGCAAAGCCTGATGGGCACCTACGTGGAGCAGTCCAAGCTGCTGTTCACGCAGATGCAGGAGCAGATGAAGCGCCAGGCCGACACGCTGTTTCCCGGCGCCAAGCCTTGATCAGAGCTTGGCGTAGATCCTGTTGGCGAGTTCGCGCTTGAGCGCGACGTGAGCAGCCTCGCGCCATGCGATGGGCTGCTCCACAGACTCAAAGCGCTCGATCGCGGGATCGTGCAACGCAAAGCGTGAGCCGAGCTGCGCCACCGAGCCGTGTTTGTGTTCGTAGTAGGCGGCATCGGCGAAGTACTGGCCGGAGCAACCCAGCCGCGAGGCCACCATGTGCGGATGAAAGCGCACGGTCACCATGTAGTCGCCTTCATCGACCGGCGCTCCGTCGAAAAGCAGCTCTTCGACCGTGGCCACTTTCATGCTGGGAAATCGTGCCGTGAGGCGCTCGATGACCGGCCCTTCCACATGCGGGGCGCATTGCCAGTAGATCAACTCGTCGAACTCGCGTAGATTGGCGCGGATGGCCTTGACGACAGCCGGATGCTCCAGGTCGATGCTGCCCTTGGTCGATGACAGATGCAGCTTGCGATGGCCGATGCGCGCGGGATTGCGGCTCACCGGGAACAGCAGCGAATCGTCGTGCCCGCACAGCAGATTGGACCCGGCACCCACGAGGCGCTTGACTTGCTGGAAGCCGTGGAAATCGCGTGTCTCCAGCACATCGAATGATTCGACGACTTGCGACAGCTGGGTGGTCGAGCGGTCCTTGTCGACATTGAACGGGCTCAGCCCCAGACCGGTGGCGACCAGCCGCATCCCGAAGGTGCGCTTGGCATCGGCCACCAAACCCAGCAGCAGGCCGCCGCTCACGCCGCTCGATGCGTTGATATAGCCGCCGCCGTACACGTGCAGCAGTTTTGTCTGCTCCAGCAGCGGCAGGATGGCGAGCACGTCGGGGTGTTGCTTGTAGTGCCCGGCGCTGAAAAACTCGAAGCCGTACGCGAGGTTGTCCATCAGGTTCTTGCTGCGCTCGGGATGCCGGATCTTTTTGAGCACCGAGATGAACCGGGTGTGCGGAAAGCGGCTCCCGAAGAGCTGGGACGACACCGTTGCGGAGATGTTGTCCACCACCAGGGGTGGCCGGCCGCCAAGCCAGGCGTCGGCGCCGCGCTCGTGGATATAGCGCAACCAGTGGTGCATCATCAGCTCGTCGCCGAAGTTGGGCGCACCGCTGCCTCCCAGCAGATAGATCATCGTCGCTCCCTTTTTTTGTGAGCCGCCAAACATCGGCGAGCCGGGCGGATTCTATTTGTGCAGCCCGGATGGGAGAATCAACAGATGAGATTAGAAGATATGCCAAGAATCCCGAAGATCGGGTTCGTTTCCCTGGGCTGCCCCAAGGCGCTCACCGATTCCGAATTGATCCTCACCCAACTGCAGGCCGAAGGCTACGCGACGAGCAAGACCTTCGCCGGCGCCGACCTGGTAATCGTCAACACCTGCGGCTTCATCGATGGCGCCGTCAAGGAAAGCCTCGACACCATCGGCGAGGCGCTGGCCGAGAACGGCCGTGTGATCGTCACCGGGTGCCTGGGTGCCCGCACCGAATCCGGCGGCAACAACCTGGTGCGCGAGATGCACCCGAGCGTGTTGGCCGTGACCGGCCCGCACGCCACGCAGGAGGTGATGGATGCGGTGCACAAGCACGCGCCCAAGCCGCACGATCCGTTTGTCGATCTGGTGCCACCGCAAGGCATCAAGCTCACCCCAAGGCACTACGCCTACCTGAAGATCAGCGAAGGCTGCAACCACCGCTGCACTTTCTGCATCATCCCCAGCATGCGCGGCGATCTGGTCTCGCGGCCGATCGGCGATGTGCTGGGCGAAGCGCAGCGCCTGTTCGAAGCCGGCGTGAAGGAGCTGCTGGTGGTGAGCCAGGACACCAGCGCCTACGGCGTGGATGTGAAGTACCGCACCGGCTTCTGGGATGGCCAGCCGGTGAAGACGCGCATGCTCGACCTGTGCGAACGCCTGGGCGCCATCGCCGAGCCCTACGGCGCCTGGGTGCGGCTGCACTACGTGTACCCGTATCCGCATGTCGATCACGTGCTGCCCTTGATGGCCAGTGGCCGGGTGCTGCCGTATCTCGACGTGCCTTTCCAGCATTCGCACCCCGACGTGCTGGCGCGCATGAAGCGGCCGGCCAGCGGCGAGCGCAATCTCGAGCGGCTTGCCAAATGGCGCGAGGCCTGCCCGCAGCTGGTGGTGCGCTCCACCTTCATTGCCGGTTTCCCGGGCGAAACCGAGAGCGAATTCGAGCATCTGCTCGATTTCATGCGTGAGGCGGGCATTGATCGCGCCGGCTGTTTTGCCTATTCGCCGGTGGATGGCGCGGTGGCCAACAGCCTGGGCGGCATGCTGCCCGCCGAGGTGCGAGAAGAGCGCCGAGCGCGATTCATGGCGGTGGCTGAAAGTGTGTCCACCACCCGCTTGCAGGCACGCATCGGCGCCACGATGCAGGTGCTGGTGGATCACGCCCCGGCCCTGGGCCGCAAGGGCGGCGTGGGCCGCAGCTACGCCGATGCGCCCGAGATCGACGGCACCGTGCAACTGCTGCCACCCGAGAAAGCCTCCAAGACCTTGAAGGTGGGTGAGTTCACCCGCGCCCGCATCGTGGGCACCCGCGGCCATGATCTGATTGGCCAGCCGATCTAAGGATACGCCGCACCCCATGACCGACGACATCACCACCCGGCTCATCCACCACCCCTACCGCGCGCCAGACGGCTTCGATGCCGTGCCGGTGGGTGTGCACAAGGCCTCCACCGTGTTCTTCCGCAATGTGGCGGCCCTGCGCGCCCGCGATTGGCGCCACAAGGATGCCTACACCTACGGCCTGCACGGCACACCCACCACCTTCACGCTCGAAGCGCGCATCGCCACGCTAGAAGGCGGCAAGCACACGCTGCTGGCGCCCAGCGGCCTGGCGGCGATCACGCTGGTCAATCTGGCTTTTCTGGAGGCCGGTGACGAGGTGCTGCTGCCCGAAAACGTCTATGGCCCGTCGATCGACCAGGCGCGCCACCTGCTGGCAGGGCTGGGCGTGAAGCACCGGGTGTACGACCCCCTGCATGCCACCAGTTTTGCCTCGATGCTGAGCCCGGCTTGCCTCATCGCCCATGCG
>JANMAS010000138.1:0-2264 GCA_031359975.1 Burkholderiales bacterium
TATGCGGTGGTCAAGAAGGAATATGACCGGCTGCTGCCGGTCAAGATTGTGCAGTAGGCGTCGCGCCACTTCCCGTAGCCCGCGCCTGGACACCTGACTCGGACTCGCGCATGCAATTCAAGGATTACTACGCCACGCTCGGAGTGGAGCGCACCGCCACCCAGGAGGCGATCAAGCGCTCCTACCGCAAGCTGGCCCGCAAATACCACCCCGATGTGAGCAAGGAGCCCGATGCCGAGGCGCGTTTCAAGGAAGTGGCGGAGGCCCACGAGGCGCTCATCGACCCAGAACGGCGCGCCGCCTATGACGACATCGCCCGCCGTCACGAACAGGGGCAGGCCTTCGAGCCACCGCCGGGTTGGGACAGCGGCTTCGAATTCAGCGGCCGAGGCGATGCCTCGGAACGTTCACAGGGCGAGGCCGATTTCAGCGACTTCTTCGAGTCGCTGTTCGGCCGTGCCGGCCGCGGTGAACAGGCACGCGGCCAACCGCAACGCGGCGGGCAGTCGCAGGGAGCCGATCACCACGCCAAGGTGATGATCGATCTCGAAGACGCCTACCGAGGCGCCAAGCGCGTGATCTCGCTGCGCGTGCCGGTGATCGATCCCCAAGGCAACGCCGTGGTGCACGACCGGCAGCTCGAAGTCACCATCCCCCAAGGCGTGCGGGAGGGGCAGCACCTGCGTCTTGCCGGTCAAGGCGGCGCTGGGTATGGCGGCGCCCCTCAGGGCGACCTGTACCTGGAAATCAGATTGCGCCCGCAACCGGGCTTCCGCGTCGACGGCGCAGACGTCTACATGGACCTGCCGGTATCGCCATGGGAAGCCGCCCTCGGTGCCACGGTGACAGCCACCACGCCCGAAGGGGAGGTGCAACTCTCCATACCCGCGGGATCTTCGCAAGGGCGAAAACTGCGGCTGCGGGGCAAAGGCCTTCCCGGCAAGAACCCAGGCCATCTGTATGCGGTATTGGGCATCACGCTTCCCAACCCGGATTCCGCCGCCGCGCAAGCGGCCTACGCGGCCCTGGCAAAGGCCTTCCCGCATTACAACCCCCGTTCGGCACCGGAGGCATGACGACCATGGCGGATCTTCAAGGCAGCGGGATCATCGGCGTCGTCGTCGAAGAAGAGATCGTTTTCACATTCACCGAACTGTGCCGCGCCAGCCGTTCCGACGAAGCGCACGTGCTGGCGTTGATCAGCGAAGGCGTGCTCGATCCGGTGGGCAGCGGGCCGCACGACTGGGTGTTCGAAGGCCCTGCTCTGCGCACGGTTCGCACGGCGCTGCGCCTGGCCACGGATCTCGACCTGGGCATCGCCGGCGCGGCGATCGTTCTCGATTTGATGGCCCAGGTGGAGGCCTTGCGCTCGCGGCTGCGCCGTGCCGGCATTCAATGAGGCGCGCCTGGCGGCGCGGTCAATTTGCCGCGATCCTTTCGTCGCCGCGAGTGCGCAAGTAGGAGCGTACTGTCGCGGCGAATGACGCCACATCGAATGGCTTGGCGATGTAGCCGTCGCATCCTGCCGCACGCATCTTGGCTTCGTCGCCCTTCATGGCGAAAGCGGTGAAGGCCACCACCACGATATGTTGCATGGAAGGGGTTGCCTTCAGTCGCCCGGTCAATTCGAGGCCATCCATTCCGGGCATCTGAATGTCCATCAGGATCAGATCCGGCCGGAAGGCAGAAATCTGCAGGGCTGCGTTTTCCGCGTCCGACGTCGACTCGACCACGAACGCGGCGGCAGCGAGAACGAACTTCGTGAGTTCGACGGTCGCCAGGTTGTCGTCGACAATCAGGACGCGGGGCTCGCTCACGAAGCATCACCCACGGGCAGCAAGGCGGCGGATGGGCGCCAACTGCGCAATGCATCCAGCGTGGCCTCCAGCGAGCCGCCGCGCTTGTTCAGAATCGCGCGCGCCGAGCGGCCCAGTGTCGAATAGTCTGAATCGGTCAAGACCATGCTGGTCCAGATGAACACGGGCGTGTCGCGCCAGGCCGGCAGCTGCTGCAGCGCGTCAAGCATGGCGAAGCCGTCGAATTCCGGCATCACCAGGTCGAGAATGATGGCGTCGGGGCGGTGCCGGTCGAGTTCGCGAAGCGCCTCGCGCCCGTCCAGCAGGCACACTGCATCAATGCCGATGGCCATGAGCGTGGCCCGCATCAAGTCCAGTGCCAGCGGGTCGTCGTCGACCACCATCACCTCCGTGGGGCTGGTGGCAGGCAACCGGAAGCGCGCCATTGCCGCCACGATCTCGTCCGTG
>JANMAS010000151.1:0-7868 GCA_031359975.1 Burkholderiales bacterium
CGCCGCCGAGATCTTCTGTGCCCTTCATGCCGAGGCGTGAAGCGTTGTTTTGTTGGACCCACTCGGCGTCTCCGTTACCGAACTTCTGGCGTTCGATGGTGACGTTGAGGCGGCCGTACATGGTGACGCTGCTCTGGGCAAAGGCAGGCGCGGTAGCGGCGGCAGCCAGAGCAACGATCGACAAAGTCTTAAACATAGGTAAACCCTCTATTGTCTGTGATTGCGAGGCGTGTTCACTCACTGCCTGCGGTGAATCAAGTGTAGAGGGCGATTGCGTCCCCCGCCTCAAAAAACCGAGCTGCGGGGCCATTTCGGGCCTCGAATGCTGCGTTTGCGCAACAGAGCCAACGGGCAGAATGTCAGCCCATGGATCACACCTTTCTATCGGCTTTTGTCCTGCTCCTGCTGGTGCTCGACCCCTTCGGCAGCCTGCCTGTCTTCATATCAGTGATGCGTGCGGTGGCGGCACCGCGCCGCACCCGGGTGGCCATCCGCGAATCGACGATTGCCTTTGCCGTTCTGGTGATCTTCATGCTCACCGGCCAGGGGTTCTTGTCGCTGATGCGGCTGTCCGAGCGATCGCTGGAGGTGGCCGGCGGGGTGATCCTGCTGATCATCGCCATCCGGATGGTGTTTGCATCCGGCGGTGAAATCTATGCGGCGGATGGCCAACGCGAGCCGTTTGTCTTCCCGCTCGCGGTGCCGCTGATGGCCGGGCCTTCGGCGATGGCCACCGTGCTGCTGCTGGCGTCGCGGCAGCCGGAGCGCATCGTGTCGTGGGTGGCTGCACTCACGGCGGCGATGATCGTGAGCGCGGTGGTGCTGTTGGCGGCTGATCGCATCCGCAAGCTGATCGGCTCGTCGATGGTGGCGGCACTCGAAAAGCTGATGGGCCTGGTGCTGACCGCCATCGCGGTGGAAATGATCCTCGCCGGCTTGAAGCGCTATTTCTTTGGCGAAACCTGAGCCGGGCCGGGCGCCCGGTCAGCGCCCGCGCAGATGCGCGGGTGCCTCAAGCTTCTTGGCCATCAACGACAGCGCCAGGGTGAGCACGAGGTACATCGCCGAAATCGCGAGGTACGGCTCCCAGTAGCGCGAATAGGCGCCCGCCACCGTGCGCGCGGCCAGCGCCAACTCGGCCAGGCCGATGGCCGAGACGAGCGAGGAATCCTTGATCAGCGTCACGCCTTCGTTCACCAGCGCCGGCACCATGCGTCGAAACGCCTGCGGCAGCACGACAAAACGCATCGACTGCGCGTGGGTCAGGCCGATGCTGTAGGCCGCCTGGGTCTGGCCGCGGTGAATGCTCTGGATGCCGGCGCGAAAGATTTCCGAGATGTAGGCGCCGGCGTTGAGCGTGAGCGCGAGGCAGCCGGAGAAAAACGCGCCGTATTCCTGGCGGAGGGTGCGCGCGTAGTCGCCACTGATCAGCAGGCCACCATCCGGATGGATCAAGGCCGGCATCAGCGCAAAGTGCACCAGCAGGATCTGCACAAAAAGAGGTGTGCCACGGAAGAAGGTGACGTAGGCCAGGGTGATGCCTCGCACCAGCCGCATCGCCCACTCCGCCACCGGTGAAGCCGGTTTCGGAGCATCGGCCGAGCTGCTGATCAGCCCCAGCACGATGCCCAGCACCATCCCCAGCACGATCGAGATCACGGTGAGCTTGATCGTCATGAACAGGCCGCTGGCGAACAGCGGCATGTAGCCTGACAAGATTTCCCAGCGCAGATCGAACATGATGGGGGTGCCGCCTAGGGTGGACGATGAGGGGCCGGACGACTACTTCGAGGCGGCAGGTGCGGCGGCTCCGGCCGCCTTGGCCGGCGGCGCGCCGAAGTACTTGGTGAAGATCTGGTCGTAGGTGCCATCCGCCTTGACGTCGGCAATGCCCTTGGCGAGTTTTTCCTGCAGATCGGTATTGCCTTTTTTCACCGCGAAGCCGTATTGCTCAGGGGCAAACGACGCATCGCTCACCGTCTTGAACTTCGCGCCCTGGTTGTTCGCCACGTAGTGGATCACCACGCCGTTGTCGGCCACCACGGTGTCGACACCGCCGGATTCCAGCTCCTTCAGCGCCAGCGGCGTGGATTCGAAGCGCTTGACGTTGGTGTTGTTCTTGCCGAGCAGCTCGCTCACCACGCCGTCGCCGGTGGTGCCGGTTTGCACGCCCACCTTGAGCTTCTTCAGATCGTTGAACTTCGCGATCTTGGAGGTTTCCTTGACCGCGATCAGCTGCACCGCATCGAAGTAAGGTGCCGAAAAATCCATGGTTTGCTTGCGCTCATCGGTGATCGTGATCGACGATGCGAGCAGGTCGCGATCGCCTTGTTCGAGCGCCTTGAAGATGCCTTCCCAGGGGGTGTTCTCGAATTTCACCTGCATGCCGGCCTTGGCGGCCACCGCGTTCACCACATCGACCGTGAAGCCGACGATTTCGCCCTTTTCATTCTGCGACTCGAACGGCGCGTAGGCGGCGTCGGTGCCGACGAGATAGGTCTTGGCCGGTGGCGGTGGCGGCGCCGCGGCCTCGGAAGCGGCCGGTGCCGCCTCGGGCGCTGCTGGCGGCGCTTCTTTCTTGCCGCAGGCGGCGAGTGCGAGGCCGGCAACGAACATGCCGGAGATCTTCAGAAAACGGCGGGTCGACAGATCGATCATGAGTCCCTCGGAGGGTGCGTGGAAGTGCAGCGCAGTGTATGCCGGCCAATGGCGGCGGCACACCCTGGAAACCAGCGGAAGCTCGTGCACGATCCGTGCCCGCGCCGTCAATGGCCGAGGCGCTCGATCTCCAGCGCGGTAAACCCGGCCGCGGCGCGCGCCGCTCGGTTGAACGGCGGCTGCGGCCGCGGCGCCTGGTACGCACTCAGCAGCATGGCCTCGTGGGCCACTGGATCGAGCCCGTCGCGCTCGCAAGCGTGGCGATACCAGCGATTGCCGATGGCCACATGGCCGATTTCGTCGCGCAGGATGATGTCGAGGATGGCCACCGCCCGCACGTCGCCGGCTTTGGCGAGCTTGGCCTGCATCGGTGGCGTGGCATCCAGCCCCCGCGCTTCGAGCAGACGCGGCACCAGCGCCATGCGCGCCGCCAGATCGTGCGCGGTGCGCTCGGTCATCGCCCACACGCCATCGAGGGCATCGAAGTCGCCATAGGCGTGGCCCAGCGTCGCGAGGTGCTCGGAGAGCAGCGAAAAGTGCAGCGCTTCCTCGCCGGCCACCTGGGCCCAGTCGCGGTAGAACGCGGTCGGCAGGCCGTCGAAGCGCCATATCGCGTCGAGGGCCAGGTTGATGGCGTTGAACTCGATGTGGGCCACGGCGTGGATCAATGCGGCATGGCCTTCGGGGGTGAATGGCGAGCGGCGCGGCAAATCCTGCGGTGCCACGAGTCTGGGTTGCGAAGGCCGGCCGGGCAGCGCCGCGGGAGCTTCGAGCTGCGCGTTGACGTCGCACACGCCGTGCGCCCGGTCGTTCGCCAGGGCCTGTGCGGCCCGAACCTTGAGAGCCGGATCACGCAGGCACAAGGCCTCAAGAGCACGTTGGCGGAGGTCCATTCCTACAATTGTGCCCTTCCGCCCTTGTCGGCCGATCTTGGCTCACGCGCATGGACGAACTCCACAAATTCATCTTCGACGGCCTGCCGGTGCGCGGCATGTTGGTGCGCCTCACACGCAGCTGGCAGGAAGCGCGTGCGCGCCGGGCCGATTCGGGCGCGTTTGCGCCGCCGGTTCGGGCTCTGCTCGGCGAGATGGCAGCGGCCGGATGCCTGATGCAGGCCAACATCAAGTTCAACGGCTCGCTGATCCTGCAGATCTACGGCGACGGGCCGGTGAAGCTGGCGGTGGCCGAGGTGCGGCCCGATCTCGGCTTCCGGGCCACGGCCAAGGTGGTGGGCGAGATCCCCGAGCAGGCCCGCCTGGAGGCCTTGTTGAACGTACACGGCCAGGGCCGCTGCGCGATCACGCTCGACCCGAAAGACCGATTTCCCGGCCAGCAGCCCTACCAGGGCGTGGTGCCGCTGCATGGCGATCGACGCGAACCCTTGCAGGAGCTTTCGCAGGTGCTGGAGCACTACATGCTGCAATCCGAGCAGCTCGACACCAAGCTGGTGCTGGCCGCCGACGACCAGGTGGCTGCCGGGTTGCTGATCCAGCGGCTGCCGGTGCAGGGCGATGCCAATCTGGCGCGCGGCGCTCGCAATGAAGACGACATCGGCCTGAGTGAAGCCTACAACCGCATCGCCCATCTGGCGGCATCGCTCACCCGCGAGGAACTGCTGGGCCTCGACGTGGAGGTGGTGTTGCGCCGCCTTTTCTGGGAAGAGAAGCTGATCCGCTTCGAGCCGCAGCAGCCGCATTTCGCCTGCACCTGTTCGCGCGAGCGTGTCACGCGCATGCTGGGCGGCCTCGGCCACGACGAAGCGCATTCGATCCTCGTCGAACGCGGCGACGTGGAAATCGGCTGCGAGTTTTGCGGCCGCCAATATCGCTTCGATGCGGTGGACGTGGCCGGTGTGTTCACCTCGGCGCGGGACCAGCCGCCTTCCACCGGCACGGTGCAGTAGACCGCCGCCGCTCAGCGCCCGCGCGACGCTGATGGCGCCATCGACAGGTGTTCACACTCGGGTACGTCGCAGTCGGTGCAAGCCCATTGCCCGGCCGATCGGCCGGCGTTGCGCTGCTGCAAACGGGTGAACAAGCCGCTGCGCGGCAGGCGCTTGCCGCGCAGCGCGGCGCCGATCACGTCGAGCGCGACGTTGCCGCGGTCGGGCCCCTGGCCGGCGATCACGTGCCATGCGATGCCAGCGTCGATCAAGGCGGTGCGCACCGCCTGGTCGACCGGCGCGCGCACATGCTCGCCATCGCGCTGCATGCCGTCGGCCACCCAGGGCAGATCGAGCGCCATCAGCAGATTCAGGCGAAAGCGATGTTGGAACGCGATGGCCATCGGGTAGAGCGTGCGGTCGTCGAACAGCAGCTCGCTGTACACCGCCGTCATCAGCGGTGTGGTGTCGGCGATCACCACGTCGTGCGTGGCGCAGGCGGATTCGATGCGTCGCGCCTGTTCGTCGGCGATGGCGGCCTGCTCGTCGGCGCGCGGCGTGCGCCCGGTGTCGACGCACCACTGGCGCAGGAATTCCGGCACCGCCACACAGCGCAGGCCGGTGCTCTCGTTCAGCCGCTCGGCCAGCGCGAGCGCGAGCTCGGTCTTGCCGGTGCTCTCGGCGCCGATCAGGGCGATTTTCATGTGGCGCGCGTGCGGCCTTCGATCGCGCGCCAGGCGCGCCAGCCGGCCACCGACAGCACCGCGAACACCGCGTACAACACCACCGTCAGCCACAGGCCCTTGATGCCGAACAGCACCAGGCTGAAGAGGTTGACCACCAGCCACACCGACCAGTTGTCGATCAGCTTGCGGCCCAGCAGGATCTGTCCGGTCACGCTGGCCGTGGTGGGCAGCGCATCGAGGTAAGGCACGTCGCTGTCGGTGAACCGGTGCAGCGCATAGCCCACCACGGGCCACGCCGCCAGTGTGGCGCCGCCGACCAGCCAGGCGCGACGCGCGCCGAGTCGGTGGACACGCAGAGCGCCCCCGTCGGCGCTGTGGCCGCGCAGCCATTGCCGCCAGCCCCACAGCGCCACCACCGCGAAACAGATCTGCAGACACGCTTCGCCATAGAGCTTGCTGTCGGCGAACAGCAGTGCATAGAGCAGCGAGCTGATGATGGCCAGCGGCCAGCCGCCGGGATGCACCCGCATGTTCAGGATCACCATCCATATCGCCAGCACGAAGGCCACGATTTCCAGCCAGGTGACCGGGCTTCCCCACAAGGAAAAGGCCACCGCGAAAAGCGGCTTCGCGGCCTGGAGGACGGCCTCCATCACCGCGGCGCTTTGAGCCAACCGCAGCCGGTGCTCACCGCCGGGTGGTGATTTGCACCAGCAGTTCGTCGGGCTTGACCATGCCCAGCTCGCCGGGGGCACGCTCTTCGACCATCTCCAGGCCTTCCTTGAGATCGTCGACTTCGGCGGCCAGCTGGGCGTTGCGCTCGCGCGCAGCGTCGTTCACCAGGTGCTGCGCCTGCAGTTCCGCACGCAGGCCCATCACATGCGGCAAGCCGCTGCGGCCGAACCAGAGTTCAGCGTGCACGGCCACCAGCAAGGCGGCCAGGGCAAGCGTGGCGAAGCGATTCACGCGTGGACAACGCTCAACGAAGGTTGTACAGCGCGGACCGGCCCGGATAGGTGGCCACATCGCCGAGGTCTTCTTCGATGCGCAGCAGCTGGTTGTACTTGGCGATGCGATCGCTGCGGCTGAGCGAGCCGGTCTTGATCTGGCCGGCGTTGGTGCCCACCGCGATGTCGGCGATGGTGGAATCTTCGGTTTCGCCCGAGCGATGGCTGATCACCGCCGTGTAACCCGCGCGCTTGGCCATCTCGATGGCGGCAAAGGTTTCGGTGAGGGTGCCGATCTGGTTGATCTTGATCAGGATCGAATTGGCGATGCCCTTGTCGATGCCTTCTTTCAGGATGCGGGTGTTGGTGACGAAGAGATCGTCGCCCACGAGCTGGATCTTCTTGCCCAGGCGATCGGTGAGCAGCTTCCAGCCGTCCCAGTCGCCTTCGTGCATGCCGTCTTCGATGCTCACGATCGGGTATTTGTCGGCCCACGAGGCCAGCATGTCGATCCACTCGGGCGCGCTGAGCTTGATGCCGCCTTCGCCTTCGAGCACGTACTTGCCATCCTTGTAGAACTCGCTGGCCGCGCAATCGAGGCCGAGCGCGATCTGGTCGCCTGCGCTGAAGCCGGCCTTGTCGATGGCTTGCAGGATCAGCTGGATCGCCGCTTCGTGGTTGGCCACGTTGGGCGCAAAGCCGCCTTCATCGCCAACGGCCGTGCTCATGCCCTTGTCGTGCAGGATCTTCTTCAGCGCGTGGAAGGTTTCGGCGCCCCAGCGCAGTGCTTCGCGGAAGCTCGACGCGCCGATCGGGATGATCATCAGCTCCTGCAGATCGAGGTTGTTGTTGGCGTGCGCGCCGCCGTTGACGACGTTCATCATCGGCACCGGCAACTGCATGCTGCCCATGCCGCCAAAGTAGCGGTACAGCGGCAGCCCGGATTCTTCGGCTGCCGCGCGCGCCACGGCCATGCTCACCGCCAGCGTGGCGTTGGCGCCGAGGCGGCCTTTGTTGTCGGTGCCGTCGAGATCGATCAGGGTCTTGTCGAGGAAGGCCTGCTCGGAGGCATCGAGGCCGAGCACGGCTTCGCTGATCTCGGTGTTGACATGCTCCACCGCACGCAGCACGCCCTTGCCGAGATAGCGGCTCTTGTCGCCATCACGCAGCTCGATCGCCTCGCGCGAACCGGTGGACGCGCCAGAGGGCACGGCCGCGCGGCCCAGCGTGCCGGATTCCAGCAGCACATCGCATTCCACGGTGGGATTGCCGCGGCTGTCGAGAATTTCGCGGCCGACGATATCGACGATGGCACTCATGGTTTTCTTCTCCAGGTTCGGTTTTTCTTGAAGGGGGTTCGGCTGGGGTTCAGCAGCCGAAATCGTTTTCGATCAGGGGCTGTTGCTTCACCACCCGATCGAGCGAGACCAATTGTTCGAGCAGCGCGCGCATGTGCTTCAGCGGCACCGCGTTGGGCCCGTCGGACAAGGCCTTGGCGGGGTCGGGATGTGTTTCCATGAACACGCCGGCCACGCCGACTGCGATGGCGGCGCGCGCCAGCACCGGTACGAACTCGCGCTGACCGCCGGAACTGGTGCCTTGGCCACCGGGCAGCTGCACGCTGTGGGTGGCATCGAAGACCACCGGTGCACCCGTCTCGCGCATGATGGCCAGGCTGCGCATGTCGGAGACGAG
>JANMAS010000187.1:0-13489 GCA_031359975.1 Burkholderiales bacterium
GCTCGAGCGCATGACCGAGGTCTACAAGTGCGAGGTCAACACCCGGCCGCCGCGCATCGCCTACCTCGAGACCGTGACCGCGCCGGCCGAAGGCCACCATCGCCACAAGAAGCAGACGGGTGGCGCCGGGCAGTTCGGCGAGGTGTTCCTGAAGATCGAGCCGCTGCCGCGCGGAGGTGGCTTCGAATTCGTCGACCAGGTCAAGGGCGGCACGATTCCGAACCAGTTCATACCAGCGGTCGAAAAAGGCGTGCGCGAGGCGCTGGCGCTGGGCGTGATCGCCGGCTACCCGCTGGTCGACGTCAAGGTCATCGTCTATGACGGCAAGCACCACAGCGTCGACAGCAAGGAGATCGCCTTCATGACCGCCGGCCGCAAGGCCTTCATGGCCGCCGTGCGCGCGGCGCGGCCGATCATCGTCGAGCCGATCGTCGACGTCGAGATCAGCGCGCCCGACGCGGCGATGGGCGACATCACCGGCGATCTCTCCGCTCGCCGGGGCCAGATCGGCGGCAATCACAACGGCGCGGCGGGCGTGATGGTGATCCAGGGCCAGGCGCCGTTGGCCGAACTGGCGGGTTATCAATCACGCCTGAATGCGATGACCAGCGGACAAGGGCGTTACCTGATCGCGATGTCTCACTACGAAGCGGTGCCGCCCAACACGCAGCAGCTGCTGATGGGCCAGCACCGGGCGAAAGACGAGGAGTAGCCTTCGCTGCGTCAAGGCTTGACTGGCGTGTCGTGCATCTTCTTCAACTGCGCGAGCCACTCGCTCCAATCCTTCGGCCCGCTCTCGAAGCGAGTCTTCATGCCACCCAGCACGTTGCCCCAGGCGCGGTCGAAATAGGCATAGGCCTTGTCCCATTCGCCACCGTCGCCCCAGCCGGTGTGGTGCAGGCTCACGCGCACAACGCGTTCACCCACAGGCTCGAATCGCACGATCACCACGGTGCGCTGTTGTCGCGCTTCGGGCAGGTGCGGTGGCGCGTTCCAGGTGAACGAGATCATCCGCCGGGGCTGGATGGCGAGGAAGCGCATGCCGTCGGCACCGCGATCGCCGGGTTGGGCAAGCGGGTCGAAGTAGATTTCGAATAGCCCGTCCACGCGCGCCTGCACATTCGCGCCGGGCGCCATGAAGCTGACGATGCCTTTCTCGGTGGTCCAGGCATCCCAGGCTTCATCCAGCGTGGCCGCCACCTCGACCGACTTTTCGAGGGCGCGCTCCGCAGCGTGCGCAGCCAAGCCGGCCAGGGCCATGCCCGCGGCCAGAACCACGCGCGCGGTGCGCGGGTGGGAAACGAGCTTGTTCATCGCATGCCTCTCGTCGCGCGGTCGTAACGCACAGGCAACGATAGCCGAAAGGAGCCGCCGACCTCAAGCCGTTCGTGGGACGACCTTCGCGGCCGCCTCTTTGGCCCGCACACGAGCCACCTCCAGATCGGCGTCGAATGCCAAGGCGACGCCCATGCGTCGCTTGACGAAACTCTCCGGCTTGCCGAACAGTCGGATCTCGGTGCCGGGCACCGCCAGCGCGTCGGCCACGCCGTCGAAGACGATGCCTTGCGCGTCGACACCACCGTAGATCACCGCGCTCGCGCCGGGGCTCTTCAAGGTGGTGTCCACCGGCAGTCCGAGGATGGCGCGCGCGTGCAGTTCGAATTCGCTCTGCCACTGGGTGATCATCGTCACCATGCCGGTGTCGTGCGGACGCGGGCTCACTTCGCTGAACCACACCTGATCGCCCTTGACGAATAGCTCCACCCCGAACAAGCCCTGGCCGCCGAGATCATCGGTGACCGCTTTGGCGATGCGCTGCGCGCTGGCCAGCGCGGCCGCCGGCATCGGATGCGGTTGCCAGCTCTCGACATAGTCGCCCTTCACCTGAATATGGCCGATCGGGGCGCAGAAGTGCGTGTCGATGACGCCGTCAGGCGCGCTGCCGCGGCCGGGCGCGCGCACGGTCAGCAGGGTGATCTCGTAGTCGAAATCGATGAAGCCTTCAACGATCACCCGCCCGTGGCTCACGCGCCCGCCGGCCATCGCCGCGGCCCAGGCGGGCGCCACGTCGGCGGGTGAGTCGATGCGGCTCTGGCCCTTGCCCGAACTGCTCATCACCGGCTTGACGATGCACGGGTAGCCGATGGTCTCGTCGATCGCGGATTGCAACTCGTCCGGCGAATCGCAGAAGCGATACGGGCTGGTCGGCAGGCCCAGGGTTTCGGCGGCGAGGCGGCGAATACCTTCGCGATCCATCGTCAGGCGCGCCGCACGGGCAGTGGGAATGACCTTCACCACGCCTTGCGCTTCCAGCTCCTGCAGCACCGGCGTGGCGATGGCCTCGATCTCGGGCACCACCCAATCGGGCCGCTCGGCCAGAATGAGCGCGCGCAGTTGCTCGGGATCGCTCATCGTGATCGTGCGCGCGTGGTGCGCGACCTGCTGGCCCGGCGCGCCCTCGTAGCGATCCACCGCGATCGTCTCCACACCCAGGCGCTGCAGGGCGATCAATACCTCCTTGCCGAGCTCGCCGGAGCCGAGCAGCATGACTCGCGTGGCCGAAGGCGACAGAGGGGTTCCGAAAGTGGTGGGCATGATGGCTGAACGTGCGCACACGTCGAGTGAGGCGTTGTTGTGTCAGGGTGAGCCGCGATTACAGCATCGGTGGCGACGGGGGCGCCCGGCGGCACCGGCAGCGCTGATGCCTCTGATGAACGAAAATAGCGCTCCCAGATCAAGGATTCTTCATCATCGGTTCCATGTCTCCTCCTCTTGTCGATACCGCCCAGATTCGCATGGATAACGCCATGGCGCTGTTCGATGAGTTTGTCCAGGCGACTGTCAAGCACCCCGATGCCGCCACGCTGCGTGGCCTGGAGCGCCGCTTCGCGGAACGTGTGCTGATCCAGCCCAGCTATTGGAGCCAGATCAAGAGCCGCTCGCGCCAGATCGGCGAGCGGCTGGCGCGCCAGTTCGAGCTGTGCTGCCACAAGCCACAGGGCTGGATGGATCAGGTGCACACGGCCAGCGCGCCGGCAACCGCATCGGATCTCGACGCGCCTGGCCCGCAGGACGACGACGAGCGCTTCATCGTGGGCCTCGTGCTCACCTACTACCGCCGCCATCCCCAGCGCGCCCGTACGCGCCTGCTTGATCTGCTCGGCGAGGTGCTCACGCCGCAGGCCTCATCCGCGCCGCCCGTTGGCACGCCGGCACGTGGGCAGCCCGCATCGACGCCGGTCGCCGACGACCGCTCGTTATGGCACAACACGCAGACCGGCGTGGCGCCGCTCAAGCGCAAGCGCTAGGCGGCGTGTCGCGCGCGCAGCAACGCCCCGCGCAAAAACTTGCAACAAACTTGCCACAGACACTTGACATTGATAATCGATTGTTTATCATTTGCGCAAGTTCTGGCCAACAGGCCTTGCAAATGTCTTTGTCGCCCCCAGTGGGCACGGCACGCAAAACCTGACGATCAGCCGATCCACCACCACGCAACACCACGGAGTTTCATGACCACTCGTCGCGCCGACCTTCTCGCCGTGCGCCGTGCCGTTTCAGGGCATGGATCGGCTGTGTCGTTGCGTTGTGTGCGTCAGGTTGCCGTGGTGGCCGTGCGCACCGCTCTGCCGGGTTCCGGTCCAGGTTCGGGATGAGGATGCTTCAGTCACGCTGAGGCACTTCGCCTCGAAACACGGCCCGGTTGCTCACAAGCCCGGGCCGTTTTGTTTGTTTGTCCGCATGTCAACGGTCGCCCACCGGTCGACCCCTACCAAGGAGAGAGCCCATGAAGATCGTTCTGCACAACCGACCCAAACCTCGCAACCCCGTGGCGCGGGCGCTGCAAGCTCGTCACGGTGGCGTGCACCTTCATTCCGAAGCCAGCCGCCGCCAGGCCGAACAGCGCGCCGTCCAACGCGAACTCACCCGAATGAAACATCGAATGCCTTGAACCGGCGCTCGCCCGACATCGACCCCCGACCGATTCGCGCGCGCTCCGCACACGGAGAACATCATGACCACGTATCCCCATTTGCCTGTGACCTCGGCTTCCACCCGGCCCCGTTCGGGCACCGCGGCATTCCTGCGCGCGGCCAGTCGCTCGCTGGTGCGTGTGGCGCGGCGTCTCGAAGCCCATGCCTGGAGCCATCATCGTGCCGCGGAGAGCGACCGGCGCGTACCGATGCTGGAGTTCCATGCCGAAGCCGGCGCGCCCGAAGGCGCGTTGTATGTCGATGGCCGCTTTGTCGGTCATCTGCCAACCGGCCGGCTGTAAAGCCTGTGGTTTGACCGGCCCGGCTCGCCATGCGGGCCGGGCCGGCTCAAGCCACCCTCGTGTCGCGCCGATAACCCAGTGACGACCCTGGTAGCTCCGCCGACCGTCCATGTCCACCCTTTTGAACGCCACGCCTCTTCGCACGCCGCATGATCTGGCGGGTTGGGCACGCCGCTTTCAGCACACCGACATCCCGGTGCTGCGCGAAACGGCGCTGAGCCTGGAAGACCTGCGCGTCTGTGAAGACGCCGTCGACGCCCGCATGATCGGTGACCTGGTGGCCGCCGATCCGCTGATGACGCTCAAGGTGCTGGCCGGCGCGTCGGCGCTGCGCAGCGCCCACCGCGTGGCAGACGCTGAAACCGTGACCGAAGCGCTGGTGCTCACCGGCATCACGCCCTTCTTCAGGTTGTTCGGGCCGCAGCCGAGCGTCGAAGATCACCTTGCCGACCATCCCGCCGCACTTGCCGGCTTGCAAGCGGTGCTGCGCCGTTCTCATCGGTCGGCACAGTTTGCCTTGTCGTTTGCCGTGCATCGCCTCGATCACGACGCCGCCGTCATCCACGAGGCCGCGCTGTTGCACGACTTCGCCGAAATGCTGCTGTGGCTGCACGCGCCGGGGCTGGCTCTGGAGATGCAGCGGCGGCAAACCGAAGATCCGGCGCTGCGCAGCTGTGTCATCCAACTCGAGTTGCTCGGCGTGACCATGGCTGACCTGGGTCACGCGCTGATGCGCTCGTGGCGGCTGCCGCCGCTGCTTCTGCGGCTCAGCGACGACAGTCAGCAGGAGTCGTCGCAGGTGAAAAACGTCTTGCTGGCTCTTCGGCTGGCACGGCATACGGCCAAAGGCTGGGACAACCCCGCCTTGCCCGATGACGTGCGCGACATCGCCGCGCTGCTGAATCTTCGTGTCGAGCCCACCTGGGAACTGCTGCGCGAGATCGATCCGGACTGAGCGCGCCGTTCATGGTGCCGATCCCTGCGCGGGGCTCAGTGGCTGACCAGCCGCAAAACCTCGTCGAACACCTCGGGCCGGAAGGCCAGGCACACATGCGCCGTGCCGGTGAGCAGGCGGTTGTCGGCCCCAGGCAGGCAGGCGGCATGCGGCGGCATCACGATGTTGTCGCAGTTGCCGTAGTAACTGGTGAAGCGCTCACGGTTGCCCGGATGCAGGTGTTCGCTCAGGCGTAACGCGCGCAGCCACTCGCTGCGCAGGCGCATCTGGCGTGCATTGGCGACAAACGCAAATCGCGCCAGCAAGGTGCCTTGGTGGGGTGTGGCAACGGTGACCACGCGTTGAACACGCTCCGATGCGCCACCGGCCTTGAGCCAGGCACGCACCGCGAGCCCGCCCATGCTGTGGGCCACCACCACCACCGGGCGGCCGGTGGCGCGCTCGACCGCCGCGACAGCCTCGTCCACGAGGCGCGGGTAATGGTCGATCGAACCGAACACCGGCTCCAGCGTGACAGCACAAAAAGGCACGCCGGCCGCGCGCAGGCGCCGCATCCAGGGATTCCAGAATCCGCGATTGCAGAAGAAACCGTGCACCAGCACAACGCCCGTGCGGCCCTGGGCCGCGCCATCGTCGGGCAAGTGGTCGGGTTCGGCACGATGCCGCCACGGCTGTTGCCAACCGAACACCACCGTGGCCGTGCGCACTTCGCGCCACCAGGCGTTGACCAGCCCCCAGGCGCCAGGCCGAGGCGCTGGATCGCCGCGGTGCACCCATGCGAGCATCACGAATTCCGCCGCCAGCACGGCCGGATGTACGGTGAGAAGCAGCAACACCGCCATCACCGCCACATCCACGCGGCCACGGCCCAGCCAGTATGCTGTGACACCCATGAGCAGCGCCAAGAACGTCAATGTGATCGCCTGTTGCAGTCGTGCCAGCATGGCCGGCACTCTAGGCGAAGTGCGGCGCCTTCGCTCGCGCCGGGCATGATGGCGCCAAACGCCATGCAGGCCATCTTCGACACGCTGGGCCTGCGCGTGCTGGAACGCGGCTGGTTGTCGGCCAACAACATCGTGTTCGCAGGCACGGGCCAGCGTGGCGCAGCCGTGGTGGACACGGGTTACGCACGGCATGCCGAGCAGACACGCAATCTGATCCTCGGCGCGCTCGGCGGCGAGCCGCTGCGCCACATCATCAACACCCATCTGCACTCCGATCACTGCGGTGGCAATGCGCTGCTGCAGGCCGATGGCGATGTGCACACACGGGTGCCGTCGGTCTCGTTCGAGGCGGTACGTCAATGGTCGGCCGAACAGCTCACCTACCGCGCCACCGGCCAGCGCTGCGATCGTTTCCTCGCCGATGCCATGCTCACCCCAGGGGAGCCTGTGGCTCTCGGACCGGCCGAATGGCGGGTGGTGGCGGCGCCAGGCCATGATCCCGATGCCGTGATGCTGTTCCAACCCGACACGCGGGTGCTGATCTCGGGCGATGCGTTGTGGCAACACCGCCTGGCGATCATCTTCCCGGAGCTGATCGGCGCTGACGGCTTCGGCCCGGCCGAGGACACGCTGCGCACGATCGAATCGCTGCAGCCAGCCATCGTGATTCCCGGGCACGGGGCGCCGTTCGACGACGCCCCGGCAGCCATCGAAGCCAGTCGCCGGCGGCTGCGCGGGTTTGTGCAACAGCCCGCGCGACACGCCCTGCACGCCTGTCGTGCGCTGGCGATGTTCCATCTGATGGCCAACGAAGCCTGCACGCCCGACACCTTGGCCCAGTGGATTGCGGATACTTCGTTGATGCAGGCGGCCACAAAGCGGCTTGGCCCGGCGCCGGATGCGCACGGCTGGCACACGGCGGTCGTCGCCAGCCTGATCGTCGACCGGGTGATCGCCCTGGATGCCGATGGCTGGTTGCGCGAGTCGCCAGCGCGGGCCGCCCACGCCACCGCCGTTGGCTGACGGCCACCGATGGGGATAATCGGGCCGCATCGACACATGCTCCGCGTGGCTTCCCATGCCGCCGCCGGCCGACAGCCCACGATGCCCGCTACGGACGATCCCCCGATCCTTCACGATTCAAGCGCCGCGTCGGCTGTCGATGCAGCGGCGTCGGCGCCGATGACGGCATCAGCGCCGGTCGACCGGCTGGTCTTCTTTCTCAGCGGCTTCGATCCCAAGGGGCCGGCCTTTTATCACCGCCTGATGCGTGACGAAGCGCGCCTGCGGCCTTCGCGGGGGCTCGGTCGTGTGGAGGTGTCGGCGCGTTCGCGCACCGGCGCGGAAACGTCCGGTTGGACGGTGACCTGGATCGACGCCAACCCCGCCGATCGGCCGACCACCACCCGCTACGAATTCCTGCGCTGGGACGACATCGTGCGCCGCCACTGGCCGCGCAACGTGTGGCAGCGCTGGCAAGACTACGCGCAGGTCTACGGCACGGGCTTCGGGCAAGGCATCTTCGCCTGGTTCGGGCGACACGCGAAAGGTGTGCTGGTGCTGGCCTTGATGCCGGCGGTGGTGGCGATGGCGGTGGTGGGCTTGAGCTTCCCGGTGCTGGCGGCCACGGGCCGATGGGCCGGCGCGCCCCCTTGGCTCGCTGCCGTGCTGGCCGTGGCGCCGACCATCTGGCTATGGCGGTGGGCGGAACGCAAGCTCGAGACGGAGTGGCTGCTGCGCCTGTATTGCTTCACGCTGGCGCAGGCCAAGGGCGAGCTCCCGGATCTGGAACAGAGGCTCGACCGCTTTGTCGACATCGTGGCCGATGCGCTGGCACAAACGTCTGCGCGTGAGGTACTGATCGTGGGCTACAGCACCGGATCGATCATGGGCACCAGCCTGGTCGCCCGCCTGATGGCACGTCGCTCCGATGTGTGGGCGTCTGGCGGCGCGAGGCTCGCCCTGCTGACGCTCGGCCACTGCACACCGCTGCTGGCGCTGTTTCCAAGCGCTGGGCGGTTTCGCGCCGAGCTGCGGCAGGTGGCCGATTCGGCATCGCTGATCTGGATCGACTTCTCCTCGCCCGCCGACATGGCGGCATTTGGTCGTGTCGACCCCTGGATGGGCGAATTTCGGGGCCGAAAGTTGCGGCTGTCACCACGCTTCCACGCCACCATGTCGGCGGCTGACTATCGCCGGCTGCGACGGGATCGCCGTGGCATGCATCTGCAATACCTGCGCTCGCCACCAGCAGGCAGTCAGCACGCCGATGCGTATGACTTTTTTTCTGTCGTGTCGGGGCCGCTGATGCTGAAGGAGCGCTTTCCGGCACCCGCTTCGATGAACGAGCCACCGATGTCGGCCGGCTCGAAAATGCCCGAAGCCCCCGCGCCTCGATGACTCACTTCTGCCCCGCCTATCCCAAGCCGAAGGCCAAGCGTCCGTCGGCCTGGTGGCTCTTCTTCGGCAAGCGCAACTCCTGGCTCGACGGCCTGTACGAACGCAGCTACTCGATGAAGATGGGCGAGGTGCATTTGCCAGGGGTGGATGCGTACATGCTCAACGAGCCATCCCTGGTGCGCGAGGTGATGGTGGAGCGCTGGGCCGATTTCCCCAAACACGACGCGCTAGGCGATGTGCTGCGGCCCTTGCTCGGCGACAGCATCTTCACCACCAACGGCGCGGTGTGGCAGCGCCAACGCGACCTGATGGAGCCGTCTTTCGAGGCGGCGCGGCTGAAGGTGGCGTTTGGGCGCATGCGCGCCGCGGCCGATTCGATGGTCGATCGGTTGATGCAGGTGGCCGATGGCGCCGAGCACGACCTCGAGGTGGAGATGACACACGTCACCGCCGACATCATCCTGCGTACGATTCTCTCGGTACCGATCGGCGGTGATCAGGCGCGGCGTATTTTCGATGCGTTCACGAATTTTCAGGCGCTGGCACCGCGCCTGATGATGCCGTCGTTCTTCGGGCTGCGCTGGCTGCGCCCATGGTGGCAGGTGAGGCAATCGAAAAGCGCCGCGTTGGAGATCCGCACCTTGCTCGCCGAGCTGATCCGGCCACGTTACGACGCCCACCAGCTCGGCGAATCGGGCCCTGACGACATCCTGGCTTCGCTGCTCATCGCCAAGGATGCGAACGGCGTGTCGGGGTTCAGTTTCGACGAGTTGGTCGATCAGGTGGCGATGCTGTTCCTCGCCGGCCATGAAACCTCGGCGAGCGCCTTGTCGTGGGCCTTGCACCTGCTGGCCAATTCGCCCGAGATCCAGAACCGATTGCACGACGAGGCGATCGCGCACGGCGCGGCGCAGATGCAAGAGCCACGCAACTTGAAGGATCTGGTGCTGGCGCGCGATGTCTTCCGCGAGACGCTGCGCCTGTTTCCCCCGGTGGGGTTTTTCGTGCGCCAGTGTGTGCACGCGGGCCAGATGCGCGACAAAGCCATGCCTGTGGGCGCGTCGGTCCTGGTGGCGCCGTGGCTGATCCAGCGCCATCGCCAGCTGTGGGCCCGGCCCGATGCGTTTGATCCAGACCGTTGGGCGGCCGACGCCGGGGCGACCGGCGGTGCCGAAGGCACCGAGCCGGTTGATGACGCGATATCACCCTCGGCACGGGAGTCGATGCGGCAGGCCTATTTACCGTTCGGAATGGGGCCGCGAGTGTGCATCGGTGCTGCATTCGCGCTGCAGGAAGCCACGCTGATCCTGGCCACGCTGGCGCAACATTGGCGATTCGAACCGGTGCCGGGGCATGTGCCGCAGCCGGTCGGGCGGCTGACGATCCGGTCGGCCAATGGCATCCGCTTGCGCATGACGCGATGGACACAGGAAGGAAGGAGTTCATGAAGGAGCGTCTGGCAGGCTTTGCGATCATGACGGTGCTGGTGCCATTGGCGCTGGCGGGTTATCTGGTGCTGTGGTGGGTCGGGCTCGTGGGGCGCGGCGAACGCGGCCGTGCGGGCGTGCGCGCGCTGGACCACTTCGTCAACGCCACGCTGTTCAACGGCCATGCGTGGGAATCGATGTCGTCACATGCCTGGCGGGTGCAAGACGAGAAGCGGTGGGCGCGCGTGGTGATCCGTGTCACCGACTGGGTGCAGAAAGACCATTGCCGCAAGGCCAACAAGCGTGAGCAACCGGTGGTCGATCTGGTGATCAGCAAAGGCCTCGATCGCCAGACCATCTTTTGATGGACGATCGCATCGAAGCCGCGGCGCATGCAGCGCAGCCGCCACCGCCGGGCACGGTGAGGCGGCGGCATGTGTTTTATGTGAGCGGGTTCGATCCGCAGGGCCCCAGCCGCTATCACGGGCTGTATGCCACCGAAGCGGCGCTGCAGTCGGGCGTCAACGGCATGGCCACGACGGTGAGCCGCCGCCACAACGATGGCAAGCACACGTCCTGGTGGGATGTCGAGGCTCGCGCGGGCGATTCCGAGGTGCGCACGCGCTACGAGTTCATGCGCTGGGACGACATCGTGCGCACCGAGTGGCCACGCGGCCGTATGACCCAGGTCGCACAGACATTTCGCACCATTGCGCATTACCTGCGTACCGGGGCGCTCGATCGCATGCGCGCGATCTACCCGGTGTCGTATCCGGTTTGCCTCACCCCGGCGCTGCTGATCATCGGCATCGGGTTGTGGGTTGTGATCAGCGCAGCTGCCTGGTGGGGGATGGCTCAGTGGGCAGGGGTTTGGTTAGCCGCCGCAGCCTGGACGGTCGGTGTTGCGGGGGCGGTCGCAGGGGCGTGGGTATTGGAGGCGCGCATGCAGTTGGCCTGGCTGATGCGCAGCTACGCCTTCACCGCGCGCTATGCCGGCGGGCGTGTGCCGGCATTGGACGATCGCCTGCGCACATTTGGCCGGCGCATCGCCGAGGTGGTATCGCAAGGCAACGTGGATGAGGTGCTGGTGGTGGGGCACAGCTCGGGCGTGAAGATGGCGGTGACCGCTGTGGCCCGAGCGATCGAGGTGATGAGCGAGTTGAATGGAGCGTCGGGCACGTCCGCGAAGCAGCCACCGCCGGCATTGGCGCTGCTGACGCTCGGCCATTGCGTTCCTGTGCTCAGCGCGTTGCGGGAGGCGCAGCCTTTTCGAGACGATTTACGCGCCGTGGCCCATGCTGCGGCCTGGGCTTGGCTGGATGTGACGGCACCCGCCGACGGCTGTAGCTTTGTGCTGATCGATCCCACGGTGGGCTGCGACGATGTGCCGGGGGCGGCCAACGATCGACCCAAACTGGTGTCGCCACGATTTGCCACGCTGTTCAGCGCACAAACGTACGCGCGCGTCGTCCGCGACAAGATGGGATATCACTTCCGCTATCTGATGGCAACCGAACGCGCAGGCGCTTACGACTACTTTGCCATTACCGCTGGCCCGATCACGTTGGCCACACGCTTTGCCCAGGCTGTCAGCATCACGGATTTCCACACGAAGCGGCGCGTGGGGAAAGGTCGCTGATGCGCTTCGCGGTGGTCACGTTGGGGAGCCTGGGCGATGTGTTGCCCTTCCTGGCTATCGCCAAGGAACTCGTTCGGCGCGGGCACGACGTCGAGCTGCTGAGCAACCCGCGATTCGAAGCGCTGGTGCGGCAGCACGGCGTGCGCTTTTATCCGATCGGCTCCGAGCGCGATGCGGATCGCACCGAAGCACATCCCGACTTGTGGCATCCGGTTCGTGGCCTCGGTGTGCTGTGGCGACATCTGGTCGCGCCGGCGCTGAAGCCCAGTCTGGCTCGTATCGAGGCGCTCAGCCGCGCCGAAGATGGCCGCGGGCTCACAGTGTTGGCATCGCCGCTGGCACTGGGTGCCCGGGTAGCGCGCGAGCTTCTGCCGATTCGGCTGGTGACCGGCTACACCGCACCGATGACGCTGCGCAGCACGTCCGACCCTATGTTCGTGGGTGCCTGGCGGGTACCGGAGCGGGTGCCGCGCTTTGCGCGCCACGCGATATGGCAGCTCGTCGATAAACTGAAATTGCACCCGATGCTGCGCGCGTCCTTGCTGGACTGGCGTTGCAGCTTGGGCCTGGCTCCGATCGAAGGGTCGGTATTCGGGCGCTGGATGCCATCTCCCGACGGGGGCTTGGCTCTGTTTCCTTCCTGGTTTGCATCGGATGACGATTGGCCAGCGGTGCATGCTTGTGGCTTCCCATTGCTCGATGAACCCGGGCCGCTGTCGTCTGAACTGACCGCATTTTTGGATGCAGGACCTGCGCCTGTGGTTGTATACCCAGGCTCGGGCAGCCGACACACCTCGGGTTTGTTGGCGAGGGCGCTTGATGCCATCACCGCATCAGGTTCACGAGCCGTGCTTCTGTCGCGACATGTGGATCAAACACCCGAGATCCAAACCCGTGCGGCGATCGTGCAAACTGAAGTGCCATTTCATCTGCTGCTTCCGCAAGCGGCGCTTCTCGTTCACCACGGCGGTATCGGGAGCTGCGCGCAAGCGATTCGTGCCGGCATACCGCAAGTCATCCTGCCGGCGGCGTACGATCAGTTTGACAACGCTGCGCGAACCGTGCTGCTCGGTTTAGGCGTGATGGAGGCGGCCACTGAGTTCTCGGTGGAGTCGATGAAAATCATGCTTGAAAACGCTCTGCGGCCTGAGGGGAAACGCCGAGCTGCTGAGCTGGGTGAAACGTTCACTCAGCGCGATGTCAAAGCCACGTCTCTCGCGGCTAACTGGTTGGAGTGCGCTGGATAACGGGCCAGTACCACAATTAATCCAAGCCAACACTGATTGATTGGCACCAGAAATGGGAAAAGCCCGGGCGAATAAACGCCCGGGCTCTCCGGTTAATTAGCCTGACAATGTCCTACTTTCACACGGGAACCCGCACTATCATCGGCGCAGAGGCGTTTCACTGTCCTGTTCGGGATGGGAAGGAGTGGGACCACCTCGCTATGGTCATCAGGCTTGACTTGTCACCGTCTTGCCAACAACGGCAAGACAGCCAATTTGTAGAGTCGAATCAGCAATTTTGATTGCGCACTTTCAGGCATAACCCGTGACGATTATTCGTCAAAATTATAGGGTCAAGCCGCACGTGCAATTAGTACTGGTTAGCTCAACTGGTTACCCAGCTTCCCCACCCAGCCTAACAACGTCCTGGTCTAGAACGACTCTTCAGGGGGCTCTAGGCCCCGGCAGATCTTATCTTGAAACGAGTTTCCCGCTTAGATGCTTTCAGCGGTTATCTCTTCCGCACTTAGCTACTCGGCAATGCCACTGGCGTGACAACCGATACACCAGAGGTGCGTCCACTCCGGTCCTCTCGTACTAGGAGCAGGCTCTCTCAATCTTG
>JANMAS010000225.1:0-4018 GCA_031359975.1 Burkholderiales bacterium
GACGAACGCACCACCGACACCACCAAGAACGCCAACGAGAAGACCGATAACATGATGTTCATCGCTACGGCCGCGAATCACCTCGCCAAGCCGAGCTATCTGAACCCCGAGCTTCAGCGGCGATATCCGAACCGGGTGGAACTGGGCTCCCTGTCGGTGGACGATTTCGAGGCCATCCTCAGCAGCACCCACGCCAGCCTGATCAAGCAATACCAGGCGCTGCTGGCCACCGAGGGCGTCACGCTCGACCTGAAGCCCGGCGGCATCCGCCGCCTGGCGCAGATCGCCTACGACGTCAACGAGCGCACCGAGAACATCGGCGCCCGCCGCCTGGCCACGGTGATGGAACGCCTGCTCGACGAAGTGAGCTTCGACGCGCCCAATCTCTCCGGCACCACCGTCACCCTCGACGCCGCCGATGTGGACGCCAAGCTCGGTGAGTTGTCGCGCAACGAGGATCTGTCGCGCTTCATCCTGTAGGCGGCCGAAGCTGCGCTGTCTACAGCGCCAGCCGGTGCGACTGGATCGCCAGCAGGCCGTCGAAGATCAATGAATCCACGGTCTCGAAGCTGAGATCGGTGATGCCGATCAGCTTGGGTGCGGCACCACCCGTCATCAACAGCACCGGCTCGGCACCGGTGCGCTGGCGCAGCAGCCGGTATTGGCGCTCCACTGCCCCCGCGATCGCGTTCGCACCGCCGGAGGTGAGCGCGTCGCTGGTGTTGGTGGGGAACGCAGCCACCTCACCGGTGGGCACCTTGAGGCCGGCTGTACCCATTTCGAGCGCGCGCAGCATCAACCCGAATCCCGGCAGGATCAGCCCGCCGAGAAACTGGCCTTTGGCGTCGAGCGCATCCACTGTCACGGCCGTGCCCACCATCACCACCAGCGCCGGCCGCGCCGGGCCGCGCGACAGCACATGCTGGCGTGCGCCGATGAGCGCCACCCAGCGGTCGGCGCCGAGGAGATAGGGATGTTCGTAGCCATTGACCACGCCGGCCTCGTGCGCGCTGGCCACCACCCAGCGCGGCTCGATATCCCACAGCTCGAGCTGGTCTTCGACACGCCGCTTCACCGCCTCGCCGGCCACCACCGCGCCGAGCATGCTGCCGGGCGGCTTGAGCGATTTCCATTCGGTCTCGGCGAGGACGTCGATGGTTTCGAGAAACACCGCGCCTTGTGCCAACAGCGGCGCACCGTAGCGCGGCGCGGCGTACATCGCCCACTTCAGACGCGTGTTGCCGATATCGATGGCGAGAAAGGTCATGTGATCCCCGGGCGGCCCTGCGGCGGCGCTAGCCTAGCAGGCCCGGCGGGAAGCGGCCCGCCCGGGCGAGGGAAAACGATGACGCCGAAAACGCGCAGGCATCGACGCCCCAGGGCGATGGTGGCATCATCAAATCTCCCTCGCCCCATCGATCGCCATGACAGACCTCTCCGCTGAATTCAAGGCCCTGGCCGACTACCGCCCGACGAACAAGGTGCGCTTCGTCACCGCCGCGAGCCTGTTCGATGGCCACGACGCGGCGATCAACATCATGCGTCGCATCCTGCAGGGCATGGGCTCCGAAGTGATCCACCTGGGCCACAACCGCTCGGTGGACGACGTCGTCACCGCAGCGCTGCAGGAGGATGTGCAGGGCATCGCGGTGAGCAGCTACCAGGGCGGGCACGTCGAGTATTTCAAGTACATGGTGGATCTGCTGCGCGAGCGCGGCGGGCAGCACATCCGCGTCTTCGGCGGCGGCGGCGGCGTGATCGTGCCGGCGGAGATTCGGGAGTTGCAGGCCTACGGCGTGACGCGCATCTACAGCCCCGAAGACGGCCAGCGCATGGGGCTGGCCGGCATGATCGGCGAAATGGTGATGCGCTGCGACGCCGATCTCGCCGGCTTCGCGCCCACATCGATCGACGCGCTGGCCGGCCACACCGAAGCCGCGTGGCGCGCTCTGGCTCAAGCCATCACGGCGGTCGAAGCCGGCAAGGCGTCGGCGGGGTTTGTCGAGGCGCTGCAAGCCCACGCCGAGGCCAGCCGCATCCCGGTGCTCGGCATTACCGGCACCGGCGGCGCCGGCAAATCCAGCCTCACCGACGAGCTGATCCGCCGCTTCCGGCTCGATCTGGGCGACCGCCTGCGCATCGCGGTGATCAGCATCGATCCGTCGCGCCGCAAGAGCGGCGGCGCCCTGCTCGGCGATCGCATCCGCATGAACGCGATCAGCCCGTGGTCGGCGGGTCAACGGGTGTTCATGCGCAGCTTGGCCACGCGTGATTTCGGCTCCGAGATCAGCCAGGCGCTGCCCGATGTGATCGCCGCCTGCAAGGCCGCCGGCTTCGACCTGATCGTGGTGGAAACCTCCGGCATCGGCCAGGGCGACGCCGCCATCGTGCCCTTGGTGGACGTGCCCATGTATGTGATGACGCCGGAGTTCGGCGCCGCCAGCCAGCTCGAAAAGATCGACATGCTCGATTTCGCCGAGTTCGTGGCCATCAACAAGTTCGACCGCAAGGGCGCGGCCGACGCACTGCGCGATGTGGCCAAGCAGGTGCAACGCAACAAGGAAGCCTGGACCGTGCCCACCGATCAGATGCCGGTCTTCGGCACCATGGCCAGCCGCTTCAACGACGACGGCGTGACGGCGCTGTACCAGGCGCTGAAGGCACGGCTGGTCGAGCTTGGCCTGCCGGTGGGCGAAGCCACCGGCCTGCTGCCGCCGGTGGCCACCCGCCACAGCACCAACCAGACACCCATCGTGCCCGGCGCGCGGGTGCGTTACCTCGCCGATATCGCCGACACCGTGCGCGGCTATAAACGCCGGGTGAAGGCGCAGGCCACTCTGGCGCGCGAGATCCAGCAGTTGCGCGGCGCCGCCCGCATGCTGCAGACCGACAAGCCCGAGCGCCACCGCGCGGTGGAAGCCGTCAACGATCTGGTCGCCACGCGCGAGCAGCACCTCGATCCCGCGGCCAAGAAGCTGCTCGCCATGTGGCCCGAGATGCAGCGCGCCTATGCGGGCGACGACTACGTGGTGAAGATCCGCGACAAGGAAATCCGCACCCGGCTCACCCATGTCACGCTGTCGGGCAACAAGATCCGCAAGGTGGCCCTGCCGGCTTATGAAGACCACGGCGAGCTGCTGAAGTGGCTGATGCTCGACAACGTGCCGGGCTCCTTTCCCTTCAGTGCCGGCACCTTTGCCTTCAAGCGCGAAGGCGAAGATCCCACCCGCATGTTTGCCGGCGAAGGCGATGCCTTCCGCACCAACCGGCGTTTCAAGGTGGTGAGCGAAGGCCTGCCGGCCAAGCGCCTGTCCACCGCCTTCGACAGCGTCACGCTGTACGGCAACGATCCGCATGTGCGGCCCGATATCTACGGCAAGGTGGGCAACTCGGGTGTGAGCATCGCCACGCTCGACGACATGAAGGTGCTGTACGGCGGTTTCGATTTGTGCAGCCCCAGCACCTCGGTGAGCATGACGATCAACGGCCCGGCGCCCACCATCCTGGCGATGTTCATGAACACCGCGATCGACCAGAACCTCGACAAGTTTCGCGCCGACAACGGCCGCGAGCCCACCGACGACGAAGCGCAGAAGGTGCGTGCCTGGGTACAAGCCAACGTGCGCGGCACGGTGCAGGCCGACATCCTGAAAGAAGACCAGGGCCAGAACACCTGCATCTTCTCCACCGAGTTCAGCCTCAAGGTGATGGGCGACATCGCCGAGTACTTCGTGCACCACGACGTGCGCAACTTCTACTCGGTGAGCATCAGCGGCTATCACATCGCCGAGGCCGGTGCCAACCCGATCAGCCAGCTCGCCTTCACCCTCAGCAACGGCTTCACCTTCGTCGAAGCGTATCTCGCGCGCGGCATGCACATCGACGATTTCGCGCCGAATCTGTCCTTCTTCTTCAGCAACGGCATGGACCCGGAATACACCGTGCTCGGCCGGGTCGCGCGCCGCATCTGGGCGGTGGCGATGCGCGACCGCTACGGCGCGAACGAGCGCAGCCAGAA
>JANMAS010000233.1:0-1902 GCA_031359975.1 Burkholderiales bacterium
CCGGCCTGCAGGCCCAAAGGCCAGCGTAAGGGTTTGCCAACGCGCACCGCGCGCACTTCCGCCCCTTCCAGCGCATCGGCTATGGCCAGGCGGGTGACCTCCACTTCGGGCAGTTCAGGCATCGCGCGATTATCCCGGCCAACGGACGGATGCCAGGGGAACGCAGGCGCCGGATCCCGCTCCAAGCCTTTCCGGGCTTGCAACCCCATCGCCAAGCGTCTGACTCGCAAAGCCTAGAATGAATTCGACTCTTTCCGGAGCTGTAAACATGGCATCCCCTCGCGGCATCACCGCATCCCGGCTGACGCGATGGCGCGCCCTTTCCGTGGTCGCACTGGCCAGCCTCAGCGCCTTGGCCATGGCCAAGGAAGGCGCACCCACCGCGCCGGTGGTCAACTCCGGGCTCGACGCGCCGCTGTTCTACCAGTTGCTGATCGGCGAGATGGAGGCCGCCGAAGGCCGCGGCACGCAGGCGGCGGAATTCATGCTCGACGCCGCCCGCCGCACGCGCGACGAAGCGCTCTTCCGCCGGGCCGCCGAAATGGCGGTTCAGGCGCGCGCCGGCGAGCAGGCCCTGGCGGTCATCAAGGTCTGGCGCTCGACCTTGCCGGCCTCTCGCGAAGCGGTGCAGTTGCAGATCCAGGTGCTGTTTGCCCTGGGCAAGGCCAATGAAAGCGTCGAGCCCTTGCGTACCCTGATCGCCAGCACGCCGCCCGCGCAGCGCGCCCTGGTGCTGGCTACGTTGCCCAGGTTGTTTGATCGCGCCGGCGATGCCAAGGAAGCGCTGGTCATCGTCGAGCAAGTGGTGCAGCCCTACCTGGACACTCCCGACACCCGCACCGCGGCACGCATCGCCCTGGCCCGCGCCGCGTGGGCATCGGGCAATAGCTCGCGCGCGCTCGATCTCATGCGCAGCGCCCAGCGCGACGAACCGGCGGCGCCGGCTCCCGCGCTGCTGGCGATGGACATGATGGGCTCGGTGGCATCCGCCGAGGCCATCGCCCTGAGCTACCTCGCCCGGCCAGAGGTGGAACCCGCCGTGAGGATGGCCTACGCACGAGCCCTCACCGCCTCGCAGCGGCTGAACGAAGCGGCCGCGCAGTTGCGCATGGTGGTGGCGCAGCAACCCGCCAACACGGCCGCCTGGCTGGGCCTGGGCGCCTATTCGATCGAGCTGAAACAACTCGACGAAGCAGAAGGCGCATTGCGTCGTTACCTGGCGCTCAAGGCCCAGGAAGCTGCGGCACCAGCGGCTGCATCGCCTCCGGCAGACCCAGGCGCCTCGCCCGACGACGACGACGAGGCCAATACCGATACCGCCGAAGATCCCAAGGGGCACGACCCGGTGCAGGCCTGGATGATGCTGTCGCAAGTGGCGGAGATGCGCGGCGATTTGCGCGGCGCACAAACCTGGCTCGACAAGATCCAGGCCGCCGATGTCGATCTCTCGGTCACCACGCGCCGGGCGGCCGTGATGGCGCGCCAGGGACACATCGACCAGGCGCGCCAGCTCATCGCGCAATCGCCCGAACGCGAGCCGGGTGATGCACGCGCCAAGGCACTCGCCGAATCCGAGCTGCTGCGCGAAGTGAACCAGCCGCAGCAGGCCTTCGGCGTGCTGGAGAAGGCCAACGAACGCTTCCCGGACGACGTCTCGCTGCTGTACGAGCAAGCCATGCTGGCCGAGCGTCTCGATCGTGTGGACGACATGGAGCTGCTGCTTCGCCGTGTCATCGCCCTGCAGCCCGACCATGCCCATGCGCACAACGCGCTTGGCTATTCGCTGGCGGATCGCAACATGCGTCTTCCGGAAGCCCGCGGCCTCATCGAAAAAGCGATGAAGCTCGCACCCGATGATCTGTTCATCGTCGATAGCATGGGTTGGGTTCTCTATCGACAAGG
>JANMAS010000277.1:0-6999 GCA_031359975.1 Burkholderiales bacterium
GTCTTGGGCAGGGTGGCCAGTGAAGTCGCCCTCCGCCTGCGCGGCAAGCACAAAGCCATCTACACGCCTCACGTCGATACCGGCGATTTCATCGTCATCGTCAACGCCGACAAGATCCGTGTCACCGGCAACAAGGCCGAAGACAAGATCTATTACCGCCACAGCGGTTACCCCGGCGGCATTTACGCGATGCGCTTCAAGGACATGCAAGCCAAGCATCCCGGGCGCGCGATCGAAAAGGCGGTGAAGGGCATGCTCCCCAAGGGCCCGCTCGGCTACGCGATGATCAAGAAACTGAAGGTGTATGCCGGTGCCTCGCACCCCCACACCGCCCAGCAGCCCAAAGCGCTGGAACTTTAAGGAGCGGTGATGATTGGCAATTGGAACTACGGCACGGGGCGACGCAAGTCGTCGGTCGCACGCGTCTTCATGAAGAAGGGCGACGGCCAGATCCTGGTCAACGGCAAGCCGGTCGAAGAATATTTCGGCCGTCAAACCTCCATCATGGTGGTGCGCCAGCCTCTGGTGCTGCTCGACATGGTGCAGGCCTTCGATATCAAGGTGAATGTGCACGGCGGCGGTGAAACCGGCCAGTCTGGCGCCATCCGCCACGGCATCACCCGCGCACTGATCGACTACGACGCAGCCACAAAGCCCGAGCTCTCGCGCGTTGGCTTTGTCACCCGCGATGCCCGCGAGGTGGAGCGCAAGAAGGTCGGCCTGCACGGCGCTCGCCGTCGCAAGCAGTTCAGCAAGCGCTGAACCTGCCCTCAGGGCAACCCGCCAGCGTGCTCGCCAAGGCGCCGAAACCTGTTGACCCGGTTTCGGCGTCGAGCCGGCCCTGGCATCCTCTGCTTTTTACCCGACCAGGTTTCCCACGGTGGCTCGACCGCTGCGCTGGAAGCTGCTAGGCCGTCGCTTTTCGATCGGCGCGCCGCGCATGATCGTGCGCAGCCACTTGCCGTGGCCGCTGCGCTGGGCTTTTGTTGCGGTGATGCTCGGGTTTTCAGCCGCGCTGGCGGTTTGGGCGTTCGAGACCGGCAAGAGCCTCGCCGGCCTCGACCGAGACGCCAAAGAAGAACTGGCGCAGTTGCGTGTCGACGTGGTGACGCTGCGTGACGACCGCGACAAGGCGCAGTCCATCGCCAACACCGCCGAGAGCTTGCTCAAGGCCGAGCGCGCGACCCAGCAGCAGCTGGCCAATCAGCTCAAGCAGGTCGAGGGCGAGAGCATGACGCTGAAGGCCGATCTGGGCTTTTTCGAGCGCCTGCTGCCGGCCGCTGCCGGCGAGGGCCTCTCCGTGCGGGCATTTCAGGTGGAATCGCCCGCGCCTGGCCAGATTCGCTACCAGGTGCTGGTGATGCAGCAAGGCAAGGCGCTGCCTGAGTTTCAGGGCCGCTACGACGTCTTGCTCACCGGCACCGAAGATGGCAAGCCGTGGAGCGCCAGTCTGCCCGGTGGCCCCAAACCGCTCAACATCAAGCAGTACGCCCGCCTCGAAGGCATGATCGACTACTCGGCGCAGGCCGTGGTAAAAACCGCGCAGGTTCGGTTGACCGACGGCAAGGGGGCCGTGCAGGCCACCCAGACGGCCCGGCTCTGACACGCGATCAGTCGCCGCTCACCCCCCGACAGCCTCGACCGGCTGCCTTCACGGAGACCTGCCATGTGGCCTTCCCGACGTAAACACCCCCCGATTCGAAGCCTCATTGGCGAAGGCACCGCCGTGAGCGGTGAAGTGCGCTTTGGTGAGGGATTGCGGGTGGACGGTGTCGTCAATGGCGACGTGATCGCCATGGATGATGGTGTGTCGATGGTGGTGATCAGCGAGAATGCCAGGGTGAATGGCAGGGTCAAGGCCGGACATGTGATCATCAACGGGCAGGTAAATGGCCCGGTGGAATCATCCGACCTCCTTGAATTGCAGCCGAAAGCCCGCATCGTGGGTGATGTGCGCTACGAAAACCTCGAAATGCACCAAGGTGCGAAAATCGACGGTGAGCTCAAGCCCCTGAAGGCCACCGACAAACCGCAGCTCAAGCTGGCGGCCGCCAACGAATCCTGATTTGACTGCCTCACGCAGCCCGATCGCTGATCATTCCCAAGGACACGCCATGAACGCCGTCGCCCAAGCCCTCGCCGCCACACCCGCCACCTCGTTTGCACCCGAGATGCCCGCGCCGCTGGTCTTCACCGACAGCGCCGCCGACAAGGTCAAGCAACTCGTCGACGAAGAAGGCAATCCGGAACTGAAGCTGCGTGTGTTTGTGCAAGGCGGCGGTTGCTCCGGTTTCCAGTACGGCTTCACTTTCGACGAAGTGGTGAACGAAGACGACACGCAGATGGCCAAGAACGGTGTCAGCCTGTTGATCGATGCGATGAGCCTGCAGTACCTGATGGGCGCCGAGATCGACTACAAGGAAGATCTTCAAGGCGCGCAGTTCGTGATCAAGAATCCGAACGCCACGTCCACCTGCGGCTGCGGTTCGAGCTTCACGACCTGAGCCGTCGTTGAGCGTCGTTTCCGGGCGCTGATTCAGGCGCCCCGGTTCACACCCAGCCACGCCCTCTCGGGTACAAGGCCCCCAACGGCCGCAGACCGCGCGCACCTGTCACAGCCGGCAGGTTGCCGGTACGGTGCTGCACAAAGGCGTCGGCCAACCACGCAAACGCACACGCTTCCACCTGATCGGGCGGCATGCCCAGTGCCGATGTGGTGTGCACCTGCGTGCGCGGCAAGCTGGCTTGCAGCCGCGCCATCAGATCCCCATTGAACGCGCCACCACCGCAGACGAACAGTTCTCGTGTGTCGGGCGCCCATTGCTGCAGATCGGTAACCACCGAACTGGCCACCAACGCCGCCAGTGTCGACTGCACCACGGCGGGCGGCAGCGGGGTACCGAGGGCCAGTTGCGCGTCAAGCCATGCCCTGTTGAACAGGTCGCGGCCGGTGCTCTTGGGCGGCGGCAGCGCGAAGTAGGGCTCTGCCAGCAAGTGCGCCAGCAAGGGCGCATCCGGTGCAGCACTGGCGGCGAACCGACCGTTGTCGTCGAATGCCGCGCCCAGGTGGCGTTCGCACCAGCCGTCGAGCAGGCCGTTGGCGGGGCCGCAATCAAATCCGATCACCGGGCCCGTGGCGGGCAACAGCGTGAGGTTGGCGATGCCGCCCAGGTTGAGCACCGCGCGATCCACGCTGGAAGCGAACATCGCCGCATGGAACGCCGGCACCAGGGGTGCGCCCTGGCCGCCCGCGGCCACGTCGCGGCTGCGGAAGTCGCAGATCACATCGATGCCGCTCAGCTCGGCGAGCAAGGCGCCGTCGAGCAGCTGGATGGTGTAGCCGCAGGCGCGCCCACCCTCCGATCGAGGCTGATGACGCACGGTCTGGCCATGGGCACCGATGGCGACGATTTGCACGGAAGCGACCGTGGCGCGCTCCAGCAGGGTGGCAACGACACTGGCGTAGGCGACGCCGAGGTCGTGGGCGGCCAGGGCGGCGCGGTGCAGTTCGTCGGTGCCACCGGCACCATTGAGATCCAGCAGCTGCGCCCGCAAGCCCTTGTCGAAAGGCGCATGCGCGTGGGCCAGCACGCTGGGTGCCTGCCTGGCGCCCAGATCGACCAGCACGCCGTCGACGCCATCGAGCGAGGTGCCCGACATCAGACCGATGTACAAGTTCATGAAGGGGCTCCGGACATCTCGGCCCGCTTGCCGTGTGAGCCGTTGGGCGGCAGCTTGGAGCCAGCGACCTATTGCACGCCGGTGCCGGCGCCGATCAGTGATTCGGCGATGCCCAGCCGGGCCTGGACGGCTCGCGCGAGGTGGTCGAACTGCGCACGCGACGCTGCCTCGAGCGACACCGTTTCGACCGAGCGCGCGAGCTTGAGTGGATCCTGGTGCACGCCGTTGACGCGGAACTCGAAGTGCAGGTGCGGCCCGGTGGCCCACCCGGTGGAGCCCACGGCGCCGATGTTCTGGCCTTGAGACACTTTCTGCCCTGCGCGCACGTTGATGCGGCTGAGGTGGCCGTACAGCGTGGTGCGGTCTTTGGCGTGCTGCACTTCGACCACGTTGCCGTAGCCGTTCTGGCGGCCGGCGAACTTCACGACACCGTCGCCCACTGTCCGCACGGCGGAGCCGGTGGGGGCGGCGTAGTCCACACCGAGGTGGGCGCGCCAGGTCTGGAAGATCGGATGCAAGCGCATCGAAAAGCCGGAGCTCACCCGGGAAAATTCGAGTGGGCTGGCCAGGAAGGCGGCCTGCTTGCTCTTGCCGGCGAGATCGAAATAACTGCCCTTGCCATTGGCTTGTGCGAACCACACCGCATGGTGCGCCCGCCCGCCGTTGACAAACTCGGCGGCGAGCACGCGGCCCACGCCCTGGTTCCAGGCGACGGGCTCGCCATCGGCGGTGAGCGCTTCGTAAACCACGCTGAAGGTGTCGCCCTTGCGCAATTCGCGATGGAAATCGATCTCGCTGGCAAAGATGTCGGCCATCTGCGCCGCTACCGGGTCGGGCAGGTTGGCGGCGTCTGTGGCGGCGAAAAGCGACGATTGAATCGTGCCGCCGGCCATGCGGATCTCCGGCGTCAACTCGGCATCTTCGATGCGGCTGCGCAGCGAGCCATCCGGCGCGCGAGAGAGCGTCAGTCGCTTGAAGGTGTTGGCCGGCGCATCGGGGGAATCGTCGGGGTAGCGAGCGACCAGTTCGATCACATGGCCGTTCTGGTCGATGCGGGCACGCACCAGCTTGCCGGGGCGTCCTTCGATCACGCGGCGCGCGATCAGGTCGGTGCGCAACTTGGAGGCCGCTTCGTCGTCGCTGGCGCCCAAGCGTTGCAGCAAGGCGTCGGCGGTGTCGCTGGCGCGGGTGATTTCCGAGCGAGCGAGATCGAGCCGATGGCCGGCGAGGGCTTCGAGCTGGCTCTCGAGCCCCTCGATCTCCACCGGCTGGCTGAGCAGTTGCCGCGGCAACGACGACGCATCGGGCCCGACGGAGGCAATGCCATAAGCCGACGCCGAAATGCCCACGAGCACCGCCACCATCACGCCGGCAAGCCTGCGCGGATGGTTTCGAACGATATGTTGCGCGAGCTCACCAGCCCGCGCGAGCTTGTCCAGGGATGTCAATTCTTTTAGGAGGGCGGGAGCGCCCGAATCGGCGGATTGCCACAACGACACAACAACGCGCGGCTGACCCTTGAGAAACACAGCCCACTTGCAGCACCAATTTAGAATCGCTGAAGCGGCCACGAGCGCCCTGCCTTATCGGCAGTAGCGGTAAAAAGTATAGCCGGCACCTGTGTAGAAATGCCCTGAAAGCCCCTGAGCTTTACGCTTCATGCCCTCCAGCACCCCCGAACAAACCCTGATCCCTCGCCCTGACGTTCACCCCATCACCGATAGCGTGCGTGAGGCCATGGCGATCAGCCTGCGCCACGTGGACGAGTTGCTGCCGCAGGCCGATTGGCTCGCCAAGCTCGCGCGATCGGAAGCCACCGGGCGGCCACTGCGCATCAAGCTCGGCCTCGATCCCACCGCGCCCGACATCCACATCGGCCACACGGTGGTGCTCAACAAGATGCGCCAGTTGCAGGATCTCGGCCACACGGTGATCTTCCTGATCGGCGACTTCACCACCATGATCGGCGACCCTTCCGGCCGCAACGCCACACGCCCGGCGCTCACCCGCGAGCAGATCGAGGCCAACGCCAAGACCTACTACGCCCAGGCCGGCCTGGTGCTGGATCTGGCGCGCACCGAGATCCGCTACAACTCCGAATGGAGCGATCCGCTCGGCGCGCGCGGCCTGATCCAGCTCGCTTCGCGCTACACCGTGGCACGCATGCTCGAGCGCGACGACTTCACCAAGCGCTACCGCGAAGGCACGCCGATCAGCGTGCATGAGTTTCTCTATCCGCTGATGCAGGGTTACGACTCGGTGGCGCTGAAGAGCGATCTCGAACTCGGCGGCACCGACCAGAAATTCAACCTGCTTGTCGGCCGGCACCTTCAATCTGAGTACGGCCAGGAGCCGCAGTGCATCCTCACGATGCCCTTGCTGGTGGGGCTGGACGGTGTCGAGAAGATGTCGAAATCCAAGAACAACTACATCGGCATCACCGAAGCGCCGGCCACGATGTTCGCCAAGCTGCTGAGCATCAGCGACGACCTGATGTGGAGCTACTTTACCCTGCTGAGCTTCCGGCCCGAGGCCGAGATCGCGCAGCTTCGCGCCGAGGTGGTGGGTGGCCGCAACCCCAAGGATGCCAAGCTGATGCTGGCGCGCGAGATCACCACGCGCTTCCACTCGGCGGCGGCGGCGCAGGCGGCGGATGAAGACTTCCACTTGCGCGCGCGCGGTGGGGTGCCCGATGAAATCCCGTCGGTGGCGCTGCGCGGCGCGCCGTTGGGCCACGGCGCCTTGCAGAAGGGCGCCAACCTAGCGCCGTCGTCCAGCGAAGCGCTGAGACTGGTTGAGCAGGGCGGTGTGCGCATCGAAGGCGCGGTGGTGTCCGACAAGGCACTGAAGCTCGGCGCGGGCACCTATGTCGTGCAAGTGGGCAAACGCAAGTTCGCGCGCGTCACCTTGGCCTGAGCGCGATCAGCTCAAGCGGCGAAGAGGGGTGCGCAGGCACCCATCCACGTCCTCAGTCGGCGTATTGGCCCGCAGCCTTGATGATCGGGCCCCACTTGGCCAGTTCGGCCTCGACGAAGGCCTTGTGCTCGGCGCCTCCGGCACGGGCGTCGGTGATCACCACCGCGCCGAGCGCTTCCTGGTGCTTGATGAAGTCGGGGTCTTTCAAGGTCTCGCGCAGCGCGGCGTTGATCTTGTCGAGCACCGGCTTCGGCGTGCCCTTGGGCGCGTACAGACCGTGCCAGATTGCCACGTTGAAGCCCTTCAGGCCGGATTCGTCGAGCGTGGGCAACTTGGCCAGTGAGGGGATGGTCAAACGCTTCTGGCTCGTCACCGCAAAGGCCTTGACCTTCTGGGATTCGA
>JANMAS010000254.1:0-15088 GCA_031359975.1 Burkholderiales bacterium
ACCGAGGGAGGCTATTACCTCGACTCGAAAAACCGGCTCGACCCGAGCTTTGCCGATATCGTCAGCGATATCGAAGGCCGCAGCCGCGGCACCATCTACGGCGCGGTGAGCGCGATCCTCGCCGAGCGGCGTGCGCGTGGCGCGGGCGCGGTCACGCTGATGAACTGCGACAACCTGCGCGGCAACGGCGAGCGCTTTCGCGCCGGGCTGATCGATTTTCTCGATCGCCGTGGCGATGCCGCGCTGCGCGATTGGGTGCTGGCCAACACCACCTGCCCGAATGCGATGGTCGATCGCATCACACCGCGCCCTCTGCCGGACGTGGCGCAGCGCGTGCAGGCCGCCACCGGATGGGCCGACCAGGCGCCGGTGATGGCCGAAAGCTTCATCCAGTGGGTGATCGAAGATGAATTTGCCAGCGACCGCCCGGCCTGGGAGAAGGTGGGCGTGGCGCTGGTTGACTCGGTGTTGCCCTACGAAGAGGCAAAGATCCGCGTGTTGAATGCCACCCACAGCTGCTTCGCCTGGGCCGGCACCTTGGTCGGCCTCACGCATATCCACGAAGCGGTGGCGGTGCCCGCCATCCATGCGATGGCGCATGCCTACGTCACCGACGACGTGATCCCCGCGCTCAACCCGCCCGGCCGTCCGTGCCCGCTCGATCTCGCCATCTACCGGGATGTGGTGCTCGATCGGTTCAGCAACCCCTACCTGGCCGACACCTTGCAACGCGTGGCCGCCGATGGGTTTTCCAAGATCCCCGGCTTCATCGTGCCGACGATTCGGGATCGGCTCGGCGCGGGCCAGTCGATCGCCGCCACCGCGATGCTGCCGGCGCTGTTTTTTGCGTTTCTCAACCGCTGGCATACCGGCGAGCTGCATTACGCCTACCAGGATGGTGTGATGGATCCCCAGGTGGCGCATGGCTTCTTCAGTGGCAGTGATCCCCTGGCTGCGTTTGTCGGCGATCCGTTGCTGTGGGGCCCGTTGGCCGGCAACGAATCGCTGCTGGCAGCGATCCGCGCCGCGGACAACCGGGTGAACGCGTTCATCCAGGGTGCCTGATCATGGCTTCGCGCCTTGATGAGTTGATTGCAGGGTTGTTCACAGTCGCGGGAGAATCAAAGCATGTCGACCCGACACCAAGCTACACCGAGGCATCTGCCGCGTCCGATCGCCCCGGAGCTGGAGCATGAGTTCGGGCGCACGCCGTCGTTGGGCTACGAGGCGCGGGAGGCGACTGGGCTCGTGCGTTGCCTGGAGCACGGGTTTCCCACGCCGCTGGTGCGCTGGCACTTCCACGAAGAATATGAGCTGCACCTGATCGTTGCCACATCCGGCAAGGCGTTTGTCGGCGACTGGATCGGCCCGTTTCAGGCCGGCCACCTGGTGCTCACCGGCCCGCGGCTACCTCACAACTGGATCTCGCTCGATGTGCCCGAGGGCGGCATCGCGTTGCGCGATCGGGTGGTGCAGTTCCCCCACGAGCCGATCGTGCAGGCGAGCCGCACGATCACCGAACTGGCCGAGGTGCTGCCGATGCTCGAGCGGGCGGGGCATGGCATCGAGTTCTTCGGCATCTCGGGGCGGGTGGAGCAACATTTCGACCGCATCCGCGCCAGCCGCGGGCTCAATCGCCTGGCAGCGTTTTGCGAGTTGCTGGCCGATCTGGCGCACTGCACCGATTACCGCTTGCTCTCGAGCGTGCAGTTGCAGAGCCACGACGATGATGACTCCTCCGAGCAGATCAATGCCATCGTCAGCCGCATCATCGAAAACGTGGCGCAGCCGCTATCCCTCGGCGACGTGGCCGCCCAGGTCGGCATGAGTGAAAGCCGGTTCTCGCGCTTTTTCCGCCGCGCCACGGGCAATACCTTCGTCGACTTCGTCAACCGCGTGCGCATCAGCCGCGCGTGCCAGTTGCTCATGGAAACCGACGGCCCGATCACTCGCATCTGCTACGACGTGGGTTTCAACAACATCGCCAACTTCAACCGCCGCTTCCTCGAAACCAAGGGCATGACACCCAGCGAGTTTCGGCGCCAGGCGGGCAGCCGCTTTGGCGGTCGCGTCGTGCCGGAGGCGGATACGACGGGTTGATGCAGATCGACGCGTACCATCTGAACCGGGCGGAGGGTAGACGCTCGTTCATTGGAGGCCGCGATGGCACGCAGACAGCTCGAGACGGGTGTAAAGAACGTCGAATTCGATGAGTACAAAGGCTACAAGCTGCGCGTCGTGAGTGGCTACAACGCCCTGGCGGACAACTGGCCCGCTCATCTTTACCTCACCCGCCCGGGCAAGGCGGAAGAGAAGATCAAGGAGTACGACGTCAAGTCCGGCAACCTGGCCGATGCCTTGAACGGCGGCTTCGCGCACGGCTTGCGCATGATCGATGCCGAGACTTGACGCGTACTTCGCTGCGGCCACACGCGTCGAAATGTTTGTTTGGCCACGCTAAGCTACCCATCCAACGCCACGCAACCAGCGTCGACGAAAGGAACCTGTGCCGATCCGCCGGATGATGCAAGCCATTGATTCCATTGGGAAAAAGCCGGCAACGACGGGCGTGCTATTCGTCTGCATGGGCAACATCTGCCGCTCACCCACGGCCGAAGTGGTGTTGCGCGAAAAGCTCTGGCGTGTGGGCTTGGCCACCCATGTGCTGGTCGATTCGGCAGGTACCCACAGTTATCACGTCGGCGCGCCGCCAGACGGCCGTGCGATCGAACACGCCGAAAGGCGGGGTTACGACCTCTCCAACCTGCGCGCGAGGCGTGTATCGGCCGCCGATTTCACTCGGTTCGACCTGATCCTGGCGATGGACGAACTCAATCTTGCGGAGCTGCGGCGCCGCTGCCCTCCAGCCGAGCAACATCGGCTCGGCCTGTTGCTGACGTACGGTGCAGGCAAGTACGGGGCTGGTGTGGGTGTGAGCGAAGTGCCGGACCCCTATTACGGCGGGCGCGAGGGCTTCGAGCAGGTGCTCGACCTGGTGGAGCTGGCCTGCGACCGGCTCGTGCGGCAGCTTGTGGAGCGGGCTACTGGCCCCATGTCTGTTGAGGCGGGTTCGCGGTAACGAGATCAGGGGAACTTCCCAGTCGTATCTCGACCAAATCGGTAGGCTTCATGTATACTCGAGTGAAATACTCAGGTAATGAAGAGGGTTAACCCGAGAGTCAGGCGAGCGCCTCAGAGCGCACGAGCCGCATGTCAGCCTAACGAAGACGAATTTTCGTCATCGGAAACCGTAGCACCTCTCAGACAGGAGTATTTCGATGCGTCTCACCACCAAAGGCCGTTTTGCCGTCACCGCGATGATTGATCTGGCGTTGCGCTCGAACAACGGGCCCGTGGCGCTGGCAGTGATCAGCCAACGGCAGCAGATCTCGCTGTCGTACCTCGAGCAGCTGTTCGGCAAGCTTCGTCGCCACGAACTGGTGGAGAGCACCCGTGGCCCCGGCGGCGGTTATTCGCTGGGCCGCAAGGCTGAAGAAATCACCGTGGCCGACATCATCGTCGCCGTTGACGAGCCGATCGACGCCACCGGCTGTGCTGGCAAGGAAAACTGCATGGGCGACGACGCCGGCCGTTGCATGACGCACGACCTGTGGGCCAGCCTCAACGCCAAGATGATCGAGTACCTCGATTCGGTATCGCTGAAAAAGCTGGTGGACGATCAACTCGCCAAGGGCGTGACGATCGAAGAGGTGCCGATCAAGCGCGCGATCTCGTCGCAACCGGTGGTCAAACCCATCCGCGTCAACGCCCCCAATTCGGTGTTTGCCCTGGGAAACGCCTTCGCCAAATGAACTGAATCCCGCCCGGATCACATTCGGGGCTTCGGCCCCGGTGTTTTGAAGGGTACAGGCACGTCGATATCCATCCCGAACCAACCTCCATCCGAACCGCTGTAGCCCATGGACATGACCCCTCACTTTCCGATCTATATGGACTACGGCGCCACCACGCCGGTGGACCCTCGCGTGGTGGATGTGATGGTGCCGTGGCTGCGTGAGCACTTCGGCAATCCCGCTTCGCGCAGCCATGCGTGGGGCTGGGAGGCCGAAGAAGCCGTGGAGCGTGCGCGCGGGCAGGTGGCCGAGCTGATCCACGCGGATCCGCGCGAGATCGTCTGGACGTCCGGCGCCACCGAGTCGAACAACCTCGCGATCAAGGGCGCCGCGCACTTCTATTCGTCGCGCGGCAAGCATCTGATCACCGTCAAGACCGAACATAAAGCCGTGCTCGATACGATGCGCGAGCTGGAGCGGCAGGGCTTCGAGGTCACCTACCTCGAGGTGATGGAAAACGGCCTCATCGATCTGGATCGACTCAAGGCCGCCATCCGGCCAGATACGATCCTCGTCTCGGTGATGTTCGTCAACAACGAGATCGGCGTGATCCAGGATATCCCTGCCATCGGCGCGATGTGCCGGGAGCGCGGCATCATCTTCCACACCGATGCGGCGCAGGCCACCGGCAAGGTGGTGATCGACATGGCGCAGTTGCCGGTCGATCTGATGAGCCTGGCCTCGCACAAGACCTACGGCCCCAAGGGCATGGGCGCGTTGTATGTGCGGCGCAAGCCGCGTGTGCGGCTCGAAGCCCAGATGCACGGTGGCGGCCATGAGCGCGGCATGCGCTCGGGCACCTTGCCCACGCACCAGATCGTCGGCATGGGCGAAGCCTTCCGCATCGCCGGCGCCGACATGGGCACCGAAATCGAACGCATCCGCATGCTTCAGCGCCGCTTGCTCGACGGGCTGTCCGGCATCGAGCAGGTATTCATCAACGGCGATCTCGAGCGCCGCGTGCCGCACAACGTGAACGCCAGCTTCAACTACGTCGAAGGCGAGTCGCTGATCATGGGCATCAAGGGCATCGCGGTGTCGTCGGGCTCGGCCTGCACCTCCGCCAGCCTGGAACCGAGCTACGTGTTGCGTGCACTAGGGCGCAGCGACGAACTGGCCCATTCGAGCCTGCGCATGACGATCGGCCGCTTCACCACCACCGAAGAGATCGACTACGCGGTCAGTACGCTCAAGGATCGCGTGGCCAAGCTGCGCGAGCTGTCGCCCTTGTGGGAAATGTTCCAGGAAGGCGTCGACCTGACCACCATCCAGTGGGCCGCCCATTGAGGCGGGCCCGGGCGCAGGGATTCAACAAGGTTCATTGCTAGGAGAGACGTCATGGCATACAGCGAAAAGGTCATCGACCACTACGAAAATCCGCGCAACGTGGGCGGGTTCGACAAAGGCGACGAATCGGTAGGCACCGGCATGGTGGGCGCACCGGCCTGCGGCGACGTGATGAAGCTGCAGATCAAGGTCGACCCGAAAACCGGCCTCATCCAGGATGCCCGTTTCAAGACCTACGGCTGCGGATCGGCCATCGCGTCGAGTTCGCTGGTCACCGAATGGGTCAAGGGCAAGACGCTCGATCAGGCGATGGCGCTGAAAAACACGCACATCGCCGAAGAGCTGGCGTTGCCGCCGGTCAAGATCCACTGCTCGATCCTCGCCGAGGATGCGATCAAGGCGGCGGTGAACGACTACAAGGCCAAGCATCTGGCGGCCGCCGGACAAACCGCGGTGGCCTGATTCGATATGCCAGTCACCCTCACTGAAGCGGCGGCCCGACACGTCCATCGCTACATCGCCAAACGTGGCAAGGGCGTGGGCGTTCGCCTGGGCGTCAAGACCACCGGTTGCTCCGGCCTGGCCTACAAGCTGGAATATGCCGATGACGTGGCCCCTGAAGACGTGATCTTCGAAGGCCACGGCGTGAAGGTACTGGTTGATCCGAAGAGCCTGCCCTACATCGACGGTACCGAGCTCGACTTCGTTCGCGAAGGGCTCAACGAGGGCTTCAAGTTCCACAATCCGCGCGAGAAGGATCGCTGCGGCTGTGGCGAATCATTCCGGGTTTGATGTGTCGCCCCGGTGCGCCACGGGCGTGCCGCTGAAGGGCCGGGCTCGATCGGTGGCCGTGACATGAAGATCGACGACGACGACTTCACGCTCTTCGGTTTGCCTCGCCAATTCGGGCTCGATCGCGCGGCGATCGATGAACGCTGGCGAGCGCTGCAGAGCGAAGTGCATCCCGACCGTTTTGTCGCGCAAGGCGCTGCTGCGCAGCGCGTGGCGATGCAGTGGGCGGTGCGTGTGAACGAGGCCCACGGGCGCTTGAAAGATCCGTTGCGGCGCGCCGCCTACCTGTGCGAGCTGGCAGGCCATGCGGTGGACGCCGGCAGCCGCACCGCGCTGCCTGCGGAGTTTCTGGTGCAGCAGATGCAATGGCGCGAGGCGCTCGAAGAAGCGGATCAAGCCGAGCAGATCAGCCGGCTCGACCATGCCGTGGCCGATGACGAGCGCATTCGGCTCACGCAGGTGCAAACCTTGATCGACGAGCAACACGATTTCGCCACTGCCGCCGAGCAGGTGAGGGCGTTGATGTTCATCGCCCGTTTTCGCGAGGATGCCGATCGGCGCCTGGCAGTTTTCGAGTAGTTCAACATGGCTTTGCTCCAGATCTCCGAACCCGGCCAGGCGCCCGATCCGCACCAGAGGCGCATCGCGGTGGGCATCGACCTCGGCACCACGCATTCATTGGTCGCCTCGGTGCGCAGCGGCGTGGCCGAGTGCCTGCCCGACGATCAAGGCCGGGTGATCCTGCCCTCGGCGGTGCAATACCTCGAAGGCGCGGCGCGTCGTATCGGCCACGAAGCCCTGGCGGCACAGGCGATCGACCCGCACAACACGATCGTCTCGGCCAAGCGCTTCATGGGCCGTCGGCTGGCCGACATCGTGCACCACGACAAGCTGCCCTACCGGTTTGTCGATGGCACCGGCATGGTGGGCATCGACACCCGCCAGGGCGTGAAATCGCCGGTGGAGGTGGCGGCCGAGATCCTGGCCACGCTGCGCCAGCGCGCCGAAGACACGTTTGTCGACGACGTGTTCGGTGCGGTGATCACTGTGCCCGCTTACTTCGACGACGCCCAGCGCCAGGCCACCAAGGATGCGGCACAGCTCGCCGGGCTGAACGTGCTGCGGCTCATCAACGAGCCCACCGCCGCCGCCGTGGCCTACGGCCTGGATACCGGTAGTGAGGGCTTGTATGCGGTGTTCGACCTCGGCGGCGGCACCTTCGACATCTCCTTGCTGCGCCTGACACGCGGCGTGCTGGAGGTGATCGCCGCCGGCGGCGACGCCGCGCTGGGCGGCGACGACTACGACCAACAACTCGCCGAGCACCTGCTGCGGCGATCCGCGCTGCCCGGCCTCGCCGCCCTGAGCGCGAGCGACAAGCGCACCGTGCTGGTGGCTGCGCGCGAAGTCAAGCATCGGTTGTCGCGCGCCAGCGATGCGCCGGTCAAGCTGACCATCGAGCCCGGCGCCATCGACCTGACACTCACCGCCGACGAGTTCGACACCCTCACCGCCGGCCTGACCGAGCGCACTACCACCATCCTGCGCAAGGTGCTGCGCGATGCCAAAGTGGCCAAGCACGACGTTCAAGGCGTGGTGATGGTCGGCGGATCCACACGCATGCCCTCGGTGCAGCGCGCGGTGGCCACGTTTTTCGGCCGCGAACCGCTCACCGATCTGAATCCCGACGAAGTGGTGGCCATTGGCGCCGCGATCCAGGCCAATGCGCTGGCGGGCAACGCCAGCGATGGCGAACTGCTGCTGCTCGACGTCATCCCGCTGTCGCTCGGCCTCGAAACCATGGGCGGCCTGGTGGAGCGGGTGATCGAACGCAACACCACGATTCCGGTGGCCAAGGCGCAGGAGTTCACCACCTTCAAGGATGGGCAGACGGCGATGGCCATCCAGGTGGTGCAGGGTGAGCGCGAGCTGGTGGCCGATTGCCGCTCGCTCGCGCGCTTCGAGCTGCGCGGTATCCCGCCCATGGTGGCCGGCGCAGCGCGCATCCGCGTCACTTTTCAGGTTGATGCCGACGGTTTGCTGAGTGTGGCGGCGCGCGAGCTCACGTCCGGCGTCGAGGCGTCGGTGATCGTGAAGCCCACCTATGGCCTGGCCGACGACGATGTCGCGCGCATGTTGCGCGAAGGTTTTGCCTGCGCCGATGAAGACATGGCCGCGCGTTCGTTGCGCGAGGCGCGTGTTGACGCCGAACGCATGGTCCTGGCCACGCGCTCGGCGCTGGCGGCCGATGGCGATCTGCTCGATGCCGAATCGACGGCCCAGGTGGATGCGCTGATGAAAGCGGTGATCGAGGTGGCTGGGCAATCCGACCACACCGTCATCAACGCCGCCGTCGAAGCACTCGCCCAAGGCACCGAGGGCTTTGCCGCGGCCCGAATGAACCGCGGCATCCGCAGCGCACTGGCGGGTCGTTCCGTCGAAGAAGTCTGACATCCCATGCCCATCATCCGAGTGCTTCCCCACGCTGAGTATTGCCCCGAGGGCGATACGCTGGATGTGCCGTCCGGCACGTCGGTCTGCGAGGCCTTGCTGGAAAACGGCATCGCGATCGAGCATGCCTGCGAGATGAGCTGCGCCTGCACCACCTGCCACGTGATCGTGCGCGAAGGGCTGGATTCGCTCGGCGAGATGGACGAATCCGAGGAAGATCTGCTCGACCGGGCGTGGGGCCTCACGCCGATGTCGCGCCTGTCGTGCCAGGCCATCATGTCCAACCGCGATGTGACGATCGAAATCCCCAAGTACTCGATCAACCATGCGAAGGAAACTCACTGAGTCCGGATCGACGACATGCTGATCCTTGGTGTGGAATCCTCCTGCGACGAAACCGGCATCGCGCTGGTTGAATCGCACGTCGCCGAGCCGGCGCAGTGGCCGCGTCTGCGCGCCGATGCGCTGCACAGCCAGATCGCGATGCATCAGGCCTACGGCGGCGTGGTGCCGGAACTGGCCTCGCGCGATCACATTCGGCGCGTGATCCCGCTCACCCGGCAGGTGCTGGCGAGCGCGGGGTGCGGCTTGCCCGATATCGATGTGGTGGCCTTCACTCGCGGGCCTGGTCTGGCCGGCGCATTGCTGGTAGGGGCCGGCATGGCCTGCGGCCTCGCGGCGGCGATCAACCGGCCCGTGCTGGGCGTGCATCACCTCGAAGGCCACTTGCTGTCGCCGTTTCTCTCGGCCGACCCGCCGCAGTTTCCGTTCATCGCGCTGCTGGTCTCAGGCGGTCACACCCAGCTGATGCGGGTGGACGCGGTGGGACGCTATGCCTTGCTCGGCGAGTCGATCGACGATGCGGCCGGCGAGGCCTTCGACAAATCCGCCAAGCTGCTGGGCCTGGCCTATCCCGGCGGGCCGGCCCTGGCCCGGCTGGCGGAGACGGGCAACCCGCAGGCCTTCAAGCTGCCCAGGCCGTTGCTCCATTCGGGCGATCTGAACTTCTCGTTCGCCGGCTTGAAAACAGCCGTGATGACGCAGGTGAAGCGGCTCGACGGCAGCGCGCAGGCCAAGGCCGACATGGCCGCCAGCACCCAGGCGGCAATCGTCGAGGTGCTGGTGAAAAAGGCCCTGCGCGCGCTGCATATCCAGCAGATCAAAAGGCTGGTGGTGGCGGGAGGCGTGGGCGCCAACACCCACCTGCGCGAGCAGCTCTCGGCGGCCTGTGCGCGCGCTGGCGTGCGGGTGCACTACCCGGAGCTGCATCTGTGCACCGACAACGGCGCCATGATCGCGATGGCCGCCGCCATGCGCTTGCAGGCAGGGGTGGCGCACGCCGAAGCCAACTACGCCTTCGACGTGCGCCCGCGCTGGGAACTCGCCGCCGCCTGAGTGGCTGCGGCGAGGTTGATGCGCTGTCAGTTGACGGTGATGCGCGCCGTGTTGGCGGCGCGGCGCTTGGCCAGCGTGAGCGTCAGCACACCGCTGTCGAGCTTGGCGCTCGATTCGCCTTGCTCCAGCTCGGCGGGCAGCGTGAAGCTGCGCGAGAAGCGCGTCGCCGAGCGCTCGCGATACACCACCCGCGCGGCGGCGGGCTCGTCGGCCTTGGGCTGCTCGGCGGACTCCGGCGAAGCCGCTTTCGGCTGGGCACGCACGGTAACGCGACGGCCTTCCACCGACACATCGACGTCGTCCTTCGCGATGCCGGGCATCTCGATCTGCACGGTGTAGTGCTGTTCGGTTTCAGCCACGTCCAGCGCCGGGCTGCGCACGTTGTCGGCATCGCTGGTGGCGCGGCCGAAGAGGCTGCCGAGCGCGTGATCGACGGCGCGGTCGAAGCGGTGGTCGAGCGGGCGGAAGGCGAGTGGCGACGGGCGTGAAGTGGAAACGACAAACATGGTGGACTCCTACAATCGTTGATGAATGATCCGGCGCCGCGTCGGCATCGACACTCGCGCCCTTGCTTCCCATCTGGCAGCAGGCCCAATAATTTCAAGAGACAACGCTGCAACATGAATCGACTCGTGAATCTCGCCTGGCGCGCCTGCCTGCTCATCGCCATCGCGTGGGCACCTTCGACGGCCATGGCCCAGGCCGCCGCCCCCGAGCCGATCCGCCTGGCGCTGATCGAAGGTTTGTCCGGCCCGTTTGCCAATGGCGGCGAAGCGGTGCTGCGAAACATGGTGTGGGCCGCCGAGCGGGTGAACGCGCAGGGCGGCGTGAAACTGCCGGGCGGTGCGCGCAAGCTGGAAATCGTGCGCTTCGACAGCAAGGGCTCGGCCGATGAAACGCTCACCCAGCTGCGCCTGGCGATGGACCAGCGCATCGGCTTTGTGCTCCAGGGCAACAGTTCGGCCAACGCCGCGGTGATCATCGACGCGCTCAACAAGCACAACGAGCGGGAGCCTTCGCGCAGGGCCCTGTTTCTCAACTACGCCGCAGTGCTGCCCGCGCTCACCAACGAGCAATGCAGCTTCTGGCACTTTCGTTTCGATGCGCACGCCGACATGCGGCTGGCGGCGTTGATGGACGTGCTGCGTGACGACAAATCCATTCGCAAGATTTACCTGATTGGGCAGGACTACAGCTTCGGCCAGTACGTGCTGAAGCAAGCACGCGAGGCCATCGCCTCGCAGCGGCCGGATGTGCAGATCGTCGGCGATGAGCTGCATGCGTTGGGCCGGGTGAAGGATTTCCTGCCCTACGCCACCAAGATCCAGGCCAGCGGCGCCGACGCCGTGTTCACCGGCAATTTCGGCAACGATCTCACCTTGCTGGTGAAGGCCATGCGCGAGGTGGGTGGCAAGCCGAAGTTCTACACCTTCTACGCCAATGCGTTGGGCGCCCCCGCGGCCATCGGCGAGGCGGGCGTGGGCTCGGTGCTGGCGGTGGCGGAGTGGCAACCGAATGTCGGTGGCGTTGAGTCCGATCGTTTCTACCGCGCGTTTCGCGAGCGCTTCCCCGATCCGAAGGAAGACTACGTGCACGTGCGCATGCAGGCGCTGATCCAGATGCTGGCCGCGGCGATCGAGAAGGCCGGGTCCACCGAGGCGGTGCCGGTGGCGCGTGCGCTGGCCGGTGCGAAGCTGGATCCCACGTTCCTCGGCGGCTTCCACCAGGGTTTCATGCGCGCACAGGATCACCAGTTCATCCAGCCGCTGGTGGTGAGCATGATGGACAAACAAGGCGCGCCCGGCGTGCTGTTCGATGTGGAAGGCTCAGGCTTCGGTTTCCGTACCGTGCGCCAGATACCGATGGCCCAGACCGAGCAGCCGAGCACTTGCAAGATGGTCATGCCGCAATGAGATATTCAGTGGCAACCCATTCGCCACGGGCCGCCGCGCAGGGCCGTCCCAAGCAAGGCCTGACCCTCTCGGAGGGTCGATCGCCGTATTCGGCGATCGGGGTGCACCAATGAACGGGCGTCAGGGTGGTTCGGCATGAGGGACAGCATTCTTTCGTTACCGGCATCGAAGATCCGCGAAGTGGCCAATGCCGGCCTGGGGCGCACCGATGTGCTGGCGTTCTGGTTCGGCGAAAGCGACGAGCCCACGCCGCCGCAGGTGCGCGATGCCGCGGCGCAATCCCTGTCGCGCGGCGAAACCTTCTACACCCACAACCTCGGCCTGCCCGCGCTGCGCGAGGCGCTGGCTGGCTATGTGTCGTCGCTGCACCAGCCGGTGGGCATGGATCGCATCGCGGTCACCTCTTCGGGCGTGAACGCGCTGATGCTGGCGATGCAGATGCTGGTGGGTGCGGGATCGAAGGTGCTCGCCGTCACGCCGGTCTGGCCCAATCTCACCGCGCAGCCGGTAATCCTGGGCGCTGACGTGCAGGCGTTCACGCTGCGCCCGGATGCCCACGGTGCCTGGCGGCTGGATCTGGACGCGCTGCTGGCCGCCATCACGCCGCAGACCACGGTGCTGCTGGTCAACGCACCGAACAACCCCACCGGCTGGACCTTGACCCGCGACGAGCAGCAAGCCATTCTTGATCGCTGCCGCAACACCGGCACCTGGATCGTGGCTGACGAGGTTTACGAGCGGCTGTGGTATGGCGCGGGCCGGGCCGCGCCCAGCTTTCTCGATCTGGCCGCGCCCGATGACCGGCTGGTGGTGGCGCACAGCTTTTCCAAGAGCTTTCTGATGACGGGCTGGCGCCTGGGCTGGCTGGTGCTGCCTGAGGGCACGGCGGATGTGATCGGCAAGCTGATCGAGTTCAACACATCGTGCGCGCCGGCCTTCGTGCAGGAGGGCGCGATGGCGGCCCTGGGGCTTGGCGATGCATTTGTGCTGCCGCTGGTCGGGCGCATGCGGCAATGCCGCGATCGGCTGGCTGCGGCGCTGCGCGGGTGGTCGGGTTTGTCGGTGGCGGTACCGCAGGGCGGCATGTATCTGTTTCTCAAGGTCGAGGGCGAGCCGGATTCACTGGCCTTTGCCAAGCGCCTGGTCATCGGGCACGGCCTGGGCCTGGCACCTGGCGTGGCCTTTGGCGCGGAGGGCGAGGGCTGGCTGCGCTGGTGTTTCGCCTCGCACGACCCGCAGCGCCTCGATCTGGGGGCTGCCCGGCTCAAAACGGCGCTCGGGCTATAATATTTGGGTTTTGCGCAGGGCATTGTCGGATCCATACGATCCGATATCTCAACGCAGAACACAGGCACGGCGTGGATTGGTTTCATCCGCGACCGCAAGTAGAACCGGAAACCGCGCAACCCGATCACGTATCGGCCGCCAAGGCCATCGTTCGAGGTATGTCACGCACTGGGCGTGGTCGTGCGGTTTCCAGCATCGAGGAAATCGCAGTGAATCAGATCATCACGGCGGAAGTCGTCAAAGACAACGCCCGCGGCGTCGGCGATACCGGCTCCCCCGAAGTGCAAGTGGCACTTCTCACGGCTCGCATCAACGAGCTGACGCCCCACTTCAAGACCCACAAGAAAGACCATCACGGCCGCCGTGGCCTGTTGAGGATGGTCAGTCGCCGCCGCAAGTTGCTCGACTACCTGAAAGACCGCGACGGCGAGCGCTATACCGCGCTGATCCAGAAACTGGGCCTTCGCAAGTAAGTCGTCTGTTGGAGCCTGGTGCGGTCTTCCGTTCCGGGCTCATCGTCATTGGAGCCCTGCCTGATGCCGGCGCTGCTGTGTCATTCCACCGCCTCTCGGTCCGCCTGCGGATGAGCTTCGTTGGAATGGCATCGCGCCATGCAGGCCGGAAGGCTCCCGGTTCACGCGCCGCCGTTCCAGGCGCGTCCGACAACCGGAGACACGCATGAGCATGTTCAACAAAGTCACCAAGACCTTCTCCTGGGGCCCGCATACGGTCCGCATGGAAACCGGCGAAATCGCTCGCCAATCCACCGGCGCCGTGCTGGTCGATATCGACGACACCGTGGTGCTCGCCACCGTGGTGGCCAAGACCGAAGCCAAGCCCGGTCAGGATTTCTTTCCCCTCACCGTCGACTACATCGAGAAGACCTACGCCGCCGGCAAGATCCCCGGCAGCTTCTTCAAGCGCGAAGGCCGCCCGAGCGAGCTCGAAACGCTCACCAGCCGCCTGATCGATCGCCCCGTCCGCCCGCTGTTCCCCGAAGGCTTCTTCAATGAAGTGCAGGTGGTGGTGCATGTGATGTCGCTCAACCCCGATGTGCAGGCCGACATCGCCGCGTTGATCGCCACGTCGGCGGCGTTGTCGATCAGCGGCATTCCTTTCGACGGCCCGATCGGCGCGGCGCGTGTGGGTTACATCAACGGCGAGTACGTGCTCAATCCCGGCAAGGCGCAGTTGGTCAACAGCCAGCTCGACCTGGTCGTGGCCGGCACCGAAGCCGCCGTGCTGATGGTGGAATCCGAAGCCGACCAGCTCTCCGAGGAAGTGATGCTCGGCGCCGTGGCCTTCGGCCACGACCAGGGCAAGATCGCCATCAACGCGATCCATGACCTGGTGCGCGAAGCCGGCAAGCCGGAGTGGCTCACCACCGGCGCCTGGGTGCTGCCGGCCAAGGACGAAGCCTTCATCGCCAAGGTCACCGCGCTGGCCGAAGGCCCGTTGCGCGAGGCTTACCAGATTCGCAGCAAGCAAGCGCGTACGCAAGCCTGCCGGGTGGCTTATGCCGCCGCCAAATCATCGCTCAAAGCCGAAGGCGTGGCATTCGACGACGTCAAGGTCGAAGGCCTGTTGTTCGACATCGAAGCGCGCATCGTGCGCGGCCAGATCCTGGCCGGCGAGCCGCGCATCGATGGTCGCGACACCCGCACCGTGCGCCCGATCGAAATCCGCACCGGCGTGCTGCCCCGCACCCACGGCTCGGCGCTGTTCACCCGCGGTGAAACGCAGGCATTGGTCGTCACCACGCTGGGCACCGAGCGCGACGCGCAGCGCATTGATGCACTGTCGGGCGACTACGAAGACCGCTTCATGATGCACTACAACATGCCGCCCTTCGCCACTGGCGAAACCGGCCGTGTGGGCAGCCCGAAACGTCGCGAAATCGGCCACGGCCGCCTGGCCAAGCGCGCGTTGATCGCCGTGCTGCCGACGAAGGAAGATTTCCCCTATTCGATCCGCGTCGTCTCCGAAATCACCGAATCCTACGGCTCCTCGTCGATGGCCTCGGTGTGCGTCGGCTGTCTGTGCCTGTTGGACGCGGGTGTGCCCCTGAAGGCGCACGTGGCCGGTATCGCGATGGGCCTGATCAAGGAT
>JANMAS010000298.1:0-2312 GCA_031359975.1 Burkholderiales bacterium
CGGTGGCGGGCTTGTCGGCGCCGCCCGGTTTGCCGCCTGGCGCATCGGTGGGCGCGCCCTTGCCGCAGGCGACCAGCAAACCGAGGAGCAAACAGGCAATCAGGGGGCGACGCATCGATCGAACTCCGGAGTCAGGCGGGGGCCAGGGGATGGGGGCAAACCCGGTAGCTTAATCGCGCCACCCCGGCGCCGGCCAGACGGCAAGGCGCCGCGTGGCTGCGACAGGTATTCCCAAGTGGAATAGCACTTATCGGGCCGCCGCACTTCTCAAGCCGGGTCATCCGCCGGAACATCACGCTGTGAATGTGGTGAGCAGCCGGGATTCCTCCGCTGAAAGCCGCCAAACCCTGGACAGGAGACAAAAAATGGCTCGGATGAAAGCTGCGATGGCGGCGGTGTTGGTGATGGAAAAAGAGGGCGTGTCACAGGCCTTCGGCGTGCCAGGCGCAGCCATCAACCCGATGTATTCGGCGATGCGCGAACGCGGCACGATCGCGCATGTGCTGGCGCGTCACGTCGAAGGCGCCTCGCACATGGCCGAGGGCTACACCCGCGCCATCGCTGGCAACATCGGCGTGTGCATAGGTACCTCCGGCCCGGCCGGCACCGACATGATCACCGGCCTGTATTCGGCCATCGCCGATTCGATCCCCATCCTGTGCATCACCGGCCAGGCGCCGCGCGCCCGCATGTACAAGGAAGACTTCCAGGCGGTGGACATCGAATCCATCAGCAAGCCGGTCACCAAGTGGAGCGTCACCGTGCGCGAGCCGGCCCAGGTGCCACGTGCGTTCCAGCAGGCCTTTCACCTGATGCGCTCCGGTCGGCCGGGCCCGGTGCTGATCGATCTGCCGTTCGACGTGCAGATGGCCGAAATCGAATTCGACATCGAGACCTACGAGCCGCTGGTGCCCTACAAGCCCAGGGCATCGCGCAAGCAGGTTGAAAAAGCCATTCAGATGCTGCAGGCGGCTGAGCGCCCGTTGATCGTGGCTGGCGGCGGCATCATCAATGCGGATGCTTCGGATCTGCTGGTGGAGCTGGCCGAACTCACCAACACGCCGGTGATCCCCACGTTGATGGGCTGGGGCACGATCCCCGATGACCACCCGCTGATGGCCGGCATGTGCGGCCTGCAGACCAGCCACCGCTACGGCAACGCCACCATGCTGGCGAGCGACTTCGTGCTCGGCATCGGCAACCGCTGGGCCAACCGCCACACCGGTTCGCCGGAGGTGTATTGCAAGGGCCGCACGTTTGTGCATGTGGACATCGAGCCGACGCAGATCGGCCGCGTGTTCACACCCGATCTGGGCATCGTGTCCGACGCCAAGGCCGCGCTGGAACTGTTTGTCGAGGTGGCGCGCGAGATGAAGGCCGCCGGCACGCTGAAGGATCGCGGCACCTGGGTGGCCGAGTGCCGCGAGCGCAAACGCACGATGCTGCGCAAGACCAACATCGACACCGTGCCGATGAAGCCGCAGCGTGTCTACCAGTGCATGAACAACAATTTCGATCGCGGCACCACCTCCGTGAGCACGATCGGGCTGAGCCAGATCGCCGGCGCGCAATTTCTGCATGTGTTCGGCCCGCGCCAGTGGATCAACTGCGGCCAGGCCGGCCCGCTGGGCTGGACGATCCCCGCCGCGCTCGGCGTGCGCGTGGCCGATCCGACGCGAAAGATCGTGGCGCTCTCGGGCGACTACGATTTCCAGTTCATGATCGAAGAGCTGGCGGTGGGGGCGCAGTTCAAGCTGCCCTACATCCACATGGTGGTCAACAACAGCTACCTGGGCCTGATTCGCCAGAGCCAGCGCGGCTTCAGCATGGATTACTGCGTGCAGCTCGGCTTCGACAACATCAATGCGCCGCAGCTCGAAGGCTACGGCGTCGATCACAAGGCGGTGGTCGAAGGCCTGGGCTGCAAGGCGATCCGCGTCTATCGGCAATCGGAGATCAAACCCGCCATCGAGCAGGCCGAGAAGTGGATGGCCGAGTTTCAGGTGCCGGTGGTCATCGAGGTGATGCTCGAGCGGGTGACCAACATCTCCATGGGCACCGAGATCGACGCGGTGAACGAATTCGAAGAGCTGGCCATCAGCCCCACCGACGCGCCCACCGCCGTTGGTCTCCTGGATTGACACCCCCCGGCCGCGGGATACCGCTGCCACCCCCCGAGGGGGTGCGGGGCCGCTTGGGAGCGGCCCGGCGCTGGCCCCGCGAAAGGATTTCTGCGATGCCCAAATTTGCCGCCAACCTGTCGATGCTCTTCACCGACGCACCGTTTCTCGATCGTTTCGAGCGCGCCGCGC
>JANMAS010000321.1:0-2428 GCA_031359975.1 Burkholderiales bacterium
GAGGTCGAATGGCTTGGTCACGAAATCGGCTGCACCGGCCTTGAGCAGCCCGACGGCTTCGTCGATGGTGCCGAAGCCCGTCATGAAGATGAACGGCGGCCGTGTCGCGGCATCCGCCGCCGTGAAGACGTCGGTGCCGGAGAAATCGGGCAGACGCAGATCGCACAGCACCAGCGCGAATGCACGTCGTTCCATCGCGAGCAGCGCCGGCCGCCCCTGCTTGAACCAATCGAAAGCCAGCCCCTCGATACGGAATCTCTCGCACAAGGTTTCCCCGAGCAACTCGTCGTCTTCGATCAGGCAGATTCTTGACACCACGTTCAATCCTGCAGCGCGTGGATTGCCGTTGATCCAACCGCTGGATGCGGCAGTGGGTGCAGCGGCAGCCGTACTTCAAACACCGTGAGCCCCGCTTCGATCGCGAGGCTGATGGTTCCACCCATCGACAGGACCAGTTGATGGCTCGCCCAAAGGCCGAGCCCGTGGCCTTCGCCGCCGACGATCGGCTCGAACGGCGTCTGCCGCCGCGCCACCGGAAACTCCTGGCCGTCGTTGCTGACGCGAAGCACCAGGTCGTGCGCGGTGGCGCCGGCCGAGAAATCGATGCGCGAGTCGCTCGCCTGCACGGCATTCAGCAACAGGTTCAGAACCACTTGCCGCACCGGCGCGGCAGGCACGTCGAGCTCGGTGTGAAACGGGTAGTGCCACCCGAGCGCGAGTTGCTTTCGCTGCGCCTGCGGGTGCACGAGCACGTGCAGGTCGTCGATGTCTTCCGGCGACAGGGGGCGCGTGCTGGTCTTGGTTTCGATCAGCAGAGCCGACAGGGTTTGTCGGATCTGATCCAGGCCGCGCTCGAGCAGCGCCAAGGTCTTTTGCAGCAGACCCGGATCCTTGCGCAGATTGCTGAGCGCATTGAGCATGCCGGCCAGCGGGTTGTTGATTTCGTGCGCGACACCGGCGGTCATGCGGCCGATGGCCGCGAGTCGGTCGGCGGCGACAAACTGTCGTTGCAACTGCTCTTTTTCGTCGAGCTGCTGCTGCAGTTGCGCGAGGGAGTGTTCGAGGCGTGCCAACTCGCTGGTCGGCACCCGTACCCGCCCGGGTGCTGTCGATGCCGACGGGCCCACCGTGAAGGCAGACGAGCGCAAAGCCGCGTCTTCGCCCATGCGATACAAGGCGTCGGTCACCCGCGCCACGGGGTTTGCAAGGCGATGCCCCAACCACCAGCCCAAGGGGATCAGCAGCACCACGAGACCCAGCGTGATGCTGGCCAGCGTGGCCACAGTGTCGCGGTAGCGTTGCTTGAAGATGTCGTGCGAATAGCTCATCAACAAGCTGCCTATCACTTCGCGATCCGCCGAAAGCAGCGGTAGATTCACCACGGTGAACGAATCGGCGTTATCGCGGGTTTCGGCCAGTGCCATGTCACCCGGCTTGGCTGTCATGGCGCTGGCTTCTCGCAGCGATGGCGTGAGCGCGCGGGTCGACATTCGAATGCCGAAGCGGATCGGATCGGACGACACAAAAACGAGGCCCTTTCGATCGAGCACCACCACGTCGCACTGCTGCGTGCCTCCATCCGCGGAGGCCACTGCACGCACCGCTTCAAACGCTTCCCAGACGTCGTCTCTGGCGATGTGCACGATCAGGCCGCGCGCCAGCGATTGCGCTACCGCGGTGGCGTGCTGGCGAAGGTCCTCACGCAGCCACGTGCGCGCCGAAATCGCGATCGCCGCTGAAATCGCCAGCGCAGTGAGCACCGAGATACCGGCAATCAGCAACGGCACCTTGGCCCGATAGCTCCAGCTGCCGGGTCGTCTGGCCCAGCGGATTGCTGCGCTCAGGCTCATGGCGAGCGAGCCCCGGTCATCGCTGCCAGGCGGGCGATGCCGTCGAATACCTCGGGCCGAAAGCGGCCGAAGCCGGTGACGTTGAGTTCATCAAGCAAGCGCTTGCCCGTGGCGTCGTCGGCCATGCCCAACATCGCGCTCCGCAAGCTTGATTCGAGGGCCGCATCCAGGTTGGCGCGCACCACCACCGGTGGGAAACCATAGGAGCTGCTGCGCCAGGCCACCCGTGTGCGGGCCACCAGCGAGGGCGCCACGCGCTGCAGCGTATCCCATACATAACCATCCACGGCGCCTGCCTGCGCCAGACCTGTGGCCACCGCGCTCACCACGTTGCGGTGGCCCCAGGTGAAGAAACTGCGCGAGAAAAACCGGTCCGGGTCGATGCCCGCTTTCATCAATGTGGTGCGCGGTACGAGATAGCCCGAATTGGAATCGGGATCGGAAAAGGCGAACACGCCGGCACGCAGGTCGAGCAGAGAAGACGTGCGGGTGTCGCTGGCCGGCACGATCAGGTAGGACTGGTACCAAGGCTGATTGCGGCTTCCCCTGGGTCGTCAACCAGGGCCAGTTGCACGGGC
>JANMAS010000294.1:0-1546 GCA_031359975.1 Burkholderiales bacterium
GTGTAAGGGCGCTGCGGATGCCGCGCGATTTGAGTCACCTGCCAGGGCGACAGGCTGCTGTAGATATCCTTGGTGAGCTGCTGGCTCTTCTTGCTCAGGCGGTCGATTTCTTCGGAGATATCGACGGCGGATTCGTTCTGCACATAGCGCAGTTCGTCGATCTTGCCTTCGAGCTCGGCAACCGGTTGCTCGAACTCCAGGAAGTGTCGTTTGCTCATAGCAAAAAGCCCGCTTCAGTAGTCAACGGGCAGGGGGTCCAGGCTGCGCCAAATGTACCATGTGGCCACCGAGCGAAACGGTGCCCAGGCATCGCCCACTTCCCTGGCTTCGGCCCGCGAAACCGGCTCGCTCGAGAAGTAGTTGATGCTGATGCCCTTGATCAAACCCACGTCGTCGAGCGGCAGCACATCGGGCCGCATGAGATGGAAGATGAGGAACATTTCGGCCGTCCAGCGGCCGATACCGCGGATCGCCACCAGCTCGTCGATGATGGCCACATCATCCATCTCGCGCCAGCGCTCGGCATTCGACGCGCCGCCGGAGAAGTGGCGCGCCAGATCCTGCAGGTACTCCACCTTGCGGGCCGACAAGCCCACCTCGCGCAGCGCTTCCACACGTTGGGCGATCAGGGCTTCGGGCGTGATGCGCGCAGCCGCGCCGTCGATGATGGCCACCAGGCGATTCCAGATGGTTTGCGCGGCTTTCACCGAAATCTGCTGGCCCACGATCGAGCGCGCCAGCGTGGTGAAGGCATCGCCCCGACTCTCCAGCCGCGCCTGGCCAAAATCGTTGATCAGGCGCTTCATCACCCGATCGCGTTTGCCGAGGTGACGACACGCATCATCCCAATAAGCCGGCGTGGCCAGGGGCGTCATCAGGCGCGGATCCAGGTGGTGCCGGATGGGGTGTCCTTGATCTGCACGCCTTGCGCCGTCAGCTCGGTACGGATGCGATCGGCCTCCGAAAAATTCTTCGCCGCCTTGGCTGCATGGCGTGCATCGATGAGCGCCTGGATCGCGGCTTCGTCGCCCACCGAACCGCCTTGCAGATACTGACGCGGTGGTTGCTGCAACACGCCCAGCACGGCGCCCAGTGCCTTGAGCAAGGCGGCTTGCGCCGGCGAGCGCGAGCGATTCACGGCCGAGGCCAGATCGAACATCGCGGCCAGCGCGCCGGGGGTGTTGAAGTCGTCGTCCATCGCGGCACGAAACTCCAGCGCGCCTGGCAATGACCAGTCGATCTCAGCCGGCACCGACGCATCGGGCGCGGCAATGCCATCGAGCGCGGTGTACAGACGCTTCAGCGCGGTGCGTGCGTCTTCGAGGTGCACATCGCTGAAGTTGAACGGGCTGCGGTAGTGCGTGCGCAGCATGAAGAAACGCAAGGTTTCGCCATCGAAGCGTTTGAGCACATCGCGGATGGTGAAGAAGTTGCCCAGCGACTTCGACATCTTTTCGTTGTCGACATTGAGGAAGCCGTTGTGCACCCACACGTTGACAAACGGATGGCCGCTGGCGCCTTCGCTTTGCGCGATCTCGTTTTCGTG
>JANMAS010000434.1:0-4852 GCA_031359975.1 Burkholderiales bacterium
CCATCCTCACGCTGGTGGACGCCAAGCACGCCGACGGCCAGCTCGACCAGCGCCAGGAGGCCCGGCGCCAGGTGGGCTTTGCCGACCAGATCTTCATCAGCAAGTCGGAACTGGTGGATGCCGCCCAGGTGGACGCGCTGATCCATCGCCTGAAGCACATGAATCCGCGCGCCCCGCAGCGCCGGGTGCACTTTGGTGAGGTGCCGATCTCCGAGGTGTTCGATCTGCGCGGATTCAACCTCAACACCAAGCTCGAGATCGACCCGGATTTCCTCAAGGCCGACGATCACGACCACGCCGGGCACGACCACGGGCATGGTCACGACCACGACCACCACGATCACGCCGAAGGTGAAGCCTGCGACCATCCCCACCATCACGCCCACGACGATGACGTCAAGTCTTTCGTGTTTCGCGCCGATAAGCCTTTCAACCCTGCCAAGCTCGAGGATTTCCTCGGCGGCGTGGTGCAGGTCTATGGCCCGAAGATGCTGCGCTACAAGGGCGTGCTCAACATGAAGGGGCACGACCGCAAAGTGGTGTTCCAGGGTGTGCACCAGCTCATGGGCAGCGATCTGGGCCCGAAGTGGGCGCCCGGCGAAAAGCGCAACAGCAAGATGGTCTTCATCGGCATCGACCTGCCCAAGGACATCCTGCTGCAGGGGCTCGAAGGCTGTCTGGCCTGACGGCCCGGGCGGGTTTGCACCGGCCGCGTCGCGGCATCGCTACAATCGCCCGCCCCTTCCGACGCAGGCAGTCCGCGAAGCGTCAACCGATGCGGGTATAACGTTCGATCGTGTCTAGACGGCACGGCGAGGAGACGAGAAGTGACCAAGTCCACGGCAACGCAAGCGACTCCGTCCAGGGCCAGCAAGGCAGCGGCTTCGAAACCTCCAAAACCGATCTCGGCGGTGGCGGCCCACGCCGCGGCGCTGTCGGCGGCGGCCGAGGCGGCGCCCAAAAAACCGGCGCCGCGCTCCACGCCGGAGCCGATGTATGTGGCCAAGCCCCAGGGCAAGCCCGATCCGAAGCTGATGAACGTCTGGAAGACCAAGGCGGGCAAGGAGCTGTCGGACGCCGAAGTGATGGCGATGCCCGAGTCCGAATACATGGGCGAGAAGCAGCTCGAGTTCTTCCGCACCAAGCTGCAGGAACAAAAAGACGCGCTGCTCTCGAACGCCGGCGAAACCACCGAACACCTGCGCGAAGACACCTCCATCGTGCCCGATCCAGCCGATCGCGCCACGATCGAGGAAGAACACGCGCTGGAGCTGCGCACGCGTGATCGCGAACGCAAGCTGCTGAAGAAGATCTCGCAATCGATCACCCGCATCGATTCTGGCGACTACGGCTACTGCGACGAAACCGGCGAGCCCATCGGCCTGGGCCGGCTCATCGCACGGCCCACCGCCACGCTGTCGCTGGAAGCCCAGCAACGCCGCGAGATGAAGCAGAAGATGTTCGGCGACTGATCGCCACCCCATCAGACGCACCCGACAGCCGCCCCAGGAAAACGCGCAGGACCGCCCGCCATGACCGACAAGAAAGAAGGCGGAGGCATGCTGCGCAAGGTGGTGAAATTCGTTGCCAATCCCACCACCGATTGGTCCCAGTTGTCGAAGGCCGATGGCGACAGCGATTCGCAAGCCGCCAACCGCGAAGAGCTGCGCCAGATGGTGGAGCGCAAGCGGCGCAACGAATTTGTGCGCAAGCGCGAATTCGACATGCTGCGTCGCGTGCGGCGCGAAGGGCTGTCGCCCGAACAGGCGGCCGCGATCGATCGATCGTCCCGTATCGACGAAACCGAAGGCCGATCCAGCCAGCCGCCCGGCAGCCGCGATGGTGTGAAAGACAAGATCGACGCGATCGAGCAGCAGATGGTCGGCAATGGCGGCCGTGCCGCCGCGCCCACGCCGCCGCGCACGCCGGCGGTGGTCGATGGTGATCCCACGGTACCGATGGCGCTGATGCGCGACGATCCTCCCGCCGGTGCGGCGCCGCAGGAGTTTCGCGTGCTCGACGCGCCGGAGCTGGCCACGCCTGCGGTGATCGGCAAGTCGCCCGGCGCCGGCATGGAAGTCAGCGAGGTCGTGCACGACGCCGAGCTCGATGAGGTCGTGATCGCCTTCGCCAACGCCGATTTCGCCGTCGCCGAGAGCGTGCTGGCCGAACTCACCAGCCCGGCGGGTGCCCGGCACGACCATCTCGACACCTGGCTCACCCGCTTCGATCTCTTCCGCGCCACCGGGCAACAGCAGAAATTCGAAGCCCTGGCCAACGACTTCGCACCCGCTTTCAGCCAGTCGCCACCGCAATGGATGTCGCTGCCGCAGATGGTGGTGGAAGCCGCGCGCAGCGCGCCCAAGTCAGCCGTGGGCCAGGCGGAGATCGGCTGGGTGTGCCCGCCGGTGCTCGATGACGAAGCTGTCGGCCGCCTCGAATCCCAGACCATGCAGCTGCCCATGCCCTGGGTGCTCGATTGGCGCGCCGTCGCCAAGGTGGAGGTGGACGGCGCCTCGCGGCTCACCGCGCTGGTGCGGCGCTGGTCCACCCAGGAACTGAAGATGCGCTGGATCGCCGCCGAGAAGCTGCTGGAAGTGCTGGCCGAAGCCGCGCCCACCGGTGCTCGCGACGCCGACCCCAGCTTCTGGATCCTGCGCATGGAAGCCTTGCGCATGGCCGATCGCATCGATCAATTCGACGATGTGGCGATCGACTACTGCGTCACCTTCGAGGTGTCGCCACCCAGCTGGGAGCGCTCGCTGTGCACGGTGCGCTTTTCCAGCAGCGCGCAAAGCACGCGGGCGGCGCCGATGTCGGTGGTCAGCGAAGCCGTCACCACGTTCATGGATTCCACCATCAGCGATGACGACGTGCCCGCCACGCGGCACGTGGTTGAAGTGGCCACCTTGCAGCTCTCGGGCCAACTGGTGGGCGATATCCGCACCATCCTGGGCGAGATGGATGCGCAGATCGGCCATGCGGCGGTGGTGCGCGTGGCCTGCACCACGCTGATCCGCGCCGATTTCATCGCGGCGGGTGATTTGCTCAACTGGGTGATCGCCAAACGCCACGAAGGGCGCTCTGTCACCTTCTTCGATTCGCACCGGCTGGTGGCGCACTTCTTCAGTGCGATGGGTATCGTCGAACACGCGCGTGTGCAGACCTTGCAAGCCTGATCCGCGCCCCGATATCCCGAGTCTCGCCGGTTGATGGCCGGCACGTCGTCCCCCTTCTGTCGCGAGATCCCGCCCATGGCCATGGAATCCTTTCACGGCACCACCATCCTCAGCGTGCGCCGCAACACACCCACCGGCGTGCAGGTGGCGATGGGCGGCGATGGCCAGGTCACGCTCGGCCACATCGTCGTCAAGGCCGGTGCGCGCAAGGTTCGGCGGCTGTACCAAGGCCAGGTGCTGGCGGGCTTTGCCGGTGCCACGGCCGATGCGTTCACGCTGTTCGAGCGTTTCGAGGCCAAGCTCGAAAAACACCAGGGCCATCTCACCCGCGCCGCCGTCGAGCTCACCAAGGATTGGCGCACCGATCGGGTGTTGCGCCGCCTCGAAGCCATGCTCGCGGTGGCCGACGGCGAGGCCTCGCTGATCATCACCGGAAACGGTGACGTGCTGGAGCCCGAAGCCGGCGTGATCGCCATCGGCTCCGGCGGCGCCTACGCGCAAGCCGCGGCCCGCGCGCTGGTGGCCCACACCGAACTCAGCGCTACCGATGTCGTCAAACGCTCGCTGGAGATTGCCGGCGAGATCTGCATCTATACGAACATGAACCACACCGTGGAAACGCTGGAGATACTGAGATGAATTTCTCTGGCTTCCGGAGCCCGGCGCCGGGCCGCCCCAAGGCGGGCGATATCCCAAGGGCCACGAAGGGGCCCCAAGTGGCCCCTGGGGATCGAGCGCGGTACTCCGCGATCGAGGGGCTGTCATTGTGAGCATGACGCCGCAGGAGATCGTTTCCGAGCTGGACCGGCACATCGTCGGGCAATCGGCGGCCAAGCGGGCGGTGGCGATTGCGCTGCGCAACCGCTGGCGGCGCCAGCAGGTGGATGAAAAGCTGCGTGGCGAAATCACGCCCAAGAACATCCTCATGATCGGCCCCACCGGTGTGGGCAAGACCGAGATCGCGCGCCGGCTCGCGCGCCTGGCCGATGCGCCCTTCATCAAGGTGGAAGCCACCAAGTTCACCGAAGTGGGCTATGTGGGCAAGGATGTCGACTCCATCGTGCGCGACCTCATCGAAGCCTCGGTCAAGCAAGAGCGCGAGGCCGCCATCAAGCGCCACCGCGCCCGCGCCGAAGACGCCGCCGAAGAGCGCATCCTCGATGTGCTGGTGCCGCCCCCGCGCGGCGAAACCTCCAGCGCCATCGGCTTTGCCGGCGCCGCCTCGGCTGCTCCCGCGCTGGCGAGCGACAACACCGCCCGGCAGACGATGCGCAAGCGCCTGCGTGAAGGCCAGCTCGACGATCGCGAGATCGAGCTCGACATGGCCGAGGCCCGCGGCGCGATGGACATCATGGCCCCCGCCGGCATGGAAGACATGGCCGAGCAGCTCAAGGGCTTGTTTGCCCAGGTGGGCGCGGGCCGAAAGCAGCGGCGCAAGCTGCGCATCGATGCCGCCTTGAAACTGCTGGTGGACGAAGAAGCCGGCAAGCTCGTCAACGACGAAGAGATCCGTGCGCGGGCGGTGGCCAACGCCGAGCAGAACGGCATCGTCTTCATCGATGAGATCGACAAGGTCACGTCACGCGCAGAGAACAGCGGCGCCGAGGTGTCGCGCCAAGGTGTGCAGCGTGATCTGCTGCCGCTGGTCGAAGGCACCACCGTCACCACCAAGT
>JANMAS010000453.1:0-4875 GCA_031359975.1 Burkholderiales bacterium
GTTTTCGCTCACCGGGCAACCGAATGCGATGGGCGGTCGCGAAGTCGGCGGCCTGGCGAATCTGCTGAGCGCGCACCGCGATCTGGCCAACCCCGAACACCGCGCCGAAGTGGCGCGTTTGTGGAACGTGGCCGACGTGCCATCGAAGCCCGGGAAAACGGCGGTAGAGATGTTCGAGGCCGCGGCCGATGGCGAGATCAAGGCGCTGTGGATAGCCTGCACCAACCCCGCGCAATCGATGCCCGACCAGCGCCTGGTGCGCCGAGCGCTGGCGCGTTGCGAGTTTGTCGTGGTGCAGGAGGCCTACGCCACCACGGCCACCTGCGACCATGCCGACCTGCTGCTGCCGGCCAGCACGTGGGGCGAAAAAGAAGGCACCGTGACCAACAGCGAGCGCCGCATCAGCCGCGTGCGCGCCGCCATCCCGCCGCCGGGCGATGCGCGCGCCGATTGGGCGATCGCGGTGGATCTGGCGCAGCGCCTTCAACGCCGCCTGCCCACACGCTCCGAAGGCCGCGAGCTGATGGCTTTCGGCAGCGCCGAAGCGGTGTGGAACGAGCACCGCGACACCACCCGCGGCCGTGATCTCGACATCACCGGCCTGAGCTATGCCAGTCTCGTCGAGCCGCAACAGTGGCCTTGCCCGCAAGGCAGCACGCAGGGCCGCGCGCGGCTGTACGAGGACAGCCACTTCGCCACCCCCGATGGCCGCGCCCGCTTCACCGCACCGCCGTACCGCCCGGTGGTGGAACCGCGCGACGCGCGTTATCCGATCTCGCTGACCACCGGCCGCCTGCGCGACCAGTGGCACGGCATGAGCCGCACCGGCACGCTGGGCCGCCTGTTCGGCCACAGCGCCGAGCCGGCGATCGAGATGCATCCGCAGGAGCTGGCACGCCGCCGATGGGCGGCCGGCGATCTGCTGCGGGTGCAATCGCGGCGCGGCGAGCTGGTGCTGCCGGTGCAGCCCAGCGACGCGGTGCCGATGGCGCAGGCGTTTGTGGCCATGCATTGGGGGGAAGAGTTTGTCAGCGGCACAGCGGCCGACGGTGAGCCGATGCTGGGCGTGAACGCCTTGTGCAGCGGCGCCTTTTGCCCCAGCTCGCACCAGCCCGAGCTGAAGCACAGCGCGGTGCGCGTGCAGCCGGCCGAGCTGCCTTGGCACCTGCTGGCGGCGGCCTGGTTGCCGGCCCACGCGATGCTCAGCCTGCGCGAGCAGCTGCGGCCCTTGATGCGGCACTTTGGCTACGCCAGCTGCGTGCCCTTCGGCCGCGAACCCGATGGCCGCATCGGCCTGCTGTTTCGTGCGGCCGCGGTGCAGCCGGTGGAGGATGCGCATCGCCACCGCATCGAGCAGCTGCTGGGGCTCGATGGCCCGCAGGTGCTGCGCTACGCCGATGGCCGACGTGGCCAGCGGCGCTCGCTGCGCCTGGGTCAAGCGGGCGGTGACGGCCTGGCCGCCCCGCTGGAGGCCTTTTGGCTCAGCGGTGATGCCCAGGCGCATGCGTGGGTACTGGACCTGCTGCGCGAGGGCGAGCCTGCGCGCGACGTGATCCGCGCCGTGCTCGCCGGGGCGGTGACACCGAGCCAGTCGCAAGCCCCACGCGCTGCGCAGATCTGCAGCTGCTTCGATGTCAGCGATACGGCGATTCGTGCCACGCTGGCCCAATGCCAAGGCAACGCAGACGATCGCCTGGCGCAGCTGCAATCGCGGCTGAAGTGCGGCACGCAATGCGGCTCCTGCCTGCCGGCGGTGCGTGAGCTGGTGCGGCTGCAACCTGCCGCCGCGATGGAGAAGGCCGCCTGAGGTGGCGGCAGGCCTGGCGTTCCAGGCTTCAGGGCACGTCGATGCGGCCCAGCTCGTCGATCGGCCACGGCCTGGCGCCACTGCGCGCGGCCCGCACCACCACGGCCTCGCCTTGGCGCAGGCTGGCCGACGCGCTGATCGAGGTGACGTTGATGGCGTGGGTGACCAGCACGGCCACTTCGCCCGGTTTCAGGCTCGCCACATAACGCCGCACGTCGATGGCCTGTTGCTCCGCACCCGATCGATCGTTGAACACCGACGCCAGCGCCTGCCATGGCTCGGAGCGTCCAAATGCCAGCTCGGCCGTGTCGCGGGTGCGGCACCACGGCGAGTGGCGCACCACCGAGGGCGTGATCGCGTGGCGCTGGAACCATTGCCCCAGGCGCTTGGCCTGCGCACGGCCGGCATCGTCGAGATTGCGCTGCGTGGCGCAATCGTCGAGCCGGAATCCGGGCGGATCGGAGATGCCGGGCGTCGTCTGGCTGTGCCTGAGCAACACGGCCACCCCGCCCGTGCGCAGCGCAGCGATCAGGGCGGGTTCGTCCTGGCCTTGAGCCTGCGCGGCCGTTGCGGCCATCAGGCCCAGTGCCATCGCCCACGCCGATAGTTTCTGGTTCATCACAGGCTGCCTCGCCGTTGTCTTGCACGTCGATAGCCTGACATATCAGCGTCGAAAAGCGCGAACTCCGCCGTGTCAAGCCCCATGTCGTCAGGGGTATCCCGCAGTGATTGGTCACTTTGTAAGCCCCGGTTCAGCAGGCCGTCAGGCTGTGTTGGCGCAGCGTCAGAGCGGGGTCAGTGCCGTGGCTCACCATCGATGCATGGCCCAGCCAGGCCCGACACCACCTCAGGAGACAACATGCAAACCGATCTGGCGCAACGAATATCCGAACACCCCACCTACCGCAAACTCAAGTCACGACGCACGGCACTCGGCGGCTGGCTCACGCTGGCGATGCTGGTGGTTTATTACGGCTTCATCATGCTGGTGGCTTTCGACAAGCAATTGCTGGCCAAGCGGCTCGGCGATGGTGTGATGACGCTGGGCATGCCGATCGGCCTGGGCGTGATCGTGTTCACCGTGGTGATCACCGCGATCTACGTGCGGCGCGCCAATGGCGAGTTCGATGCGTTGACCGCCGAGCTCAAGAAGGCGGTGACGGCATGAATCGCCTCACGCACACGCTTGTTCGCACAGCCGCCGTGGGCACGGGCCTGCTGGTGATCGCGGCCGGCGCCTACGCGGCCGGTGCCGATCTCGGCCAAGCGCAAAAGCAGCCCACCAACTGGACGGCCATCGGCATGTTCGCGGCGTTTGTCGTGTTCACCCTGTTCATCACCAAGTGGGCTGCGGCCAAGACCAAATCAGCGTCTGACTTCTACACCGCCGGCGGCGGCATCACCGGTTTCCAGAACGGCCTGGCGATCGCGGGCGACTACATGTCGGCCGCCTCGTTCCTCGGCATCTCGGCGGCGGTGATGGTGGGCGGCTTCGACGGGCTGATCTATTCGATCGGCTTTCTCGTCGGCTGGCCGATCGTCACCTTTCTGCTGGCCGAGCGGCTGCGCAATCTCGGCAAGTTCACCTTCGCCGACGTGGCCGCATTCCGCTTCAAGCAGACGCCGGTGCGCACCTTCGCGGCGTCGGGCACGCTGGTGGTGGTGGCGTTCTACCTGATCGCGCAAATGGTGGGCGCCGGTCAGTTGATCAAGCTGCTGTTCGGGCTGGAATACTGGATCGCGGTGGTGATCGTCGGCGGGTTGATGATGGTGTACGTGCTGTTCGGCGGCATGACGGCCACCACCTGGGTGCAGATCATCAAGGCCTGCCTGCTGCTGGCGGGTGCGTCGTTCATGGCACTGATGGTGCTGTGGCATTTCGGCTTCAGCCCGGAGGCGATGTTCGCCAAGGCGGTGGAAGTGAAAACCCAGCTCGCCGCATCCACCGGCAAGACACCGGAAGAGGCGCTGATCGCCGGCAACGCGATCATGGGCCCGGGTGGGTTCATCAAGGATCCGATCTCCGCGATCAGTTTCGGCATGGCGCTGATGTTCGGCACCGCCGGCTTGCCGCACATCCTGATGCGCTTTTTCACCGTGCCCAACGCCAAGGAAGCGCGCAAATCAGTGATGTGGGCCACCACCTGGATCGGCTACTTCTACATCCTCACCTTCATCATCGGCTTCGGCGCCATCACCTTCGTGCTCACGAATCCGGAGTTCCTCGACGCCAAGGGCGCGCTGCTCGGCGGCGGCAACATGGCGGCCATCCACCTGGCCAAGGCAGTGGGCGGCAATGTGTTCCTCGGCTTCATCTCGGCGGTGGCCTTTGCCACCATCCTGGCGGTGGTGGCGGGCCTCACGCTGTCGGGTGCTTCGGCCGTGTCGCACGATCTGTACGCCACGGTGATGAAACAAGGCAAGGCCGACAGCGCGTCGGAGCTCAAGGTCTCGCGCGTGACCACCGTGGTGCTCGGCATCGTGGCGGTGGCCCTGGGCATCGCCTTCGAGAAGCAGAACATCGCCTTCATGGTGTCGCTGGCCTTTGCGATCGCCGCGTCGGCCAACTTTCCGGTGCTGATCATGTCGGTGCTGTGGAAGGATTGCACCACCCGCGGCGCGGTGGTGGGCGGCTTCCTCGGGCTCGCAGCGTCGGTGGCGCTGACGATCGTGTCACCTTCCGTCTGGGAAGCCACACTCGGCAACCCCAAGGGCTCGGCGCTGTTCCCGTATGCCTCGCCAGCCTTGTTCTCGATGACGCTCGCCTTCGTCGCGATCTGGCTGGTCTCGATCCTCGACAAGAGCGATCGCGCCCGCGTGGATCGCGCCGGGTTCCTGGCGCAGCAGGTGCGTTCTGAAACGGGCATCGGGGCGTCGACGGCGGCGGCGCACTGACAACTCGCGGCACGCCATGCATGCCGACGCCGACCGCGGCGGTTCGATTGGATGCTGGCACGCTGGCGACGGCTGGAGCGGGATCAGGGCGGCGGGGCGCTCTGATCCGCTCATGTCCCCCGTCGGCCTGCGGCCTCCTCCTCCTTGACTTCGCTGCGCAGAGCGCCCCGCCG
>JANMAS010000454.1:0-14693 GCA_031359975.1 Burkholderiales bacterium
AGACTGGGGGCAGTCATTCGCTGCTTCCCGGCCAACGCGCGCTGCCGACCCGATGCGGACATTTGCCGTGGCGCTGTCACATGCATTGGCCGGCGCGAGCGGAGGATGCCGGGTGACCGGCTCCGCTCATGTCCCCCAGGCCGATTCACCGCCAGTTCGCTTCGGGTGGTGTCGATCGGGCCCTCCTCCTTGACTTCGCTGCGCCGGTCACCCGGCATCCTCCGCAGCGCTCTTGCTGCGCCCGAGGCCTGCAGATCTCTGCCCCCGAACCACCGCTCCTGGCCGAGACAGGTCTTCCAGCGTCGATCCGAGAAGCAGTCAATCAGCCTGCCATGGCCCCTGCCGTGGTTGACGACCGTCAGAGTCAGGTACCTTGGCATCGAGGTCAATGGCGCGCCCGAGATTTCCGAGCAGACGCAAATCTGAGGCCGTCGGCGGCGGCCGCACCTGTCGTCATGTCGGGGCGGTCGCCTCAACGGCGCCTATGTGGTGCCGGGCTGGAGGTTCTGGCCAGTTGAAGTCCCTGGCCGAGGTATCGGGCTTGCTACGCAGCGGCGAACAGGCGCGCGCCCACCAGGGCCGGGTCGGTGGTGGCGCGCACCGCATCGAAGGCGGCTTGGGCCTCTGGGTGGCGGCGGCGCAGCAGGTTGAGCCATTGCTTCAGGCGACCCGCGCGGTGCTTTGGCTGCACTTGGGCACTCACGTGCTGCCAGTACTGCGCGACCAGCGGCAACAGCGCGTGCCAGGTCAACGCCGGCGCGAATGGGCTGCGGATCGCGAGCGCGAGGCCAGGATCGGCGACCATCCCGCGGCCGAGCATCAAGGCGTCGCAGCCCGAGGCGTCGCGGCAACGCCGCGCGTCGTCGACGGTCCAGATCTCGCCGTTGGCGATTACCGCGATTGGGATCGCCTCGCGGATCTCGGCGATGCGTTCCCAATAGGCAGGCGGCCGGTAGCCGTGCAGCTTGGTGCGTGCGTGCACGACCAATTCGCAGGCGCCGGCGGCCGCGATGGCGCGCGCGTTGTCCAGCATCAGCGACTCGTCGCGATGCCCCAGGCGCATCTTCGCCGACACCGGCAACGAGGCCGGCACCGCGCGGCGCACGGCCGCGACGATCGCATGCACGAGCTCAGGCTCGTCGAGCAGCACCGCGCCACCGCGGTGCCGGTTGACGGTCGGCGCCGGGCAGCCGAAGTTGAGGTCGATGCCCTCGGCGCCGAGCGCGGCCAGCGTCGCGGCGTTGTCGGCCAGGCAGTTGGCGTCCGATCCGAGCAGTTGCGCGCGCACCGGCGTGCCGGCCGCCGTGCGGCTGCCGTGTGCGAGTTCGGGCATCAGCCGCAGGAACACACGTGCCGGCAGCAACTGGTCGGTGACGCGGATGAACTCCGAAACGCAACGGTCCACACCACCGGCGCGCGTGAGCACGTCGCGCAGGCTGTGGTCGATCAGGCCCTCCATCGGGGCTAGCAGCAGCTTCATCCGAGCATTGTCAAGGCACGCCGGTCGCCAGGCGCCGCGCGGTGGGACTGCGAATGGCTGCTTCCTGGCGTGGCCGGGCGCTCACGGATTCGGCCAGTACCGGTCGGCCGGGGGCTTAACGAACGGCCGAATGCGTGGCAGAAGCACCTCCTCGAGCAATCAACCCAAGCCACCCCGCGCAAAGCCTTCATCTGCATCCCACTGGGCGCCTTCTGCCTGTAGCGCCGACACGTCGGCCTCGGGCAGGACAGTCCACATGCCGGCGAGGACAGCCTCGCGCAGGCGGCGCTCGGGTGAGTGCAGGTCCAGCCCCTCGTCGGCCCTGGCGCGGTCGGCGCAGCCGACCAGGTGCAGCGCCAGGCGGCCCTGTCCGCGCTTGAAGGCCAGCAAGGCCAGTGGCATGAGCATGCCGCTGGCCGAGCCCAGGCTGCGCACCAGCAGGTCGCGTCCCTGGCGGATCGCGGCTTCAGCCTCTGCCAGCCTGTCGCGCTCGAGGAGGGCCGGCACCATGTGCTGGAAAGCGTTGAAGGCCTCTTCCGGGCGCCCGAGTTCGGTCGCCACGGCGATGGCACGCCGGCAGGACGCGATCGCATCGTCCACCAGACCCAGCGCAAACTCGGTGTCGGCCAGGTTCCCCAACGCGGCGATCTCGCCCACGCCGCCGGCCTCGTGCGCCAGGGCCACGCTGCGCAGGCCGGCCTGCCGACAGGCCTCCATGCGCCCAGCCTTGTCGTGGCACCATTCCAGCGCCGCCTGCCGGCGGCGGCGCAAGATGGGGGACCAGTCCGGCACTTCCAGCTGTTCAGCTTCATGCAGAAGCGCGAGCGACTCGTCATCGCTGACCACCCCGGGGGGCGTACCGCCCAGCGCACACAGCGCCCGGTACAAGCCCACTCGGTCGCCGACCTGGCGGAACCCCTGCAGCGCCAGCGGCGCATCGACGGCCCACTCGGCGGTCGGCCGCAAGCGCGTGCGTGCCAGCAGTTGATGGGCCAGACGCAGCCGCGCAGCGAGAGCAACCGGCACGTCGTCGTCCAGGCATTCGCGCGCGCGTCGGCAGAACCGCAGACCCTCGCCAAACGAATCCACTTCGCTCCACAGCCAATCCCCATGGGCCGCCAGCGTGATCGCCAGCAGGCGGGCAACGCCCAGGTCCACCCCTGCGGCATCGGGCCGACGGTCCATGCGATCGGTCAGCCACTGCATGGCCGCGCGCAGGTTGTCCAGCTCGGCCGCCAGTCGGCCCATCAAGACGTCGAAACGCCGCTCGTGGACCACCAACTCGTCGCTGGCCTTCAGCAAATCGCCCAGGGCCCGTGAGTGGCGAAGACGCATGGCGTCGAGTTCATCGGCCTGTTCGAGTTGCGCCAGCGCAAACGCCCGCGCCGGCTCGAGCAGCCTGTAGCGCGCTGGGCGACTGTCGTCGCCCGCATCGGCGATCAGCAACGACTTGTCGACCAGCGCGCCGAGGTGGTCGAGCACGGTCCCGGGCGCGAAGTCGGCATCGGCCAGAACCCGAAGCGCCAGGTCCAGCGAGAAGCCGCCCGAGAACACCGCCAACCGGCGCCAGACGATCTGCTCCTCTTTTTTCAGCAACGCATGGCTCCAGGAAAGGGCGGCGCGAATCGTCTGCTGGCGCAGCGGACCCCGGCCGGGGCGCGTCCCCAGCACGCTCAAGCGCTCGTCCAGGCGCTGCTGCAGCGCCCGCACACCCAGCAGGGGCACGCGCGCAGCCGCCAGCTCGATGGCCAGCGGCAGGCCATCGAGTCGCCGGCAGATGTCGACGACGGTCGGCAGCACGTCGGGCGTTGGAGCGAAATGCCGGTCGGCCGCCTGGGCGCGCGCAATGAACAACTGCACCGCCCCGCTGCTTGTCGCTGCCCGTCCTTCGGTGGCTGCGGGGTCAGGCAGCGCGAGCGGCGCCAGTCGAAAGACCTGCTCCTCCACCACGTGCAGGGGTTCCTGCGACGTGGCCAGCACCCGAACGCGCGGGGCGCGTTCGCGCAAGGCATCGACCAGCGCAGCCACGGGGTTGAGCACATGTTCGCAGTTGTCCAGCACCAGAAGCAGATCCTGCCCGCGCAAAGCGGCTGCCATCGTCGCGGCATGGGCTCCTGCCGCGGCGGGCTCCGGGGGCAGCACGATGCCCAGCGCGTGCGCCACGGTCGCCGCCACCTGCCCGCCGTCGGTCAGCACCGACAAGTCGGTCAGCCAGACGCCGCCGGTAAAGTCGGCATGGCAGGCGTGTGCCACCGCCAGGGCCAGCCGGGTCTTGCCGATGCCGCCCGGGCCGACGACCGTCACGACGGCATGCGCGCGCACGCATGCAAGCAGTTCGGATCGTTCGGTCTCCCGGCCAATCAGCGCCACATTCGCGGGCAGGGGCGCCGCGCGCACGGGGGCCGCGACTGCCGGGGCAGGGTCTGGGGTGGGGCCACGGCCAGGGTCAGCGGCCGTCAAGGTGTCGCCCTCAGGCGCGAGAGCGAACATGTAGCCACGCCCCGGCACCGTGACGATGGCTTGCGGGCCGAACAGCTTTCGCAGTGCCGAGATGTGCTGCTGCAGGTTGTTCTCCTCGACGATCAGGCCTGGCCACACGAGGTCGAACAGTTCGGCCTTGGACACCACCGAGCGCCGGCGCTCAACCAGCACCAGCAGCAGGCTGGTCGCCCGGGGGCCGATGCGGACGGGGTCACCGTCGTGCAGCAGCACGCGGCGAACCGGGTCGAGCCGGAAGCTGCCGAATCGAAGCGCGTGGTCGTCCATGGGGTGCGCAAGTGTGGCAGACCCCTGGCGAGGGCCGGCCTTCAGCAAAGCCCGCATTTCATACCGATTCAGGGCGACGGCAAGGACCTGAGGAGCGGGCCGAGCCGATCATGAGTCCATCGAAACCGCGACGGCATAACACTCTCATGAACCTCGAAGATTCTGTCGGCCACGTGGTCAGCGGCTGCGTGCCGGCCGCGCTGGAGCATCTGGAAACGGCGCAGCACGAATTGCGCTGCTTCATCGGCGACCCGGTGGCCAGTGTCAATGCCGCACTCGAGGCCAGCCCCGAGATGGCCATGGGACACCTGCTGCACGCCTACCTGCACCTGCTGGGCACCGAGCCGGCCGGCATCGGCGTCGCGCGCGAGTCGCACCGGCGCGCATTGGCCTTGCCGATGACCGGGCGCGAGCGCGGGCACCTGGCGGCGGTCGGCCACCTGGTGCGCGGGCGCTGGGCCGACGCCGGGCGCACGCTCGAGGACTTGAGCATCGAGTACCCGCTCGACGCGCTGGCGCTGCAAGCCGGGCACCAGATCGACTTCTTCCGCGGCGATTCGCGCATGCTGCACGACCGCATCGCCCGCGCGCTGCCGCACTGGGGCGGCGACACCATCGGATTCCACGCGGTGCTGGGGATGATGGCCTTCGGTCTGGAAGAGACCGGGCGGTATAGCCGCGCCGAGGCACTGGGACGCCGCTGCGTCGAGATTCAGCCGCTGGACGGCTGGGGCCAGCATGCGGTGGCCCATGTGCTGGAAATGCAGGGACGCCAGAAAGAAGGCATCGCCTGGATGCGCGGCAACGCTTCGGCCTGGGCCGAAAACAGCTTCTTCGCCACGCACAACTGGTGGCACCTCGCGCTGTACTACCTCGATCTGGACCAGATCGACGAGGTGCTGACCCTGGTTGACGGCCCCATCTGCGGCACGTCGTCCGGCGTGGTGCTGGACATGGTCGACGCCTCGTCGCTGTTGTGGCGCCTGTACCTGCGCGGCATCGACGTCGGCAACCGCTGGCAGGCGCTGGCAGAACGCTGGACGCCGCTGGCGACTGCGGCGAACTACGCCTTCAACGACATGCACGCCATGATGGCCTTCTGCGCCGCCGGGCGCATGGCCGTCGCCCAGGCCTTGCTCGACGCGCAGAACGGAGCCATCGAGCGCGACGACGACAACGCGGGCTTCACGCTGGAGGTCGGCCAGGCCGCCACCCGTGCGATCAAGGCCTTTGCCGACGGTCGGTATGAACAGGTTGTGCAGCTGCTGCGGCCGGTGCGTCACGTGGCGCATCGATTCGGCGGCAGCCATGCGCAGCGCGACGTGCTCGAGCGGACCCTGATCGAGGCGGCGCGACGTGCCGGCATGGCCGCGCTGTTCGACGCGCTGATGCACGAACGTGCCAGTGCAAAGGGTGAGCCCGGGTCCAGGCGCGAGAGCGGCTGCGGCCACATGGCCGCTGCAGGCTTGGACATGCAAGCCTGTTCGGGGCCGACCAGGACGTTGCCGTACAGACATCCATCCGCTGAATCCACCACGAGGAGAACCCCATGATCCGCAAGCTCATCCCGTATGCCGCTGCCATACTCGCGGCCGCTCTGCTCGTCACTGCCTGCGGCGGCGGTGATGACGACCGTGAGCCGACCGTCACGACCTACTCCACCGGCCTGAACAGCCCCCGCGGCCTGGCCTTCGGACCTGACGGCCGGCTCTACGTGGCCGAAGCCGGCACAGGCGGCGCCCTGGCCCCCGCGGGTACCGCCGACTGCCCTACGCAGGTCAACATCTACAGCCCCTACACCGCCGGCTATACCGGCCGAGTCGTGCGGGTGCAGTCCGACGGCACGAAGGAGACGGTTGTCGACCAGTTGCCCAGCATGACCGATGTCTTCGGCGCGAACTACGGCCCGACCGATGTCGCCTTCATCGGCGACACGCTGTACGTGTTGATCGAGATGGGCGGCTGTTCGCATGCCTTGCCCGAGGACTACCCGGCGATCTTGCGCGTGAACCCCGATGGCTCGACCTCCACGGTCGCCAACCTGAATGCCTGGCTCGCTGCGAACCCGCCTCACTTCATCAAGGACACCAACCCGGCGACCACCGACCTGGAACCCGGTGGCGTATTCCATTCGATGATCGCGGTCGGCAACTTCCTTTATGTGGTGGAGACAAACCGCGGCCTGCTGTTGAGGGTCGATCCAGCGACGGGCACTGTGCAGAAGGTCCACGACATGTCGATCGACCACGCAGAGCACAACCCGATCGTGATGGCACACGACGGCGACCAGTTCCAGGTCGGAACGTTCGGAGACGACGGCGGGCCGGCCGAACTGGCGGTGTTCGGCACCGACTTTGCCAGCTACACCCTGCCGTTCGAGTCCCTGAATCCGATCGTGGGTCTGGCTTGGCAGCGAGGTTACCTGTACGCGGTCGAGATCTTTCCGCATGACGAGGCGTGGACGACGGACAACGCGAATCTGGTCGTCTTCGACCCCGCGACGGGCAGGCGCAAGGCGCTGGCGCTCAAGTTCGCGAGCCTGCCCAACGGGCTCGTGACCGGTCCTGACGGCGCGCTCTACACGTCCAATGTCGCCATCAGCGCCGCACCTGGCGATGGCAGCGTGCTGCGGATCGTCCCGTGAATCGGTCTGGGGAGCGATGCCCGTGAACAAGCGAGGACAGCCGCGCCCCGGGCCCCATCCCCCTGCCATGCCGACACCGGTCGAGAACCCTCTGCTCGGCTGGCTCGGCAGCTGCTTCAGGGTCGTGACCTCGGTCGGCCTCGGGTGCTTCGCTGCCTACGTCGCTCTGGGAGCGACCGGCGCCACGTTCAAGAACTTCGAGCAGTGGCAGCCCTTGCTGTCGGGTTTGACGATGCCTGCGGCGCCAGCTTGGATGGCCAACGTCGGCATCGGACTGCACTTCACGAATCCTCAGCCACGGCACCTTCAGCCGCTCTGCCGCCATCGCCTTCAGCGTCTGGGGTGACGTGATGATACTGAGTGCCATCAGGGCGTTTGTCTTCGCGCGCGCAACGCTTCAATCGGCATCGCGCGTAGGCCATCCGCTTGTTCCCGATGGTGCTCGGTTCATGGCTGTTCGACATCGAAATCCAGGCATGGGCGGACTTGGCCGGGGGCGTTGGCATGCATCCAGACGGCGTCAGCGGTCCGTTCGGCTTGCCGATGCTCTACCTGTTCTTCGTTCCCAACCTGCCGGTGGCCGAGTTGTTCATCCGCAACCTGCACAGACGCCCTGTTCTGCCTGGCTGCGCGAAAGTGCTGGTTGTGATCGCGATTGCCGCTGTCGTACCGGTCTTCGTCCATGCGGTCGTTATGTCTACCGCCACTTACTCTGAAAAGTTTGGGAAGCACATCCCGCCGCTGCTGGGTGCATAGCAGCCGGCACTAATCGACTTCGTCGTGCTGTGTCGTAATCTTCATCACCGCCCAACAGCATCACTGGTGTCCGGGCGCCCGACGGCGGGATCGGCGCCTGAGATTCCGCAGCCTCTTCGCCCAGAGTCGAATGACGGCTTCGGTGCGACCAACTCCATCCTGCGAAGGGCGCTGATGGGTCGGTAGTGACTCGTCGAGCTGAAGAGGAGGAGTCGTTCGACCTGACCGTGACGATGCTCGAAGTTGGACGGTTGTCGGGTTCTTCACGAGACCGTGAGGTCGGCCGCCGGAGGCGACCGACCTCACCCGCTGCATCGCTGCCGTCCACGGCCGCCGGGCTAGACGTAGGAGAGAGTGTGCGATGGCAACCCTTGGAACGCGGGCCATCCAAATCGCCGGTCACGGATGGATCCACTCCACGATGGCGCACGGCCACCGCGCCACCCTCACGACATGAACATGCCCCCATCCACGTTGATCGTCTGCCCGGTGATGTACGAGGCATCGTCAGAAGCGAGAAAGCTGACGAGCCCGGCTACATCCTCGCCGGTGCCGGCGCGGCCCATCGGGATGCCGGCCACCCATTCGGCCATCAGCTCGCCGGGTTGGTAGTCGCCCATCAGCTTGCCCCAGGCGGCATCGTTGTAGGCCCACATGTCGGTGGTGATGATGCCGGGGCAGAAGGCGTTCACCGTGATGCCGGTCTTGGCCAGTTCCTTGGCCAGGCTCTGGGTGATGCCGATCACGCCGAACTTGCTCGCCGCGTAATGCGGGGTGTAGATGAAACCCTGGCGTGCCTGGCCCGAGGCGGTGTTGATCAGCCGGCCCTTGCGGCCGGTGCGGCGCATGCGCACAGCCGCTTCCTGGCAGCACAGGAACACGCCCTTGGTGTTGACCGCCATGATCTTGTCCCACTCGGCCTCGGTAAGGTCTTCCAGCTGCGCCACGGTGATCACGCCGGCGTTTTGCACCGAGATATCCACCTCGCCCAGCTCGCTGGCCACGCGCTTGTACAAGGCTTTGACCTGCTCGCCGCTGGTCACGTCCACCACTGCCGAGATCACCTTCGCGCCACCCTGCCGCAGCCCTTCGGCTGTTTCGTGCACCAGCGGCTCGTTGGCCGCCACGCACACCCGCGCGCCTTCGCGCACAAAGCGCTCGGCGATGCCCTTGCCGATGCCTCGGCTGCCGCCGGTGATCACCACCACCTTGCCTTCGAATCGTTGGTTCATTCATGACTCCTCAAATTGATGACGGCGCTGCAGCCGCCGGGCCGTCCCAAGGCGGAAGCGCAACCCCTCGGGGGTCGGTTGCGGTACGCCGCAATTGGGGGGCTGACATCTCACCAGCAGACGAAACCGCCATCGACGACTAGATCGACGCCGGTGCAGAAAGAGGCGGCGCGGCTGACCAGGAAGATCGCCGGCCCGACCATCTCGTCCACGTTGGCCATGCGGCCCATCGGCGTATCGCGCTCGAAGATCTTCACTTGATCGGCCACTTCGGGCCGGGTGTTCATTGGCGTGGCGGTGTAGCCGGGGCTGATGCTGTTTACCCGCACGCCGCGTTCGCACCACTCCATTGCCAGGCTCTTGCTGAGGTGGATCACCGCTGCCTTGGAGCTGTTGTAGTGGGCCTGCAGCAAGCCGCGATTGACGATGGAGCCCGACATCGATGCGATATTGACAATCGCACCGCGGCCGCGCGGCAGCATCACTTTGGCCTCGGCCTGGCACGATAAGAACACGCCGTCGAGATTGACCGATTGCACTTTCTGCCATTGCGCAAACGGCATCTCCTCGGCCGGCGCCGCATTGGCGATGCCGGCGCAGTTGAGCGCGATCGACAGCGCGCCGAGATCACGCTCGACAGCGGCCACCGCGCGGGCCATGTCGTCGGGTTGGGTCACGTCGCCGCCGATCACGATGGCGCGCCGGCCATGCTGGCGCACCTGCGCGGCGGTGGCTTCGATGCCGGCACTGCCGGGCAGGTCGAAACACGCCACATCGGCGCCCGCTTCAGCCAGGCCGATGGCCAGGCGCTGGCCGATGCCGCTGCCGGCGCCGGTGACGAAGGCGATCTCGCCCTTCAGATCGAACAGGTTCATCTGCGTTCCTCTTCTTGAAGTGTGCCGGCTGTGAGCCGGCGAAGGTCAGGGTTCGGCGAGCAGGCGCTGCGCCGTCTGAAGATCGGTGATCAGGGTGGTGAGCCAGCCGCCGCGCAAGGCACCGCGAATGGCCTCGAACTTGCGCCGCCCGCCGGCCACGCCGATGCGTCGGCGGGTGCGGCGCATCTGCGCCACGCCGATGCCCAGCACGCGCTCGTCGAATGCGGTGTTCACATGCTGGCCTTGCGCATCGTAAAACCGCATGCACACATCACCCACTGCGCCCGCGGCCAGCAGATCGGCCAGATCCTGATCGGTGAACACGTTGCCACTCTCGCGCAACATGCGCGAAGGCGGGATCGGGCCGATGCCCACCAGCAACGCCGACAGCGTGTCAAAACGCTCCAGCGCCTGCAGGCACGAGGGATCGGTGAGCAAGGCATCCTTGGCCGCCAGCGAGGTCACGACACCCGGCGCCAGCATGAAGATCGCCTCGGCTTTTGACAGCTGCGCCAGGCGCTCGGTGAGGCGCGTGGCAAAGCGCTGGGAATTGGCAAAACCCATGCCGCCAAGCACCTGCACAATCGTCTTGGTTTCGCCCGGTCCGGTGGGTCGCATCGCATTCACCGCCGCGAGCAGGGCCGAGCTCCACGACGACACGCCGATCGATGCATGGCTGGGCACCATCAGCTCCAGGTAGCTGGCCACGGTGGAGGCCAGGCCCTGGTTCAGCATGTCGTCATCGGTGAACGCGGCGTCGCTCACCTCGACGACGATCATCTCGTCCAGGCCATAACGCGATTCGAGCTGCGCTTCGATCTCGGCATGCACACCTTCGGGCACATGCACCGTGATGCGCACGATGCCCAGCGATTCGGCCTGCTTGAGCAAGCGCGACACGCGCGCCTGCGACAAACCCAGCTGCTCGGCGATCTGTGTTTGCCCCAGATGGCGCTCGTGGTACAGGCTGGCGACCCGGGTGGTCAGGCGCATCAGATCGTGCGAGGCGGTGCGTGACGTAGCCATACTTTCAGGCATTGTCGCAAACGGCTTTTGCACGACACGCCGTGCGGGAGGCGGTGTCAGCACGGCGCTCACGATACCGCCAGCTCCATCACCCGCGGCCCGTTGGCCTCGGCACGCGGCAGGATGCCGCGCGATTCACCGCGCGCCAGCACCATCACCCGGTGCGACAAGCCCAGCACCTCGTCGAGATCGGAGCTCACCACCACCACCGCCATGCCACCGCGCGCCAGCTCGGCGATCAGCTCGTAGATCGCGGCGCGGGCACCCACGTCGATGCCGCGTGTGGGCTCGTCGAGGATGATGACCTTCGGGTTGCGGGCGATCCACTTGGCGATCACCACCTTCTGCTGGTTGCCACCCGACAGGCTGCCCGCCGGCTGTGATGGCCGGCCCTTCACACCCAGGCGGCGGATCAGATCGGCGGCGAAGGCGGCGGTGCGCGCCGGCTGCAGCCAGCCGCGCGGCGCCACCTGATCGAAGTTGTTGTAGGCGATGTTGTCGGCGATCGAGTGCGGCAGCACCACGCCCAGCGCCTTGCGGTCGTCAGGCACCAGCACCAGCCGTTCGCGGATGGCATCGGCGGGAGAGTGCAGCTTGACCGTCTTGCCGTGGATCACGACATCGCCCGAGGCGATGGGATCGACACCCGCGATGGCGCGCACCAGCTCGGTACGGCCGGCACCGATGATGCCGGCCAGGCCGAATACTTCACCCGCCTGCACATCGAACGAGATGGTCTTGAAACTGCCGCTCGGCGACGACAGGCTGCGCACTGAGAGCGCCACCTCGGCCTCGGCTGGCGGCACCGGGATCGGCGGAAACAGGCGATCCACACTGCGGCCAACCATGTCGCGCACCAGCTGGCCGGTGGGCACTTGCGCGGTGTCGTGGCTGGCCACTTGCGAGCCATCGCGCAGCACCACGATGCGATCGCAGATGCGGGCGATCTCGGCCAGGCGGTGGCTCACGTAGATGAACGACACGCCTTCGGCCTTCAGCCGCTGCACCTGCTCGAACAATCGATCGGTTTCTTCATCGCCCAGCGCCGCGGTGGGCTCGTCGAGGATCAGCAGACGCGCATTCAGCGTCAGCGCCTTGGCGATCTCCACCTGCTGCTGCGCTGCCACACGGAGCGTGCCCACCTTGCGGGTGGCCGGCACGTTGAGGCCCAGGCGATGCAACTGGCGCTGCGAGCGCTCGATCATCGACGCGGTATCCACCCGGCCGTTTTTCATCGGGATGCGGCCGACGAACACGTTCTCGGCAATCGTCAGTTCCGGCAGCAGGCGCATCTCCTGGTGGATCAGGCCGATGCCGGCATGCAAGGCGTCGGCCGGGGCTTGTGGCGCATAGGGCTTGCCCTGCCACCACATCAGGCCGCCCGCATCGGGTGCGGTGAGGCCGGCGATCACGGAAGACAAGGTCGATTTGCCGGCGCCGTTTTCACCCAGCAAGGCCACCATCTCGCCGGGCTGCACATCGAGATCCACGCCCCGCAGCACGTTGATCGTGCCGTAGGTCTTGCCGATGCCGCGCAGCACCAGGCCCGCGTGCGGGGGTGTTGTGTCGGGTGCGTTGTCCATGGGTGTCTCGAAGGCGGTCGGTGGATGGCGAAGCGGCTCTGGCGCCGCGCTGCACCGAGTGCCGGCGCAGCGCGGGTCAGCGCCTTTTTAGCGCTGTTTCAGGGAGGGCTCAAGGGTGGCTGGCGAGGAACTTGTCGACGTTCTCTTTCGTCGTCAGCACGCCATCCTTGGGCTGGTCCAGCGGCGGCTTCTTGCCGGCGAGCATGTCGGTCACCGCGTCCACCGCGAGGCGGCCCATGGTGAAGGTGGGCTGCGTCACGGTGGCATCGAGGCCGCCGCTCTGCACCGCCTTGAGGCCGCCGATGTCGCCGTCATATCCCACCACCCAGACCTTGTGATCCGGCTTGGCCAGCTTCACCGCCTGGGCCGCACCCAGCGCGATGCCGTCGGCCTGGCCGAAGATCACGTTGATGGTGGGGTCGCGTTGCAGCATGTCTTGCGCAAACTTGTTGCCTTCGTCGGCGGCCCAGCGCTCGGTGAACTGGTTTTGCGTGATCTTCACGCCGGGGCACTTTTCCAGGCCCTTGGTGAAGCCCTTCATGCGATCGACTTCCGGCGAGGTGCCTTTCTGGCCATGGATCACCACGGCGTTGCCCTTGCCGCCGGTCTGCTTGCAGATCCACTCGCCCAGTTCGATGGTGGCCTTGATCGATTCGCCCCGGATGAAGGTGTCGCCCGGCGCGCCATCGGCATTGCGGTCGACGTTGATCACCGGGATGCCGGCGGCGCGCGCCGCCTTGACCGGCACCGAAGCGGCGGTGGCGCCGGCCGGGATGTAGATCAGCGCATCGATCTTCTGCGTCAGCAAATCCTGGATCTGGTTGACCTGTGTGGTGGCATCGCCCTTGGCATCCACGGTGATGATGGTGTAGCCCTTTTCCTTGCCGTAGGCCTCCACCGATTGCTTGATCATGTTGAAGAACTCGGCCTGCAGATTGGCCACGGCCAAGCCGATCTTCTTGCCTTGGCCCTGCGCATGCGCGCCGCCGGTGGCGGTGAGGGCCGCGATACCGATGGCGAGCGCCACCTTGCTGATTCTGAACATCGAAGTCTCCTTGCTGGTTGAATGGTGACGCTGTGAAACGCGTCGTTCGGGAAAACGGAGGAACAGGAAAGCGGGTTGGGGGAAAGGATCAATGCGCCTTGCGCTTGTTGGAATCCACGGCCACCGCGAGCACGATCACCACGCCGATCACGATCTGCTGCACGAAAGGCGATACGCCGAGCAGGTTCAGGCCGTTGCGCAACACGCCGATGGTGAGCACGCCCATCAGCGTGCCCCAGATCGTGCCCACGCCGCCCGAGAGGCTGGCGCCGCCGATCACCACCGCGGCGATGGTGTCGAGCTCATAACCGAGGCCGCCGCTGGGTTGGGATGAATCGAGGCGGGTGGACATCACCACGCCGGCCAGGCCGGCCAGCGCGCCGCACACCACGTACACACCGATCGTCACCCGCTTGACCTGGATGCCGGCCAGGCGAGCCACTTCCGAAGCGCCCCCGATGGCGTACAGCGCGCGGCCGCCGGCGCGGTATTTCATGAAGATCGCGGCGACGATGGTGAGCACGATGAACAGCGCCACCGTCACCGACATGAAGCCGAGGTAGCGGTTGATCGACAGTGCCGAAAACCACTCCGGATAGCCCACGATCTGGGTGCCGTCGGTGACCAGATTGGCCACCCCGCGCGCCACCGACATCATCGCCAGCGTGGCGATGAACGCCGGCAGGTTGGCCTTGGTGACCAGCAGGCCGGAGCCCAGCCCGCAGATCGCACCCACCACCAGCGCAGCGAGCATCGCGATCGGCATCGGCACGCCCATCACGTTGGCCAGCCAGCCCATCACCATCATCGACAGCGCCAGCACCGAGCCCACCGAGAGATCGATGCCGCCGATCACGATCACCGCCGTCATGCCCAGCGCCATGATGCCCAGCACCGTGAGCTGGTCGATCACGTTGAGCAGGTTGCGCACGCTGAAGAAGGTGTTGGTGCTGAGCGTGAACACCACGCACAGCACCAGCAGGCTGAGCAGCGGCGCGTGGGCCACCAGCCGATCCGACCACGGCAGTGCATGCTCTTCCTGGTCGGCGCGCGGGCGGGCGTCGGCCTGGGTTTCCGAAGGGTTGATGGCAGCCATGATCGTGTGGTCTCGGGTGTTTGGGATGAACGTGTTCGACGGGCTCGGTCAGGCGCGGTCGGCGCCGCGGTGGCGTGATTGCGCCACCGCGCGAGCCCAGTGCGCGCGGGCGTCCTGCACGCTGGCGATCGAGGCGGCCGCTGAAGGAGTCGGCACAGCCGTTTCCTGCTGGGCGCGGGGCAGGGCGCGC
>JANMAS010000465.1:0-5433 GCA_031359975.1 Burkholderiales bacterium
CCCTGACGATCCTGCACACGATCCTTGCGCGAGGCCGCGATCAGCACCTCCACATCGCCGGCGGACGACGGGCTCGGCCCGATGATGCAGAAGTCGAGGCTCACTTCGTCCAGCGAGAACGGAATGTACTGATGCGCCTCGGATTCGACCTGCAGCTCCAGCTCCTCTTCGCGCAGACCATCGGGCAGGATGATCTTCTTGGTGATGACGGTGGATTGCGGCATGGCCATCACCACATGCCGCGTACGCGAACCACTCTTGCTGACGAGCCGACGCACCGCGTCGGCCACTTCGTCGAACTTCTCGATCTGGCCCTCGGTGATCCAGCCCTTTTCGAAGGGTTCGCTGGCCATGCGCTCCAGCGTCAGTTCGCCTGACACGTCTTTGCCCAGCTCGACAAGCTTGGCGCTGGACGTACTGATATCCAAGCCGATCATCGACGGATGCGTACGCCCGAACAGCCGATCCATAAAGCCCACGGATGAGTTCTCCTCACCGCGCCTTTACATTTGGCGCGCGGTTGCTAACGGAAGTTAACAATTTACTTGAATCGTAGCAGCAAGACCCTTGTCCCACAAAGAGTTCACTGCAGCGAACAAGTCGGGTTCGTTGCGAATCGCCGACGGCCCTACCGGCCCTCGTGCATTTCCACACAGCCGCCCGAAGGGGTTGCATTTCGGCGCGATCAAAGCCTGCCGGCATCGTCAGACGGCCGCAAGCTCTTCTTTCGGCCAGAACCGCTCTTTCTATAATCCAAAGCCGTTCCTTGTGAAAAATGACCAACTCCGACACCCCGGCCAAGCCCGACTCTCCTGATCCATCGACGGTCCGTGGCGCGCCGCGCCGTTCGCTGCCGGCGCTGATCATGGCCGGCATCGGTCGAGCGCTGTTGATGCTCATCGGCTTGGTGCTGGCCGGTGTGCTGGCGGTGATGGTGTGTGCCGGCATCGCGCTGGCCGTGGCCTATCCGAACCTGCCTTCGCTCGAGGCGCTCACCGATTACAGGCCGAAGTTGCCGATGCGCGTGTATTCCACCGATGGCAACCTGCTCGGTGAATTCGGCGAAGAACGCCGCACCTTCGTGCCGATAGCCCAGGTACCCAAGGTGATGCGCGATGCGGTGCTGGCCATCGAGGACGCCCGTTTCTACCAGCATGGCGGCGTCGACTACCTCGGCGTGATCCGCGCAGGGCTGGCCAACTTCGGCGAAGCCAAGAGCCAGGGCGCATCGACGATCACGATGCAGGTGGCGCGCAACTTCTACCTCTCCAGCGAAAAGACGTTCATCCGCAAGATCTACGAGATCCTGCTGGCGCTGAAGATCGAAAGCCAGTTGAGCAAGGAGCAGATCCTCGAGCTCTATATGAACCAGATCTACCTGGGCCAGCGGGCCTACGGCTTCGCGGCCGCTTCCGAAGCCTACTTCGGCAAGCCGCTGAAGGACGTGACGATCGCCGAAGCGGCCATGCTGGCCGGCTTGCCCAAGGCGCCGGGGCGCGACAACCCGATCTCGAACCCCAAACGCGCCACGGCGCGGCAGCAGTACATCATCGATCGCATGCTGGAAACCGGCATGATCGACTCGACCGCCGCCGAACAGGCCCGCCAGCAACCCTTGCAGTACCGCACGCCCACCGAAACCCCGGTGCATGCCGAGTTCGTGGCCGAAACGGCGCGCCAGCTGGTGTTTCAGCAGTTTGGCGAAGAAGCCTACACACGCGGCTTGAACGTGCAGCTGACGATCCGCTCCGAAGACCAGATGGTGGCCTATCGCGCCCTGCGCAAAGGCCTGCTCGACTACGAACGTCGTCAGGTCTATCGCGGCCCGGAAGCGTATGTCGACCTGCCCGCCGACGCGGCGGCGCTCGACGCGCGCATCGACAAGGCGCTCAGCGAGCACCCCGACAACGGCGACCTGCGCTCGGCCGTCGTCACTGAAGCCTCGCCGCGCAAGGTGGTGGCCGTGCTGCGCTCCGGTGAAGCCATCACCGTCATCGGGGACGGCCTCAAGCCGGTGGCCTCGGGCCTGTCGGGCAAGGCCGACGCCAAGATACAGATCCGCCCCGGCGCCGTGGTGCGGGCCACGCAGAATGCCAAGGCCGAGTGGCTGCTCACCCAGGTGCCGGAGGTCGAAGGCGCCTTCGTGGCGATGGACCCCCGCACCGGCGCACTGCGCGCGCTGGTCGGCGGCTTCGACTACAGCAAGAACAAGTTCAACCATGTGACGCAGGCCTGGCGCCAGCCGGGATCGAGCTTCAAGCCGTTCATCTACTCGGCGGCACTGGAAAAAGGCTTCACGCCGTCAACGGTGGTCAATGACGCGCCCTTGTTCTTCGATGCCGGCACCACCGGCAGCCAGCCGTGGGAACCCAAGAATTACGACGGCACGTTCGATGGTCCGATGTCGTTGCGCCGCGGCCTGGCCAAGTCGAAGAACATGATCTCGATCCGGGTGCTGCAGTCAACCGGGCCGGCCTTTGCGCAATCCTGGATCACCCGCTTCGGCTTCGACGCCGACAAACACCCCGCCTACCTCACGATGGCGCTGGGCGCGGGCTCGGTGACACCGATGCAGATGGTCGATGCCTACGGCGTTTTCGCCAACGGTGGTTATCGGGTGGCGCCCACGCTGATCACCCGCATCAGCGATTCGCGCGGCAAGGTGCTGTACGAGGCCGACCCGAAGCCACAGCTGACCGAATCGCTGCGTGTGATCGATGCGCGCAACGCCTTCATCATGACCAGCCTGCTGCAGGAAGTCACCCGCTCAGGCACCGCCGCCAAGGCGCAGGGTGCGCTCACGCGGCCCGACATCTACGGCAAGACCGGCACCACCAACGACTCGCTCGACGCCTGGTTCGCTGGTTACCAGCAAACGCTGGTGGCGGTGGTGTGGATCGGCTACGACACACCGCGCAAGCTGGGCGACCGGGAAACCGGCGGCGGGTTGTCGCTGCCGGTGTGGATCGACTACATGAGCTATGCGCTCAAGGGCGTGCCGGTGAGCGAGGCGCCCGCACCCGAAGGCGTGATCAACGTCGGCGGCGAGTGGTACTTCGAGGAATACAGCCCCGGCCACGGCGTTTCGTCGCTGGGCATGGACGAAACCGTGCCCGCTGCGCCTCAGGCCTCGACCGAAGACGAAAAGCGCGGCATTCTCGATCTGTTCAAGCGCTGAGCTGTCAGCCCCTTGCCGCAGTAGCCGGTGCGTTGAAACGCAGCGTCTTCTGCCCTTGCAGGCTCGCTTCGCGCGATAGCCCGTCGAAGAACTCGGTGCCTTCGCGTGTATCCAGCCATCGGCCCGCCACGCACCGGTAGTGATAACCACCGGTGCGCGCGGCCATCCAGATTTCCTGCAGCGGCGGCTGCGTGTTGACGACGATCTTGGCGCCGTTCGGGAACGACAGCTCGAGCAAGCCGCCGGTGCGCTGGGCATCGATGTCGATCAGATCCTCCTGCAGCCAGCCATCGATGGTGGCTTCGATGCTGGCGAGGATCGCATCCGTCAGGCGGCGGTAGTCGGCATCGCTGAGCAGGTCGTGGGTGGCTTGATTCATGGACACTAAAATCGTTGCATGCGTGATCTTCAATCGAGTGTAGTACCCGGCAACACCCCGTCGCCCGCAGGGGCGCTGTCGTTCGCGCTCACCTTGTTCACCTGCGTCGCCGCGCTGCTGTGTGCCGGCTGCGGTCAAAAGGGCCCGTTGACGCTACCGCAAGCGGCCAGCGCCCCCGTATCCGCACCCGCCAGCGCGTCGGCAGCGTCGCGATGACCCTGCCCGGCGCACCATTTCTCGCTCGACGCGGGGCTTCGCTCTTCTTTGATGGTTGTTCGCTGGACGAGCTCGCCGATCGGTTCGGCACACCGCTGTATGTGTACTCGCGGCGCGCCATGATCGATGCGGCCGCCGCTTACCAGCGCGCGCTGGCCGGGCGCGATCACCTGGTGTGTTACGCCATGAAGGCAAACGCCAGCCTCGCGGTGCTGCAAACCTTTGCCCGCGCCGGCTGCGGCTTCGACATCGTGTCCGGCGGCGAACTGCAGCGTGTGCTGGCCGCCGGTGGTGAAGCGGGCAAGGTGGTGTTTTCCGGCGTGGGCAAAACGGCCGACGAGATGCGCATGGCCTTGCGGGCCGGTGTGCGCTGCTTCAATGTCGAAAGCCTGTCCGAACTCGACCTCCTCTCGCACGTGGCGAGCGACACGGGCCAGCCGGCGTCGGTGAGCCTGCGCATCAACCCGAACGTGGATGCCGGCACGCACCCCTACATATCCACCGGCTTGCGCGACAACAAATTCGGCATTGCACACGATCAGGCTCTGCTGGCCTATCGCCGCGCCGCCAGCCTCCCTGGCATCGTGGTGCACGGCATTGATGTGCACATCGGCTCGCAGATCACCGACATCGCGCCCTACCTGGATACGGTGGACCGGGTGCTGGATCTGGTCGATGCGGTGGAGGCTTCAGGCATTGCCTTGTCGCATCTCGATTTTGGCGGCGGCCTGGGCATTCGCTACGCACCCGACGATGCCCCGGCTCCCGATGCGGGCGAATTGATCGCCCGCATCCTGGCTCGGGTGGACGCGCGCGGCCACGGCCGCAAGACGGTGATGGTCGAGCCCGGCCGTTCGCTGGTGGGCAACGCCGGCGTGCTGCTCACCCGCACGCTGTATCTCAAGCCTGGCGAGACGAAGAACTTCTGCATCGTCGATGCGGCGATGAATGAACTTGCGCGGCCCGCGATGTACCAGGCCTGGATGGCGGTGGAGCCGTGCCGGTTGCGCGAGGGCGCGCCCACCCGGTGGGATGTGGTGGGCCCCGTGTGTGAATCCGGCGACTGGCTCGCCCACGACCGCGATCTGGTGCTGGCCGAAGGCGACTGCCTGGCCATTCTTTCGGCCGGCGCCTACGGCATGAGCATGGCCAGCAACTACAACAGCCGGGGCCGCGCCGCCGAAGTGATGGTCGCGGGCGATCAAGCCTGGCTGATCCGCGATCGTGAAGCGGCTGCTGAACTCTTCCGTGGCGAGCATCTGCTCCCTTTGAACTGAGCGGCCCGCCTGCGAGCCCAGGCTCGCTTCAGATCCGCCCTTCCTCCACCGCGTGGCAGGCAATCAGCACACCGTTCAGATGTTGAAGGGCCGGGCGTTCATTCGAGCAGCGCTGATTCGCGTGCGGGCAACGCGGGTGGAACGAGCAGCCGCTCGGGGGCCTGAGCGGGTTGGGCACCTCACCCTGCACCGGCGTTCGGGACCGGCCGCTCATGTGAATGTCGGGAATCGCGTCGAGCAACATGCGCGTGTACGGGTGGCGCGGGTGCAAGAAGAGCGTGTGTTTGTCCGCCAGTTCGGCCAGGCGGCCGAGGTACATCACACCGACCTGGTCGCTCACATGGCGCACCACCGCCAGGTTGTGCGAGATGAACAGGTAGGTC
>JANMAS010000466.1:0-10249 GCA_031359975.1 Burkholderiales bacterium
GTCCTTCAAGCCCTTGGCCGGCATCAAGCAGCGCTGGCCGCCATGAGCATGTTCTGCGACGAAACCCAACTCAGCAAGAGCTTGACGCCGGTGCCGGATCGCCTCTATAGCCTCAACTGTGCCCGTTCGCTGGCGGCCACCGCGCAAGTCTCGCAAGCGGTCTCGCTCATCCGCAGCGCATTGCCGGTGCTCATTGAGGGTCTGGGGCCTGACGCACCCAACACACTAAGGGCTCAACGTCTGCTCGACGAACTGTTGCCTGGTGCCGCCCGCCAAAGCTCGACGCTTCTCGACGATGCGCGGATCTTCAGCCAGTGGACGATTCAACCAGTCACGTGAGCAACGCATATCCCGGAAAGCAGAGTGTCGTGAGCATCCCCCGCACCGATTGGCCCCGCCTGCTCACCCTCGTCGAGCAAGCCCTCGACCTGCCCGCCACTGAGCGCGACGCCTGGCTTCAAACCCTCGACCTGCCCGCCCCTCTGCAAGCCGCCCTGCACCGCCTGCTCGAAGACCGCCACGCCATCGAATCGGATGATTTCCTCGGCACGCTCCCGGTGTTGCCAGCCCCTCACCCACCCACCCCTACCAGCCCCATCCAGCCCGGCACCCTGATCGGCCCCTGGCGCCTGCTGCGCCCTCTTGGCGAAGGCGGCATGAGCACCGTGTGGCTGGCCGAGCGGGCCGATGATCAGGTGCTGCGGCAGGTGGCGCTGAAGTTGCCGCATGCGGGCCCGGGGCAGGAGCTTCTGGCTCAGCGCCTCCTGCGCGAACGCAACATCCTGGCCGCGCTGGAGCACCCGCACATCGCGCGCCTGTACGAAGTGGGCGTCACCGAGGCCGGCACACCGTATCTGGTGATGGAATGCGTGGAAGGCCACACGCTGCTGGCCCACGCGGATGCGCAGTGCCTGAGCGTGGCCCAGCGCCTGGCGCTGTTCCAGCAAGTGCTGCGCGCGGTGCAGTACGCCCACGCCAAGCTGGTGCTGCACCGTGATTTGAAGCCCGGCAACATCCTCGTCAACGCCGCTGGCGAGGTGAAGCTGCTCGACTTCGGCATCGCGCAGCTGATCGACGATGCCGCCACCGGCGACAGCGCCTTGACGCAGCACAGCGGCCACCTGCTGACACCCGACTACGCCGCCCCCGAGCAGATCGCCGGCCAGCCGCTGGGCATCGCCTGCGATGTGTATGCGCTCGGCGTGCTGCTGTTCGAGCTGCTCACCGGCGAGCGCCCCTACAAGCTCACCCGCAGCAGCCGCGGCGCGCTGGAAGAAGCCATCCTCACCGCCGAGCCCCAGCGGCCCAGCGACACCTGGCGCAGCGAGCGCGCGGCGCAAGCCTGGTCGTCCACACCCGCCGCCCTGCGCCGCGCCTTGCAAGGCGATCTGGACGTGATCGTGTTGACGGCGCTGCAAAAGGCACCCGCCGATCGCTACGCCACCGCTGACGCCCTGGCCCAAGACATCCAGCGCCACCTCGACCACCAGCCCATCCTCGCCCGCCCCGGCAGCCGCTGGTACCGCACCCGCAAGTTCGTCGCCCGCAATGCATTGGCCGTGGGGGCGGGCACGGCGGTGGTGATCGCACTGGGCGCGGGTCTCGGTGCCACGGCCTGGCAGGCCCAACAAGCCCGCCTCGAAGCCGCCAAGGCCACCGCGATCAAGGATTTCCTGGTCGGGCTGATGCGCACCAATGATCTCGATCAGGAGGACGCGCCGCGCAAGCGGCAGCAGACGGTGCAGCAGTTGCTGGAGCAAAGCGCGAAGTCGCTGAGCACCGGGCTGACGGATCAGCCGGAGGTGCGCAGTGAGTTGCAGGGCGTGGTGGGCGGGTTGCTGTACGACCTGGAACTGCTGGAGGCGGCGATTCCATTGCGGCAACAGCGCGTTGACGATTTGGCTGCGCGCAGGGCACCGATTCCTGAGCGGGTGCAGGCGATGCGCGAGCTGGCACACAGTCAACGAGGCAATTCGGCCGCCGCTCGAAGCACAATGGAACAAGCTCTAGCCCTGTGCGACCAGGCTTGGAGCAACCGGACGGTAGTCTGCCTCGGTGTGGCCCTCGACCTCGGCCGCGCAGACCTCCGTGACAACCTTGTCGAGAAGGCCCGGCAGAACATCGAACCCGCTACCCGCACAATGCTGGAGGTCGCACCAGGCACTGCCGACGCCGCCTCCGCCTTGGGCACGTTGGGTGAGTTGCGAGACGACCAAGACCGCCCTGACGCTGCCTATGCGCTGATGCAACAGGCCATTGACCTGACCGCATCGGTATGGGGGACGAAATCAGCCAAAGTCGCCATCGAGCGTAAGCTCTTCGCAGATCGGTTGGGTCGCCGCCTACGATTGCAACAAGCCATCCTCGAGCGCGACCTGGCGTGGCAGTCCATGGTCGCCGCTGTGGGCCTTGAATCCATTCCTGCAGCTCAGTACGAGCTGACCCTCGGCGTCGAGCAGGCCCGAATAAATCCGGGAAAAGAAGCCAGCACACACATCCAGCATGCCAGTGGGATCATGCTGGCTAGCTTGGGCCCAGAGCGAGCCCGCCTTGTTTACATGGCGCGGGCAGCTCTGCTGGAGTGGTGCCTCTACGATGGAAAACTGTCGGACGCTCGAGAAGCGCTCGATCAATTCGACCTAGCCAGAGACGATTACGGGCCGTCGGCACGCGTTGCTCGCGACGGCGATTTTCTGCGCGCGCGATACTGGTTGGACACAGGACAGTTTTCGAGCGCACTCGAACTTCTGGTCCGGCGCCGAGACTACTTGCAGTCCATCTATGGCAAGTCGTCGCTGCCAGTGGCTGACCTGAACCTGCGGATTGCACGAGTGCACATTGCACACGGTGATCTTCCTGCAGCCGAAGTGGTGCTCATTCTCGTTAGGGCATCGGCGGATGACACGCTCGCCGCAACCGGGGCCGTCAAAACGCTGGCTCAATTCGACGAGTCTGCTATCCAAGTGGCACGTGGTGAGTTTGCTCGAGCCTTGCCCAATGCACAAATCCGGCACGAGGCTGTATCGCGCGTTTCGCGTGGAGACCAACATCGCGGCACTGTTTTCGACGCATCCGATCAGCTGGCACGTGTGCTGCAAGGGCTCAGCCGTCCAGCCGAGGCCAGATTGCATTTCGAAACCGCCATCGGCTTGCTGCAAGAAGGCTACAAACACAACCCGGCGCTGGCCGCCGTGCGCGCGCGCTACGCAGCATGCCTGTTGGATCTCGACGAGCCCGCCTTGGCACGCTCCCAGGTGGCTCTTGCCCGGGCCTCATTGCAGGCGGAGCCCTCGGCCGGCCCCCAGTTCCGGCGCGATCTTGATGTCGTGCTGAAACGCCTCGAAAGGCATCGCAAATAGTTTGAACCGGTTTCGCGGCGCCTTCGACTCAGGGTTACCCAACGGCCACTGAGCAGCGCCCAAGGGGAAGTGAACGGCACGGCTTCCAACAGTGCCACCCCTGAAAGCGAAACCGACCATGAACAAGATCTCTGCCCCCCACAGCGCCCCCCGGGCCACCGCCCACAAGCGCCGCACTCACCGTCGCAAACCCGCACACGTCGTCCGGCCCGGCACACCAGCGCCCACGCTGAAGCGCGGCGACGGCCAATCGACCAATCCGCCTTCACCCCCGCCGGTGCACAAGTGATGAACCGCCACGCGCCTCACGGCGCGTGGCGAACCTCACCGCCCGACAACGCGGATCCCATGTAAGGCCAACGGCCCACTCGGCCAGAATTTGCATCAAGGACATCATCATGATCTCGACCAAGTTTCTTGCGATCTCGCTGATCACCAGCACCCTCTGCGCTACCGGCTTTGCCGCCTTCGGCGCACCCGATTCCGGACGCACAGCAGCCACATCTGCGCCGGCTGCGCCTCTCGCCAAGGCCAAGGCACCAGACTCCGCCCTCGCCGTGAAGGCTGACACGCCTGAAGTCCAGCCGTTTTGGGTCAAGCGTGTGAGCCGCAAGGTATGCCCGATCGGCACCACGGCGTATGTTGCAAGCGATGGCGGCGTCCAATGCTGGGCCGGTCCGGATTGAGCCGGTGGCGACCTAAGCTCCACCATCTGGTGGAGCCCATCTCGCACAACCGGCTGATGCAAGTTCACCTCGAAGTGGCCTAGCATGCCGGTTGACCCTCCCCATACCTCACTCGAGACCAAGGACACCGTTTTGGCCACCCGCACTCTCCTCGCACCCGCGACACGCCAGCCTTTCCGCTGGGCGCGATGTGCCGCAGCGTTGTCATGCCTGCTGGCCAGCATGGTGTGCTCCGCCGCGGGCAGCGAGGATTTCCCGGAGCCGAAGCGCCCACGCGTTGGCCTCGGCCTGTCGTTCAGCTTCACCTTGCCCACCAGCAACGAGCCCACCGCCGAGCTGGCGCACGAGCCCGGCGATCTGCTGGTGCTATGGGATACCCCGCAAGAGGCCGACACCGGCCTGGAGCTGATGGCCAGCCGCTACGGCCAGCGCCCGCAGCAGGTGCTGCCGCTGGTGGCGCTGGTCGGTGTGGTGGCGCGGTTTCAACTGCGCGATACCCCCAGTGCACTGGCGCTGCGCGATCGCATTCGGGCTGAGCAGCCGAGCTGGGTTACCGATCTGAATGCCCGCAGCACGCTGCAAGGCGAAGCGTCGCCGGCTTCCGCCGCGCCGCGCCTGTTCGCGCTGCAGCAGTTGCAACTCGCCACGCCGGCTGCCCTGCCCACGGCGGCGCCCAGCGCCCTCAAACTCGGCGTGATCGATGCGGCGCTCGACCCCGCCCTGCCGCTGGCTGTGAGCCAGAAGACGCTGCGCAGCCTGCTCGCGGTGGGCGAAGTGCCGGCGCCCATCGACCACGGCAACACCATCGCCCAGCTCATCGCCGGTGTGCCGCAGGCGGGCGGCTTTTCAGGCGCCGCCGCCGGCATGCAGCTCTACTGGGCCGGCACCGTGCGCCTGGCGGGTGGCCGCGCCAGCAGCCACAGCTTCAACACCATCGCCGCGCTCGAATGGCTGATGACCGAACGGGTGAACCTGATCAACCTCAGCCTCGGCGGCCCCGGCGATGCGGTGCTCGAAGCCATCTTCATCCGCCTGCGCGACAAGCCGGTGCTGCTGGTGGCCGCCGCCGGCAACAACGGCCCGGCCGCACCGCCTGTGTACCCCGCCGCCTACCCCGGCGTGTTGGCCGTCACTGCCATCGATGCCGATACCCAGCCCTATGCCCGCGCCAACTACGGCGCCTACATCAGCATCGCCGCGCCGGGGGTGGACGTGTGGGTGCCGGCGCGCCCTGGCTTGCAGGGCGCGGATGGCGGCACAGGCCAATACCAGAGCGGCACCTCCTTCGCCACAGCCCTGGTCACGGGGGCCCTGGCCAGCGCGGACACATCGCTGTGGCGGCAACCCAAGGCGCAGCAGCTCGAAGGCCTGTGCCACACCACCAAGGATCTCGGCCTGCCTGGCCGCGATGCGGTGTTCGGCTGTGGCTTGTTGAACATCGGCGCGCTCGATACGCAACACGCCGCACGGTGAATCATCAATTGTGATGATGGCGCTTGTATCGCGCCGGGTGGCTCCACCTCTGTGCAATGGGAACATTCAGCAGGCCATGTCGGATTCCAGGCTTCCACGCCGTGTTTGCCTTGAACCCGAACCTTGGAGAACCCCATGCCCATGCTCATCAGCAACATCCGCAAGCTGCTCAACGCCGGGCTCTCGTGGTGGAGGGCGTGGGCGTTCGCGATGCTGATGGGCCTGGCCACGCTGCCCGCGCTGATCATTCATGTCGCTGGCGCCGAATGGGCGCCCTCAATCACCTGGCTGTGCTACGGCACTTTGGTACTGCAGTTCTCGATCGGCACCTGGTTTTTCAGCCCCGCCAGACCCGCCAGCCCGGATGCACCAACGAGATGACCTCCGACGAAGACCACCGCCACCTGCTGCGCCTGATCGCCCGCCGCGATGCCAGCAGCGAGGCCGCCATGGCGCAGTTCTATCGCGCGCTCTCGGGTGCGGCGTTCGCGTTTGTGCAGCATCGGCTCGATAACCCGCACGAGGCCGAAGCCGTGGTGGTGGAGACGATGTACGAGGTGTGGCGTGTGGCCGATCACTTCAACGGCGGCTCACTGGTCAAGACCTGGGTGCTCGGCATCGCGCGGCACAAGCTGCTGGATGCGCTGCGCAAGCGCGGCCTGAGCCGGCACGACGACATCGACGACCATGCCGACGCGCTGGCCGATCACAGCGCCAGCGTCTTCGATCAGCTGGCCGATCGGCAGCAGGCCGAGTGGGTGGCGCAGTGCATGGCGCGCCTGGGCGACGAGCACCGCGAGAGCCTGCACCTGCTGTTTTACGAAGGCCTCTCGGTGGCCGAAATCGCGCAGGTGCAGGGTGTGCCCGATGGCACGGTGAAAACGCGTGTCTTCCACGCCAAGAAAAAGATCAAGGCCTGCCTCTCGCGCTGGCTGCAAGCCACCGGCGAGGCGGTCAACAATGCGTTGACTCCCCAGCCCACCGGCTCCGGTCGCCCCGGCAGCCCTGGCCCGGAGCCCACCCATGGTTGATCGCCCCACCACCCCACCCCCGCCCGAGCCGCTGCCCGATGACCTGCGGCAGGCGCTCGAACGCGCCGAAAGCCTGCTGCCCTGGGCGGCCAACGGCACGCTCAGCGCGGCGGATCAAACCTGGCTCGACGGCTGGCTGGCCAGTACCGAACGGGGCTACCCCGAGCAAGTGGCGCCGCTGCGCGCCGAGCTGGCCTGGCTGCGCCACACCGCGCAGGATGTGCGAAGCAACGTGCACCTGCCCGATTCCGAGCAGGGCCTCGATACCCTGCTGCGCCGCATCGCGAGCGATAAAGCCGCCGCACGGCAAATGCCCGAGTCGCGCCGCCCCACCCAGCCCACCGGCCTGTGGGGCCGCGCGCTGGCCTGGGTCAACGGCCACGGCCTGCAACTGGCCGGCGCCTGCGCCGTGCTCGTGATCGCCCAGGGCACCACCCTGGCGCTGCTGGCGCCCACCGGCACCGAATGGGGCCTGCTCGGCGGCGAGCCGGTGGTGCCAGGCGTGCGCGGCACGGTGCTGCTGCAAGCCACCTTCAATCCGCAGGCTACCGAAGCCAGCCTGCGCCAGGTGCTGCGCGAGGCGCATGCCGAGATCGTCTCCGGGCCGAGCGCCTTGGGCGTCTATCTGTTGCGGGTAAAGGCCGACGAAGCTGAAGCCGCGATCGCGCTGCTGCGTACCAAGGTGGGGGTGGTGGATTCGGTGAGCAAGGCGCCGTAGCGCCGCGGGGGCAGCGCTCAGAGCCACTGAATCCCTGGCAGACCGCGCATCGACTTGTCGAAAGTCACCATGCCTTTGCAAGGCGCGGCGGCATTCTTGAGCGCGATCATCACATCGGCAAAATCGCGGGCCTGCTCGGTGCACAGCGCCGCCGCCTGGGTAAGGCGTTCGCGATCTTCAAAGGCGAAGGCATCGCTGCCCAGCAGCGACTGCACCGCATGCAGCGCCTCCAAGCGCTCGAACGCGTAAGCGCGGCGCAGCACCCACACCAGCTCCACCAGCACCATGTCGTTCACGAAGAACGCGGCGTGCTCACCCTCGTGCGCCGCCAGCAAGCGCGTGGCCGCCTTCAGCTGCGCGGGTTCGTCTGCCGTCAGCAGGCGAACCAACACGTTGGTATCGAGGCCGATCATGGCTGGTGCGTCACTTCGCCTTGGTTGTGCGCTGATGGCGCTCGGCGGCGCCATGGGCGATGGCGTCGTTCATCTGCTCCACGGTGACCGCGCTGCGCCCAGGCCTGTGCAGCAAACCCACGATGGACAGCGCGGACCGCTTCAATGGCCGCGCCGAAATCGATCCATCGGCATTCACCTTGAAATCGAGCTGGGTGCCCGCCTCGATCTTGAGCTGGTCCCGGATCGCCTTGGGCAGCGTGACCTGGCCTTTGGTGGTGACGGTAGCCAGCATCGGATTCTCCTTACTTCCTGGTTTTCGCTTACAGATCAAAGTCTACCCGACGATGAGCCTGTTGTCGCAGATGACGCGATGTGGCGCGATGTGGCGTGGCCTGCCTCCAACCGGTCATTCATGTTGATGACGTGGATGTCGGTTTCCCGGCCCCCGATGCGTGTTCCTCCCTGTGGCCACTTGGCCGAGCCGTTACCCGCACAGGAAACCCATCATGACCGCCATCCCCCGACGCCACCTCCTCGCCCTCGCCCTCGCCCTCGCAGCCTCGATCGCCCTCGCCGGCCTGCAAGGCTGCGACGAGGGCGGAACAAGCCTCACGGCTGCGGCCGGCTGCAACGAAACCCACGCATCCTTCCAGTTGGCCTATGGCCCGGCGCCCATCGCGCCGCACGCCGTGGATCACCTGGCCATGGATCTGGAGGTGCGTGGATTCACCTGCAAGGCCCACGCCGGCATCAAGCTGTACAGCATCGGCCAACAGGGCGACCAAAGCCCCGTCAACGTCGTGCCGCCCAGCCCCCGTCCCGGTGCGGCTGATCCTTAACTTTGATGAGCCTGTGTGTCGCTTCTGCGGCCGCAGTCGCGTGTTCCCGGTGCTGCCGCTTTCGGCGCGACAACCCAGCACGGAACACCCATCATGCCCTCCAACAGTTCTCCACCGAATCCCGCCCATCTTGTTGGCGCCACGGCACTGCCTGCCGATTTTGAAGAGCAAGTCAGGCAACAATTTCTTCAGCTCGACGAGTCGGACGCAGACTTTCCGGCCTACCTCGCGGCGCAGACGCGCGAGTTCCACCGCCAGCAGGCGTTGATCGTCGATCCGGCCTTGCGCTACGCGCCCTCACCCGGCGGCATCACGCCGTGCGGCAACGGCGATCTTGAGCAAGACATCGCCACCAGCTCGGAGTGGCAAGGTGCCTTCGGCACGCGGGGCGCGATGGTCAGCGGCGCTTATCCGTTCGCCAACTTCACGGCCGGCATCCATCCCGGCAACGGCATCGCCGACTACGCGTCGCACCAGTCGTGGGTTCAGAGCGCCGCCGACCCCATCGTACCGATCCTCACCGCCGCTCCGGGCTCGATGCATGCGGTGCGAATCGGCAACTCGGCGCCGGGCAGAGGCTGCGAATTGCTGTCGAAGACCTTCATCGTGTCGGCGGCGCAGCCCACCCTCAGCTTCTGGTATGCCGTGGTGTTGCAAGACTCCGGTCACGCACCTCCCGTGCAACCATTTTTCTGGGTTCGGGTGACCGATGCCGGCGGAAACATCGTTCCCGGCGCATTCACGTTCGATGGCGTCACCGACCGGCTGGTGGCCCACGACAGCCCGTTCTTTCAGCGCCAGATTGAAGGCGATTCGGTGATCCGCTACAGGGATTGGTCGTGCGCGCAAATCAACTTGTCGTCGCAGATCGGCCGGCAGGTGACGATCGAGTTCATCACGGCCGATTGCCTGGCCGGCGGCCACTACGGCTACGCCTACATCGACCGCTTCTGCGGCACCTGCGCCGGCTCGCCCACCGGCAACTTCAACTACAACTGCGAAGCCAGCAGTCATTGCGGGCCGGGCGAAATCTGCTTTGCCTACGAGCTGCCGCACGTCATCGATGCCACCAACGGCGCCACGATATTCGGCGAGGTGGCGATCACGCTGGATATCTATCAAAGTGGTGTCAAGGTATCGACGCTGGCCAGCGGGCTGCTCACCGCCGGCCGCGGCTTTTGCTTCACGATCGATCCGGCCAACCTGCCCGGCGTCAACCCCGCTTACGGCGGCTTCGATTTTCTGGCCACGGCGGTGTTTTCGCTCGGCACCACGCCCCTGGGCCAGATGGTGGTGGGCAGCACCCGCGAAGGGGTTGCGCTGGGGCGCAACAACGATTACCTGCTGCGCTGCAAATCTTGCGAGCTGCTCGATCGCGAGCAAGCCGCGCTGCTGAGCCGCTTTTGCGAGACCCGTCATAACCATCTGCCCAAGCTGCATTGCCACTGCCCGCCCGGCACCGGGGGCGACTGTGGATGCAGCAGCACCCTGCCTGCTGGCGAAGGCCACCACACGGCCGCGCCGGCATCCGGCGAAAGCGGCTGCGATTGCGAGGGCCACTGCGATTGCAAGGCCATCACATGGCCCGAGATCAAGCCGTGCATCACGGTAGCCTGGGGCGACAGCGCCTGCGATTGCATGGAAACCACCGACCTCGAGATACTGTGCGTCTCGGTCTGCAACTGCTATTCGAACCTGAGTTTCGGCGATCTGGTGATCCATCAGATTCGCGTCACCGACATGAACGG
>JANMAS010000523.1:0-4879 GCA_031359975.1 Burkholderiales bacterium
GGTGACGTGGGTGAGGATGCAACTCTGCGTCGGAATCTCGTAACGCTGGATGACCGCGTCCAGCATCTCCAGCAGCCGCATCACCTGAGGCACGTTGTCGGTGGCGGGGTTGATGCCGATGACGGCGTCGCCGCTGCCGTACAGCAGGCCGTCGAGCAGGCTGGCGGCGATGCCGGCGGTGTCGTCGGTCGGGTGGTTCGGTTGCAGCCGCGTCGACAGGCGCCCGGGCAGGCCGATGGTGTCGCGAAAGCGGCTGCGCACACTCACCTTGCGCGCGACCTGGATCAGATCCTGGTTGCGCATGATCTTCGAGGTGGCCGCGGCCATTTCGGGCGTGATGCCGGGAGCCAGCGCGGCGAGCGCCGCGCCATCGGCCTCGTCCGACAACAACCATTCGCGAAAGCCGCCGACGGTCAGGTGGGCCACCGGGGCGAAGGCCGTGCCATCGTGCGTGTCGATGATGAGGCGCGTCACCTCATCGCTTTCGTAAGGCACCACCACATCGCTCAGAAACTGCCGCAGCGGCACATCGGCCAGTGCCATCTGCGCCGCCGCGCGCTCTTCGGCCGAGCCCGCCGCCACACCGGCCAGGTGGTCGCCCGAACGCTCGGGCGTCGCGCGCGCGAGCAGCGTCTTCAGATCGCCGAAGCGGAAATTGCGCGCACCGACGGTGTGGCTGTAGGCGGGCATGGCGACAATGCTACGCCGCCGCCAGCGCCTCGCCGCGGCGTGTGGCGGTGGTCAGAAAATACAGGTAGCCGACCACCATCAAACCGGCGAACAGCCCCGCGACGATCGGGTTGAAGTAGATCATCGTCAGCAGGCACACCACCGCCGCACCGAGTGCGAAGGCGGGGAAGATCGGGAACATCGGCGCACTGAACGGCCGCTCCAGCCGCGGCTCGGCGGCGCGCAGCTTGAACAGGCTGGCCATGCTCATGATGTACATCACGATCGCACCGAACACCGACATCGTGACGATGTTGGCGGTGAGCGTCATGCCGCCGATCTTGACGAGCTCGTCGCTGAAGATCGCCGCGATGCCGACCACGCCACCAGCCAGGATCGCGATGTGCGGCGTGTGCCGCGTCGGGTGGATCTTGCCCAGCAACGGCGGCAGGAAGCCGGCGCGCGAGAGCGCGAAGATCTGCCGCGAGTAGCCGATGATGATGCCGTGGAACGAGGCCACCAGGCCAAACAGGCCGAGCCACACCAGCATGTGCAGCCAGCCGCTGTTCTCGCCGACGATCAGCTTCATCGATTGCGGCAGCGGGTCGTTGATGTTCGCGAGCTTCGTCCAATCGCCCGAGCCGCCGGCAAACACCATCACGCCGGTGGCTAGCGCCACGAGAGTCAGGATGCCGCCGATGTAGGCGATCGGGATCGAGCGGCGCGGATTCTTCGCTTCTTCGGCCGCCATCGCCACACCCTCGATGGCGAGGAAGAACCAGATCGCGAACGGGATGGCCGCGATGATGCCGCTGATCGAGCCGATGCTGAAGCTGTCCGCCCCGGACCAACCGCCCTTCACGAAGTTCGCGAGCGAAAAACCGGGTGCGACGACGCCCATGAACACCAGCAGTTCGAAGATCGCGATCAAGGTGACCACGAGTTCGAAGCTCGCCGCGATCGTGACGCCGGCGATGTTGAGCGACATGAAGATCACATACGCGCCGACCGCGACCCACTTCGGATCGAGCGCCGGGTACTGCACGTTCACGTAGGCGCCGATAGCCAGCGCGATGGCCGGGGGAGCAAACACGAATTCGACCAGCGTCGCAAAGCCGGCGATGAAACCGCCGGTCGGCCCGAAGGCGCGGCGGCTGTATTCGAACGGCCCGCCGGCATGCGGGATCGCGGTGGTGAGTTCGGTGAAGCTGAAGATGAACGTGGCGTACATCAGCGCGATGAAGGTCGACGTGACCAGAAAGCCCAGCGTGCCGGCCGAGGCCCAGCCGTAGCTCCAGCCGAAGTACTCACCCGAGATCACGAGGCCGACGGCGATGCCCCACAACTGGAAGGTGCCCAGCGATTTGTTCAGCGTGGGGCCGGTGGATGTGCTCATGGTGTCGATTCCTCTGGTTTGCGCGCTCGATGTGCACCAAGATGAAGTGGCCCGGTGTTTGCTCGGGCTTGCCTTCGTCCGGCGTCGGGAGGCTAATACCGAATCGACCGCGGGTGTTATCGCGATTTGGCAAACCTTGCGGGAGATCACCATGGCCGCTACCGCGCCCACTGGAGCACCTTCGGGCTTCGCCCTCCGGTATTCGCCCTTGGGGCGGCCCGGCGGGCTCATGTCGCCCACCACGCGCCTGACGGAGTCCGACGACGTGGAAGCCCACGCCGCCAACCTGAGCGGCTGGCAACAGCGCTACGACCAGTTGTCGTGCGGCGCATTCCGCGGCGCGCTGGCCGATGTGTGGTTCGGCGATGTGCAGGTTTTTCGCGAACGCACCAGCCATGCGGTGCGCCAGAAATGCAGGATTCGCCCCGACACGGTGTGGTGCGGTATCACCTTGGCGCACGACGGCTCGCGCATCGAAGGCCACCCGGTCGGCGAGGGTGGGGTGATGGTCAGCGGCAGCGCGCAAGAGTTCGAACTGCTCACGCCGGATCACCACGACATCCTGGGCGTCGTCGTCACGCGCAGCCGCATGCAGGCGATGGCCGACGCGCTCGGCCAGCCGTTGCATGCCGCCGCGCTCGATCGCCCGACCTGGCTGGCCTGCGCGCCGGCCGCGCGCGCCCAGTTGGTGCGTGGCCTGGCGCTGCTGCTCGGCGAGGCCGGCACCGGCCTGGGTGGCCTCGATCATGCGCAGGCGCGCCGCTTTGCGCAGCATGCGGTGCTGGAGTCGCTGCTCGCGGTGCTGGCTGCGCCGCAGGCCGATGGCGGCGAATGCCTCAGCTTCGAACGTCGGCGCCGCCTGGTTCGCACGGCTTGCGAGTTGATGGCGTCGCGCCCGCTGGCCCTGCCGACCGTGCCCGAGCTGTGCGAGCAGCTGCACGTGAGCCGGCGCACGCTGCAATACGCGTTCGAAACTGTGGTCGGCAGCAGCCCGGTGGTCTACCTGCGCAGCCTGCGCCTGAACGCGGTGCGGCGCGAGCTGCACGCCGGCACCAGCGCCACGGTGCAGGATGCGGCAGCTCGCCACGGCTTCTGGAGCCTGAGCCAGTTCGGCAGCGACTATCGGCGCCTGTTTGCGCAGCAGCCTTCGCAGACACTGGCTCTTGCGCGCTCCCGCGCGCTCGGTGAATCAGCGAGAACGAAAGAACTGTCTGAATCAACATGATGCGTCCCTGATTCGCGCCTACGATGGCATGACCCACCAAGGCCCGTCATGACCCCCCGAACCCTCTACCGCAAGCTGGTCGACGCCCATACCGTCGCCCGGCTCGACGAGCAGAACGTGCTGCTGTTCTGCGACCTGCACCTGATGAACGAGTACACCAGCCCGCAAGCCTTTGCGGGCCTGTACGAGCACGGGCGAGGTGTGCCGATGCCTGGCCAGAACGTGGCTGTCGTGAGTCACATCATTCCCACCCATCCGGTGAAGTTCCGGGTGATCGCTGATGCGGCATCGGCCCTGCAGGCCAGCAACCTGAAGAAGAACTGCGATCACTTCGGCATTCCGCTGTTCGACACGAACTACGCGCTGCAGGGCATCGAGCATGTCGTGGCACCCGAGCACGGCATGATCCGTCCGGGGATGGTCGTGATCTGCGGCGACAGCCACACCACAACCTACGGGGCCCTCGGGGCACTGGGCTTCGGCATCGGCACGACGGACGTCGAGCACGTGCTGGCGACGCAGACGCTCGTCTACCGTGTCGCCAAGGACATGCGCATCCGGGTTGACGGCAGCCTGCCGGTCGGCACCACAGCCAAGGACCTCGTGCTCGCCATCATCGGCCGCATCGGCGCGCAGGGCGCACGCGGCTACGTGGTCGAGTACGGCGGCAGCGCGATCGAGGCGCTCTCGATCGAAGCCCGCTTCACGCTGTGCAACATGACGGTCGAAGCCGGTTCGCGCGGCGCGCTGGTCGCACCCGACCGCAAGGCCGTCGACTACGTGCTGGCTCATGCGCCGGATATCGCCACCGCCCACCGCGAGGCGGCGCTCACGGCCTGGCGGGGGCTGCATACCGACGACAGCGCGCATTTCGAGGTGGAACACCGCTTCGACGCGGCCGATATCGCACCGCAGGTCACCTGGGGCACCAGCCCCGATCAGGTCGTGGGCGTCAACGGGCGCATCCCGCAGCTGGGCGAATTACCCGACGGACCGGTGCGCAGCAGCGCCGAGCGCGCCCTGCGCTACACGAAGCTGCAGGCCGGGGCAGCCATCGAAGGGACGCCGGTGCAGCATGTCTTCATCGGCTCGTGTACGAACGGCCGCATCGAAGATCTGCGTTCAGCCGCCAGCATCGTGCGCGGGCGCCGCGTTGCCGAAGGGGTGCGCGCGATGGTGGTGCCAGGCTCGGGCGCCGTCAAGGCGGCTGCGGAAGCGGAAGGCCTGGATCAGGTGTTCACCACGGCAGGATTCGAGTGGCGCCAGCCCGGCTGCTCGATGTGCCTGGCCATGAACGACGACGTGCTGGCCGACGGTGTGCGCTGCGCGTCGACGACCAACCGCAACTTCGAAGGACGTCAAGGCCGCGGTGCCATCACGCACCTGATGAGCCCGGCGATGGCCGCTGCCGCGGCCGTCATGGGGCGCATCACCGACGTGCGCCGACTGGAGACTTTGCGATGACCGAGCCCGTTGACATCGCTGGACGCGAGTCCGTCAGCATCGCGGGACGCGAGTCCATCAGCATCGCTGGACGCGCTGCGGCCCTGCGCATCGACAATCTCGACACCGACCAGATCATGCCCAAG
>JANMAS010000541.1:0-1896 GCA_031359975.1 Burkholderiales bacterium
CGCAAGCGCCGGTGATCACCAGCCTGCGCAAGATCGGCGCATCGATTACCTAGTGGAGCTGATGATGAGCAAGAACGTGTTTTCGGGCGTCCTGCCCGCGCTAATGACGCCGTGCAAGGTAGATCGCACACCGGACTTCGATGCGCTCGTGCGCAAGGGCCAGGAGTTGGTCGCCGCCGGCATGGCGGGCGTGATCTATTGCGGTTCGATGGGCGACTGGCCGCTGCTCACCGATGAGCAGCGCATGACGGGCGTGGAAGGGCTGGTGAAAGCCGGCCTGCGCGTCATCGTCGGCACCGGCGCGCAGAACCCGATGCGCGCGGCGGCCCTGGCGGCGCATGCCAAGAAGACGGGCGCGGCCGGCCTGATGGTGATCCCGCGTGTGATGTCGCGCGGCTCGTCGGTGGCGGCGCAGTACGCGCACTTCGCCGGCATTCTGGAGGCGGGGGTGGACCTGCCCGCCGTGATCTACAACAGCCCGTACTACGGCTTCGAGACCAAGGCCGAGTTGTTCTTCGCGCTGCACGAGAAGTACCCGCACCTGGTGGGCTTCAAGGAGTTCGGCAGCGCCGCGGCCATGAGCTATGCGGCCGAGCACATCACCGGACGCTCGTCGGCGCTGACCCTGATGGTGGGCGTGGACACCGGCGTCTTCCACGGCTACGTGAACTGCGGGGCCAAGGGCGCCATCACCGGCATCGGCAACGTGCTGCCACGCGAAGTGCTGCACCTGGCCGCGCTGTGCGAGAAGGCCGCGAAGGGCGATACCGCGGCGCGCCGGCAGGCGCTGGAACTGGAAGCCGCGTTGAAAGTGCTCTCCACTTTCGACGAGGGTGTCGATCTGGTGCTGTTCTACAAGTACCTGATGCTGCTGGAAGGCAGCCCCGAGTACGAACACCACTTCAACCCGACCGACATGCTTTCGGAAAGCCAGAAGACCTTTGCCAGAAACCAGCTCCGGCTCTTCAAGACTTGGTACGCGTCTTGGGCCAAGCAATGAAGATCACCGCCATCAAGTATTGGCAGGTCGACCTGCCGTTGCGCGAAGGCCGCTACAGCTGGTCCAACGGCAACTTCGTCGACGTGTTCGACTCGACCGTCGTCGCCGTGGAAACAGATGCCGGCATCACCGGCTACGCAGAATGCTGCCCGCTCGGCTCGGCCTACCTGCCGGCCTACGCGCTGGGCGTGCGCTCCGGCCTGGCCGAACTGGCCCCCAAGATGCTGGGCCTTGACCCGCTGGACCTCGGCACCATCAACCGCCACATGGACGCGGTTCTGCGCGGCCACCCTTACGTCAAAGCGCCGATCGACATCGCCTGCTGGGACATTCTGGGCAAGGTGACGGGGATGCCGGTGTACAAGCTGCTTGGCGGCGCGGCGCAGGACAAGATCGCGCTCTACCGCGCCATCTCGCAAGAGTCGCCTCAGGCCATGGCCGCCAAGATCGCGGGCTACAAAAAAGAGGGCTACACCAAGTTCCAGCTCAAGGTGGGCGGCAACGCCGACACCGACATCCTGCGCATTCACGAGACGCGGGCCATCCTCGATGCCGCCGACATCCTGGTCGCAGACGCCAACACCGGCTGGACCCGCGCCGAAGCCGCGCGCATCGCGGCCGCCGTGGCCAACGTGGATGTCTACATCGAGCAACCCTGCGCCACCTACGACGAATGCCTTTCGGTGCGCCGACGTACCGTGCGCCCCTTCGTGCTCGACGAGGTGATCGGCGACATCGGCAGCTTGATGAAGGCTCTGGCCGACGATGCGATGGACATCATCAACCTGAAGATCAGCAAGGTCGGTGGGCTGACCAAGGCGCGCCTGATGCGGGACATCTGCGTGGCCAGCGGCACGCCGATGACGATCGAAGACACCTGGGGCGGCGACATCGTC
>JANMAS010000032.1:0-12457 GCA_031359975.1 Burkholderiales bacterium
CCCAAGGCCGAGCCGGTGGTGGTGGGCCGCTTCGACAGCGGCGGCACATTCCAGAACCGCGAAAACGTGGCCGAATCCTTCAGCAGGACCGGCATGCCCAGCAGGCTCGAACATGGCGCAGCCTCATCCCAGGGTGTGCCGTCACCTTTGAAATCAGGCACGCCGGATTCGATCGGGCCGTGGCTGTCCAGGATCTCGACAGCGGTGGACCCCGATCCGAACGGCGCATGCACGGTGACGAGCGTGCCGCCGCGCTGGATGTGCTGGGCCAACACACGCGCATGCGCCTTGAGGATGTAGGCCTTCATCAGCGCCGCCACGATGGCCTCGCCCGAGGATTCGCCCCCGGCCGCAAAGACGTGCACATCCGGCATGGCCAGGTAACGATTGGTGCGCAGCTCATGCGCCGCGGCATGGGCGCGCTGCTCGCTGTCGTACATGCGGTGGATTGTTTGGCTCATCACGGCTCCGTGTTGGTTTGTCGGCCTGGCAGGGTGAGAATCGAATGGCTGGTTTATCGCGCTTGGGCCAAGGTGCCGGTACGGCGCGTGAGCGGAATCATGGCCACGAGCGTGGCGAACAACAGCAACACCTCGATCGTGTAGACCGTCTGGTAGCCCGCCGCGCCGCTGAAAGACGCATGTGGCGATGTCGCCTCGACGACATCGCGGATGATGCCTCCCAGGGCGATCCCCAGGCCCGCAGCAGAGGCCTGCACGGCGCCCCAGGCCCCCAGGGCCAGCCCGGCTTGCCCCGGTGGCGCGAGGTTCATCGTGGCCGTCAGCGTGCCATGGCCAAACAGGCCGGCTCCGACACCGATGAACAAGGTTCCCATCGCGAACAGCGCTGTGGACGACAAGGGCGCGCTGAGGATCACCGCCGCGAAGGCCGGCACGCCGACCAGGGCACCCCAGCCGGCCAGCCGAAACGCATCGGCACCCCGGCTGAGCACCCGTGAGGCGATGCCGAAACCCAGCAGCCCGCCCACGGCCAGGGCGGCGGTCAGCTTGGTGGTATCGCCGACGCTCATGTTCAGGATCTGGCCGCCATAGGGTTCGAGCAGAACATCCTCCATGCTGAACGCCATCGTGCCCAGGCCCACCGCCAGCAGGCGCCGCCCGGTTTGCGTGCCCTGGATGAAAGAATCCCAAGTCTCGCGAAACGTCGGCTCGTGTTGAGTCGCCCGCGCGGTGCGCGAGGCGCCTCGCGCCTCCTGCTTCCACACCGCCACGGCGTTGAGAACAACCGTCGCCACGGCGGCGCCCTGGATCACCTGAACCAGGCGCGCCGGCGTGAAATCCGCGAGCATGGCGCCGAAGATCAGCGCGCTGGCGATCGTTCCGGCAAACAGCATCACATACATCAGGCCCACCACCTTGGGCCGAGATTCCGGCGGCGCCAGATCGGTGGCCAGGGCGAGGCCGACGGTTTGTGTGGTGTGCATGCCCACGCCCACCAGCAGGAACGACACGCCCGCCGCCAGTTGGCCCACCCACGCCGGCACGCGGCCCGCATCGCCGCCACCCGATAGCACCAGCAGCGCGAACGGCATGATCGCCAGCCCGCCAAACTGCAGCATCGTGCCGCGGTAAATGAAAGGCACCCGCTTCCAGCCGAGCTGGGAGCGATGCGTATCGGAGCGGAATCCGATCAGCGCCCTGAAGGGCGCAAACAACAGCGGCAGCGAAATCATGATGCCCACGAGCGACGCCGGCACATCGAGTTCGACGATCATCACGCGATTCAAGGTGCCGATCAGCAGCACCAGCGTCATGCCCACCGACACCTGAAACAGCGACAGCCGCAACAAGCGCGACAGGGGCAGATCCGGCGTGGCCGCATCCGCAAACGGCAAGAAGCGCGTACCCAGACGGATCCACGCCTTCATCACGCTTTGGCTGACGCGATTCATGCTTTGGTTGCTCGACGCGCCGTGTTCATGGTTCGATGCCCGGAAATGGCAACCGGGATCCACAGACCCCGGTTGTTGGCCCAGCCCGAGGGCATCTATCGACTTTACTTGGCGTTCAGCGCTGCCACCGCCACCGCGTCCGGCAAGCCTGATGACTTGCTGTCGGCGAGTGTGTCGGCCGCACCTGCCTTGGGCGCCACGGTGATCACGAATGACGTTTGCGCGGCGGCCGTCTGGCCCGCCACGGGCGACACACTGATCACGAAGCCGGGGGCTTGCGTCGAGTTGGCCGCAAGCGGCCCGGACTGGCTCTCGATGGAGGCGGCCTTCGCTTTCGCTTGCCCGTTCCAGTAAGAGCTGAACCACGACGTGTTGGACAGTACCGAGTAGTGCACGATCAGCGACGTGACGGCCACGCTACCCAGAAACAAGGGCAGCCCGACCGTGGGGTTGACGACGCACCAGATTCGACCTTGGTTCATGTTCGTACCCCCTTCAATGCAGCCATGGCGAATAGATATACGCCAGGAGGTGCGCAAACACCGAGATCACAAAGAAGACTCGCGCACCGTCAATCACGTGCTTGTGCAACTCTTCAGATTCCGGAATCGTCAGGCCGGTCGGCCAGACCCTGTTTGGATCATCAACCATCTGCATTCTCCTTTTTGGTGGGATTTCCAGGTTCGAACCGAACCCGCGCTTGGGCTCACTGTCTGCTCCATGTGTCAGTCTATCGATACAGATGAAGCTGTCAACTTTTCTTTACTATCGTTGACCCGTACGACCCCTAAAGAAAAAACAGTGCCGCAGCCACAGCCGTCGGCGGCAACGCACCCAGCAGCAACCCGCCTGCGCCGATCGATTCATCGTTGAAGCCCTGTTTGAGCAGCGCCACACCGGCGGGGTTGGGCGCATTGGCGATCACCGTCAACCCGCCGCCCGCCACGGCGCCGGCCACCAGCATGTACTTGGCCGGATCGCTGATGCCCTGGATCAGCGAACCGAGGTAGGTGAGCGCCGCGTTGTCGGTGATAGCGGTCAAGCCCAGCGCGCCGAAGAACAGCGCGGTGGGCTCCAGGCTGGAGACGATCGGTTGCAGCCACCACTGCTGCACGCCGCCGAGCACCACCAGCCCGGCGAGGAAAAAACCCACCAGCAGCGCCTCCTTGAGGATCAGCGGCGTCTGGTGGCGCGTATAGGCTTGCGAGTACCCGAGGAACATCAGGAACACGCCGAGAAAGATCACCGGGTGATGCGCAAACGCCACAACCGCCGCCAGGCAGCCCAGGTGGATCGCACTCACCAGCCACGGCACGCCACGCTTATTCACCGAGTTGCCTGCGGGCGGTGCATCCACCAGGTGCTTACGCAGCACCACGGTGATCGCCGTGGCGTTGATCACCACCGCGATGGCCGCCTTCCAGCCGAAGTTGGCGGCCATGAAGGCGCTGTCCCATTGCCATGTCGACGCCACCATCAACACCGGCGGCGCGGCGAACGACGTCAAGGTGCCGCCCACCGAGATGTTGACGAACAGCACGCCCAGCGCGCCGTACTTCAGGCCCTCGGGAATGCCCGGGCGAAAAACGATCGGCGCCAGCATCAGCGCCGCCAGCGTCATTGCCGCCGGCTCGGTGATCAGCGAGCCGATCAGCGGCACCAGGGCCATGCACAGCCACAGTTGCGCCACCACCGCGCGCAGCGGCATCAGCCTGGCAAGAAAGGCCACCAGCGCCTGGATCGCCACCAGCACCGGGCGCGAACCCGCCACCACCATGATGACGAACACGAACAAGGGCTCGGTGTACTGGCGCGTCTCCGCATAGGCGATCGCCTCGGTGCCACCGAGCACCATGGCCATGACGGCCACCAGCACGATGGCCCAGAAGCCGAACACCACCTCCACTTCGCCGAGCAGGTGCAACAGGCCGGCGTGGCGCGGGTGGCGGTGGGCGAGTCGCTCGAAGAACTTGGTCGAGAAGGTGTGGATCAGCGCCAGGGCAAAAAGCCCGGCGGCCACGATGTCGATGATGGCCGTGTCAGACATCGTTGCAGTACCTCATCCGCGACCCATCGCGACTGATTTCGATTCTAGGGAGGCCTGGCGTAAGCACGGGTAAGTGCGATAGCTGCGTTTGCGCAACCCCACTAGATTGCCTGACCACCGCGCGCGGGCCCCGCGCAGCGACACGGTCACCGAACTGATCCCGAAGGACGATCCACATGTTGCATTCACGTTCACGATGGCTCGCTGTGTTGAGCCTCGCCACCACCGTGGCCACGCCCCTGGCGTTTGGGCAAGGCGTGCTGCACGCCGCATCGCCGCACTCCGGCGGCGTCTTGATGGCGCGCAAGGTGTTGACCGAGCGCGCCGCCCAGTCGGCAGCCGATGTGCTGGCCGCCCAGGGTGGCGGTGTGGGCAGCCAGCTCAGTTGCAGCCCCACGCCTTGCGTGCTGCCCAATGCGCAGGCCTCCGCGGGCCCGCAGCCGGTGAACGAAAACGCGATCGCGGCCAATCCGCTCACCACCACCGATCTGGTGACCACCGGCAACGACTACAACTGCGCGTCGCTTCAGGGCATCTTTTCCTCCACCGACAGCGGCACCACCTGGGCCCGCACCTGCATGACACCGCTGCCCGGCAACTCCGGCCTTGGCGATCCGGTGCCCGCGTACGACGCCGCCGGCAATGCCTTCACCGTGGGCATCAATTCACCCGATGGCGGCTTCACCGGTTCCATCGTGATCCAGAAGTCGGTCAACAAGGGCGTGACCTGGGGTGCGGCCAAACTGGCCGTCGCACCGACGCTGGGCTCGCTGGCCGACAAACCCTGGCTGGAGGCCGACACCAGTGCCGTCAGCCCGTTCAAGAACTCGTTGTACGTGTCGGTCACGCAGTTCGCGGGGAACAGCGATTCGCAGATCACGGTGAGCTACTCGCGCAACGCGGGCAACACCTGGTCCACCGTGAATGCCAGCACTTTTGCCGCCTTCCCCGAGGTGAACCAGTTCAGCGATCTGGCCGTGGGCCGAGACGGCACGGTCTACCTCACCTACATGAAGTGCACCGCCAACGGCGCGTTCGGCAATTGCGGCGGCACCACCGCCACGATGTACTTCCAGAAGTCGACGAACGGCGGCGTGAGCTGGAGCGCGCCGGTGGTGATGACAACCGCCAAACTCGCCACCTCGGCTTGCGGCGCCTTCTACGGCTGCCTGCCCAACACGAGCGAGCGCACCAGCAACATCCCGGCGATCGCGGTGGACAACAGCACCGGCGCCAACAGCGGCAAGCTGTACAGCGTGTACTACACGTTCATCAGCGGCGCGATGAGGCTGCGCGTGGTGTCGTCGTCCGACGGCGGCGCCACCTGGGGCGTGCCGAAGGCCGTGACGCCCGCCAGCGCCACCGGCGACCAGTTCTTCCCCTGGATCAGCGTGAGCGGGTCGGGCGAGATCGGTGTCACCTGGCTCGATCGGCGCAACGATGTGGCCAATGTGAAGTACGAAGCCTACGGCGCCTCGTCCACCAACGGCGGGGTGACCTTCCCGCTCAACGTGAAGCTGTCGGCCGTCAAATCGAGCCCCTTCAACGACGGCTTCGGCGGCGGTTTCATGGGCGATTACACCGGCAGCGTGTGGGTGGGCAACACGCTGTTCATGTCGTACATGGATACGCGCACCGGCACCAGCCAGGATTGGGTGGCCGGCGGATCGCGCTAAGCGACGTCCGAGGGGGGCGGCGGCGAGCGCCGCTTCCACCCGATGGCGGCCCACGAACCGTGGTGCCGCCGATGAGGAGCAGGTTCATCGGCGGGTAGATCACTTGCCGGCGCGGATGGCCTTTTCGTCGTCTTCACGGTAGCGGCGGCCGCCGCACTCGCTCGACCAGGTGGCACGATCGTCGTCGTGCGCTTCGGCCAGTTTGGTGTGTTCGGCGCGCTTGGCGTTCCAGGCATCGGTGCGGGCGTTCTGCGCCACGGCGCGCGCATTGATGGCCTTGACACGGTCTTCCATGCCCATCGCGAGATTGCCGCGCTCGGCATCCATGGCGGCGTTGCCCTTGTCGATGTCGGCCTTTTCGGCCATCAACGCCGCTTGCTCGGCTTCAGCCTCGGGCCCCTTTTTCTTGGATTCGTTGAACTGCTTGACCTTTTCGTTCCACACGTTCACGCGGTCGCCCAGCGCCTTCATGCGGGCATTGAAATCCTTGGCCGAATCGTTGCGATTGCCGATGCTGGCCTGCTCGGTCTTGATGGCTTCGGCATCCTGCGCCAGCGCCAGACGTTCCTTGTCGAGCGTGGCGGCCTGTGCGTCGATATCGACACGGCGTTTGGCGAGGTCGTCCTGGCGCTGGATGCACAAGCGCAGTTCGTCCTTGCTCATGATCTTGCCGCCGGTGGCGGTGCGGCCGCTGAGCGTCTTGCCTTCACCCGCCGCAGGTGCGGCCGGTGCAGCCGGAGTGGCGGGCGCCGCGGGCTTGGCGGGGGCCGCGGGCTTGGCCTGGGCCCAGGCACCCGAGGTGCCCAGCGTGCCGGAAATCGTGACAACCAGGCTCGTGGCCAGGGTGCGGAGAATGCGTCGGGACATGGTGAATAGCCTTCCTGGAGAAGCGCCTGCCAGCGCCGGGCTGGTCGGGCAAGGCGCCGATCATGCCATCGGTAACGCGCCAGGCAGGCCTCGCCGTAGACTCGTTTCCCCGGATTCGAAGGCAACCGAATGTCACAGAGCATCCACGATTTTCACGATGACCCCCGCAACGCCGGCATCCAGATCTGGATCAACGGCGTGCTCAAGCCGAGGGCGCAAGCCACCGTGTCGGTGTTCGACAGCGGCTTTGTGCTCGGCGATGGCGTGTGGGAGGGTTTGCGCGTCGTCGGCGGGCATCCGGTGTTCCTCGATGCGCATCTCGACCGGCTCTACGAAGGCGCCAAGGCGCTGGCTATCGACATCGGCCTGAGCCGCGCCGCCCTCACCCAGGCGCTGTACGAAACCCTGGCCGCCAACGGCATGCACGACGGCGTGCACATCCGGCTGATGATCTCGCGCGGCGTGAAACGCACGCCCTACCAGGATCCGCGCGTCACCGTGGGGCCGGCCACCATCGTCATCCTGCCGGAGTTCAAGCTCGCCAAGCCCGAAACCCTCTCCGCCGGCCTCACGCTGTTCACCGTGCATGTGCGCCGCGGCTATCCCGATGTGCAGGATCCCAAGCTCAACAGCCACAGCAAGCTCAACTGCATCACTGCCTGCATCCAGGCCACCGCCGCAGGCGCCGATGAAGCGCTGATGCTCGACCCCCACGGCTTCGTAGCCACCTGCAACTCCACCCACTTCTTCATCGTGCGCCGCGTCGCGGGGCGCCACGAGGTGTGGACATCCACCGGCGACTACTGCCTGCCCGGCATCACCCGCGCCAATGTGCTGCAGGTGTGCGAGGAGGCGGGCATTCGCACGCGCGAGAAGAACTTCAGCCTCACCGAGGTGTACGGCGCCGACGAGGCTTTTGTCACCGGCACCTTTGCCGGCGTGGTGCCGGTGCGCATGATCGATGGACGCCTGCTCGGCGACGGCGCGGCAGGCCCGATGGTGGCGCGACTGCAAGGCCTGTATCGGGATCTCGTCGGCCGCGACGTGGCCCGGCGCAGCGCATGAACGAGCGCGCAAATGCCGGGCTGAGCGAGCGCTCTCACACCGTGCGCGTGGCGATGTGGAGCGGCCCGCGCAACATCTCCACCGCGTTGATGCGATCGTGGGAAAACCGCGGCGATTGCACGGTGAGCGACGAGCCGCTGTACGCCGCCTACCTCGCCGCCACCCGGCTCGATCACCCGGGCCGCGATGAGGTGATCGCCGCCGGCGACACCGATTGGCGCCGCGTGGTGAAACGGCTTGTCGGCAAGGTGCCGCAGGGCAAGGCGGTCTGGTATCAGAAACACATGACGCACCACATCCTGCCCGGCATGGACCGCGAGTGGGTGCACCGCCTGACCAACGTGCTGCTCATTCGCGAGCCTTCGGCGGTGGTGGCCTCGTACCTCAAATCCCGCGCCACCGTGGTGGCCTCGGATATCGGCGTGCTGCAGCAGATTTCGCTCTTCGACGAGATCGTCGAGCGCACCGGCCGGGCGCCGCCGGTGATCGATTCCGATGCCTTCCTGAAGGCACCCGAAGCGCACCTGCGCGCCCTGTGCGCGCGGCTGGGCATCCCCTTCACCGATCGCATGCTGAGCTGGCCCGCAGGCCCGCGCGCCAGCGATGGCGTGTGGGCGCCGCACTGGTACGAGGCGGTGTGGCGCTCCACCGGATTCGAGCCCTGGCGGGCTCGCGAGGTGCACCTCGACAGCGCCGCGCAACGGGTGGCCGATGTGTGTCGACCGGCGTACGAGCGGCTGCTGGCCGCGGCGGGGTGTTGAGCCTGGCGCAACCGCGCTCAAGGCCCAGCCGTTCAACTCAAGGGTGCGGCGGCGCGATCGATTCGGCGTAGTCGTAGAGCGCTTCGAGGATGCCCTGCCCGCGCTCGTCGGCCGATTCGTTGAGCGCGTCGATGCGATCGAAGTACGCAGCCAGCGTCATCCCGCCGCCCTCGCCCGCATGCAGCCGCGCCGCGCGGTGGGCCTCCCAGCGCGCCTGCTCCGCCGTGTCGAGCGAATCCGGGAAGTTGCGCGCGCGGTAGCGGAACACGATCTCCTCCAGCCGGCCATCGCCAAACGCCGGTCGCTTGCCGGCGAGTTGTGCCGGGGTCAGGCCGCGCAGGCGATCGAGCTGGCGGCGATCGTCGGTGGAGAGAAAACCGGCATAGAGATCTTCGTCGACATCGGTCGCGTCGTAGGCGGGCCGCTCGTACACCAGAGCCCACAGCGCCTTGGCGATCGGCGCCTGCGCGGCGATGATCTGCGCATGGCGCTGCGCCAGATCGATGTCGATGCCCCAGCGCGACTGGGTCGGAGGTGTGAGCGTCTTGAGGCTGCCGATCACGATCGGGGATTTATTGACGTGGATCGATTTGATCGGCAGCCGGGTGATGCCCTCGGGCAGATCGTCGCTGCGGGTGAACAGGCGCTGGCGGATGTTGGCCGCATCCAGCGTGAACAGCTCGGAGGGATCCTCGGCCAGATCCCACACGAGCAGCTCGTTCTTGTTGGTGGGATGTGCGCCGATCGGCATCACCACCGCCATACCGCCTCGCTCGGCCGGGTACATGCCCGATATGTGCAAAAACGGCTTGGGATCGCCCACGCCGATCTGTGCCCACACCGCATCTTTCTTGCGCAGCGCCAGGCAAAAATCCCACAGCTTGGGCTGGTGCGCCTTGATCAGCCGCGCCAGCGCGATCGTGGCCCGCACATCCGACAGCGCATCGTGAGCCGCCTCGTGCGCCAGGCCGTTGGCGCGGGTGAGGTGTTCGAGCTTGAACGACGGCCGGCCGTCGTCATGCTTCGGCCACTCGATGCCCTCGGGCCGCAGCGCATGGGTGCAGCGCACCACATCGAGCAGATCCCAGCGGCCGCAGCCGTTCTGCCACTCGCGCGCATACGGATCGATCAGGTTGCGCCAGAAGAGGAAGCGCGTCACCTCGTCATCGAAACGGATGCTGTTGTAACCCACGCCCACGGTGCCGGACTGCGCCAGCTGCTGCTCGATCGCGGCGGCAAACGCATGCTCGGGCACACCGAGTTCGAGGCCCGTTTGCGGCACGATGCCGGTGAGCAAACAGGCTTCGGGATCGGGCAGGAAATCCGGCGCCGGCCGGCAGTACAGCGTCAGCGGATCGGCAATCTCGTTCAAGTCGGCATCGGTGCGCACACCGGCAAACTGCACCGGCCTGTCGCGGCGCGGCACGCGGCCGAAGGTTTCGTAGTCGTGCCAGTAGAAGGTGTTTTCGCTCATGTCGCCAAGATAACGCAAGCGGCCTACAACGCATCGCGTCGGCGCAGGAAGCTCGCAAAACGCGGCAAGCCGCTGGCGGTGAGGCCGCGGTAGGTGTAGGTGATGGTGGTGCCCACGGCCGGCGGCGCGGCGCGCTGCGCATCGGTGAACCCGGTGCCGATGGCGAACACCCGGCCATCGGGCGTGCGCACCTTCAGGGCCCCCAGCTGGCCCGTGTACTTGCCCTTGCCCGGCTGATGCGCGATCACCTGCGCTTCGGCATCCTGCAGCGGCTTGAGCTTGAGCAGCACATCGCTGCGGCCGGTGGCGTACGGCGCGCCGGCCAGATGCAGCATCAGGCCTTCGCCACCGGCGCGCACCACCGCGTCGAGCCGGTGTTGCAGCTCGGCACGGTCAGCCACTCGGAACTGCCGCACGGCGATGAGTTGCGGCCAGTTGGCCCGCGCCACGATGGCCTCGATGCCGGCCGCCCGCTCGGCAAAGCTGCCCGGAGCCCCCGGCAGCTCGAAAACCATGTACTTCACAGCCTTCCAGGCCTCATCGTTCGGCGCCTCGGTGCGCACCAGGCCGGAGACCCGCTCGAACTGCCCGCGCGCAATCCACAGCTCGCCATCGAGCGCGTGGCCCGGCAATCGCTCGGTAAACCAGGCCGGTGCCGCCACCGCACCACCGCCACGCAGTTGCAAGCGCCGGCCATCCCACAGCGCGCGCACGCCGTCGTACTTTTCACTCACCAGGTAACGCGCCGGATCAAGCCCTGACTGCCATTCGTTGGCCAGCAACATGGCCGGCGCAGGCTCGGCCACCGGGCCGTCGGCGGCGCGCGCAGTCCAGGGCCAGGCGCCGGGCAGCAGCACGGCCACGGCGATGCCCCTCAGTAGTTGTCGTTTGTTCAAGATCTTCTCCCTGCCGCGCTGTGGCGCGCGTTCCATCCACCTCGACGCTGGCTGCCAGCCGTCGAGGCGCAGACTGTGCGGCAAGGCCGCGCCGCGCGCAACGGCAGGCGCGACGCGCATTGCGAACAATGGCGCAAGATCACGGGCGCAGGCCGATTCGCCACAAAAAAATGGGGAGCACCGGAGCGCTCCCCAAACCCTCATCAACACTCGGATCACAAACAGGTACACGAGATCGCAGGGGGAAAACCGACATGCCGTGTCGATTCGATCCAGAGTTCGGACGGTTCACGCCCCCGGCACCGTCCGGCGCAAGATGCACGGCGCAGCAATTGGTTCACCGAGGCTCAACACAGAGCCCTTGCGGCGTCACAATCGTGGCCGACCATCGCGCGCCACCCCGGAAAAGCGCCGCGGCCCCCCGGGGCCCAGCCCCACCACTCGCCCCCTCGGAGAACCTCGATGCCCCAAGCCGCCGCCAAAGCCCCCAAGGCCCGTACACCCCGCACCCCGGCTCACGCCTTCGCCAAGACGCTCAAGCCGTTCAAGACGGCCTCCGGCAAGGAGGGCAAGCTGTATTCGCTGCCGGCCCTGGGCAAGCAACTGGGTGTGGATGTGTCGAGGCTGCCGGTGTCGATCCGCATCGTGCTGGAGAGCGTGCTGCGCAATTGCGACGGCAAGAAGGTGACCGACGAGCATGTGAAGCAACTCGCCGGCTGGAAGGCCAATACCGATCGGGTGGACGAGATCCCGTTTGTCGTCGCCCGCGTGGTGCTGCAGGATTTCACCGGCGTGCCGCTGCTGGCCGATCTGGCCGCGATGCGCAACGTGGCCGATGCGATGGGCAAAAACGCCAAGACCATCGAGCCGCTGGTGCCGGTGGATCTGGTGGTCGACCACTCCATCATGATCGACCACTTCGGTACCAAGAAGTCGCTCGATCTCAACATGAAGCTCGAGTTCCAGCGCAACCAGGAGCGCTACGAGTTCATGAAGTGGGGCATGCAGGCCTTTGACACCTTCGGCGTGGTGCCGCCCGGCTTTGGCATCGTGCACCAGGTGAACCTCGAATACCTGGCGCGGGGCGTGCACAAAACCGCCGAAAAGGTGTACTACCCCGACTCGCTGGTAGGCACCGACAGCCACACCACCATGATCAACGGCATCGGCGTGGTGGGCTGGGGCGTGGGCGGCATCGAGGCCGAGGCCGGCATGCTGGGCCAGCCGGTGTACTTTCTGACGCCCGATGTGGTGGGCTTCGAGCTCTCGGGCCAGCTGCGCGAGGGGGTCACCGCCACCGATCTGGTGCTCACCGTCACCCAGATCCTGCGCAGCGAAAAGGTGGTGGGCGCGTTTGTCGAGTTTTTCGGCCCCGGCGCAGGCTCGCTGGCCCTGCCCGATCGCGCCACCATCGCCAACATGGCGCCTGAATACGGCGCCACGATGGGCTTTTTCCCGGTGGACGGCAAGACGATCGATTACTTCAAGGGCACCGGCCGCACCAAAGGCGAGATCGAAGCCTTCGAGGCCTACTTCAAGGCTCAGGGCCTGTTCGGCGCGCCACGCCGCGGCGAGGTCGATTACACCCAGATCGTCACGCTCGACCTCGGCACCGTGACACCGAGCCTGGCCGGGCCGAAGCGCCCGCAGGACCGGATCGAACTCGGCCACGTGAAGGCGCAATTCGCGTCGCTGTTCAGCAAGCCGCCGGCCGAGAACGGCTTCAACCAGCCGGCCGCGCAACTGCACACACGCCATC
>JANMAS010000543.1:0-2833 GCA_031359975.1 Burkholderiales bacterium
GTGCTGACCCAGTAGCGCTGCGCGCCCTCGGGCGCGCGGCGCTACTGCGACAATCCCGCGTATGTTGAGCCCCCACGCTCCCTGCGTTCGCTGCCCCCCGAGGGGGCGCTCAGTGCCTTTGGGGCGGCCCGGCGGGCACTGATGTCCAGCAACGGTTCGCTGTTCGACGATCTACCCGCTCCGGCCGAATCCGGCGGCATGGCCGGCTCCTCGGCGACGGTTGATGCCAACGCTCCGCTGGCCGAACGCATGCGGCCGCGCCATATCGACGATGTCATCGGTCAGGCGCACCTGCTCGGCCCCGGCCGCCCGCTGCGTGCGGCGTTCGAATCCGGCACGCTGCATTCGATGATCCTGTGGGGTCCGCCCGGTGTCGGCAAGACCACCTTGGCGCGGCTGCTCGCTGGCGCGGTGGACGCGCGCTTCGTCGTGCTGTCGGCGGTGCTGGCCGGCGTCAAAGACATCCGCGAAGCGGTTGAAGCGGCGCAGGCGGCAAGAACGATCGGCCGCGCCACGGTCGTCTTCGTCGATGAGGTGCACCGATTCACCAAGTCGCAGCAGGATGCCTTCCTGCCGCATGTGGAATCGGGCCTGTTCACCTTTGTCGGCGCCACCACCGAGAACCCGTCGTTCGAGGTGAACTCGGCGTTGCTCTCGCGCGCCACCGTGCACGTGCTGCAATCGATCGGCCACGACGACCTGTCGCAACTGATCGACCGGGCCGCCGCCCTGCTGGCCTCGCCGCCCGTCACCCAGGCCGCGCGCGATCGTCTGATCGGCCATGCCGACGGCGATGCGCGCCGGCTGCTCAACGCATTCGACAACGCGGCGTCGCTGGCCGCGCGTGGCAAGCCGCCGGCATCGGCCATCGACGAAGGCCTGCTCGAGCGGGCGCTGGGTGCCTCCTTGCGGCGCTACGACAAAGGCGGCGAGCTGTTCTACGACACGATCTCCGCGCTGCACAAATCGGTACGCGGCTCCGACCCGGATGCGGCCTTGTATTGGTTTGCCCGCATGCTCGATGCCGGGGTGGACGTGCGCTACATCGCGCGCCGCCTGATCCGCATGGCCAGTGAAGACATCGGCCTGGCCGATGCGCGTGCGCTGCGGCTCACACTCGACGCCGCGGAGTGTTATGAGCGCCTCGGTTCACCCGAAGGCGAGCTCGCCCTGGCTCTGGCGGTGGTGTATCTGGCGGTGGCGCCGAAGTCCAACGCCGTCTACACGGCCTACAAGGCGGTGCGAGCCTTCATCGCGCAAGACGGCACGCAGCCCGTACCCACCCGCCTTCGCAATGCACCCACCCGCCTGATGAAGGACATCGGCTACGGCGAGGGCTACCGCTACGCGCACGACGAACCCGGTGCCTTTGCCGCCGGCGAGCACTACCTGCCCGATGGCATGGCCGCACCGGCGTTTTACCAACCCACCGAGCAAGGCCTGGAGCAGCGCATTGCCGAGCGCCTGCGTGAACTGCGCGAGCGCAACGAAGCGGCACGCCAGGGCCCCTGATCCCCCGGCTTTGGCGGTTGCACCTGAGCCGAACGCACCCGCAATCGGGAGGTCTGTCGAGGGGGTAACTACGGTCGTGAACCGGTTTGGTGCACTCCTACAATTCGGCCGCCTGACGCCAGCTTCCATCGAGTTTTGACGCACCACGGCGGGTGGCCGATTCGAATGAAGCTCGCTGCGCGATCGATCAGGCGGCCCGGGTCTTGCATGACCGGTCCAATCCACAGGAGGCTCCCGGATGGACACTTTCTTCCAGCAGATCATCAATGGTCTGGTTCTGGGCAGCATGTATGCGCTCGTCGCGCTCGGCTACACGATGGTGTACGGCATCATCAACCTCATCAACTTCGCGCACGGCGAAATCCTGATGGTGGGGGCACTCACGAGCTGGACGGTGGTGTCGGCGATGGCCGATTCGCCGATTCCCGGTTGGGCCAAGATGCTGATCTCCCTGCCTTGCGCCATCCTCGTGTGTTCGGTGCTGAACTTCTCCATCGAAAAAGTGGCCTACAGGCCCTTGCGCAATGCGCCCAGGTTGGCGCCGCTGATCACCGCGATGGGCATGTCGCTGCTGTTGCAGACGCTGGCGATGATCGTCTGGAAGCCCAACCCCAAACCCTACCCCTTGCTGCTGCCCACGGAGCCGATCAACCTGGGCGGCCCGGTGATCAGCGTCACGCAGGTGTTGATCCTTGCCGCCACCGGCATCATCCTGGCGGCGCTGATGTGGCTGGTCAATCGCACCAAGCTCGGCCGCGCGATGCGCGCCACCGCCGAGAACCCGCGTGTGGCTTCGCTGATGGGTGTGCGTCCGGACATGGTGATCTCGGCCACCTTCGTCATCGGCGCCACGCTGGCGGCGATCGCCGGCATCATGTGGGCAGCCAACTACGGCACCGTGCAGCACTCGATGGGCTTCCTGCCCGGCTTGAAGGCATTCACCGCAGCCGTGCTCGGCGGCATCGGCAACCTGGCCGGGGCCATGGTGGGTGGTGTGCTGCTGGGCCTGATCGAAGCGATCGGCGCCGGTTATCTGGGCGACCTCACCGGTGGCGTGCTGGGCAGCCACTATGCCGACATCTTCGCGTTCATCGCGTTGATCCTGGTGCTCACCTTGCGTCCGCAAGGCCTACTCGGCGAGCGCACGGCCGATCGCGCCTGAAGGAGGATTGATCATGGCCAAATCGCAATCGTCCCAAGCCAGCAAGCTGATTGTCTTTTTCATCGCGGCGGTGGCGCTGATCGCCCTGCCGCTGTTTGTGCAGCAGTTCGGTGCCGGCTGGGTGCGCATCATGACGCTGGCGCTGCTGTATGTGCTGCT
>JANMAS010000574.1:0-2593 GCA_031359975.1 Burkholderiales bacterium
GATTCATCGCGAGGCGGCGTTCCGTTGGGTGAACAGGCCCGGGTGCGGACACCGCATGCGGTGCCCGGGCATGCAGCGCTGGATCAGAAGATCTTGGCGAACTGCTCGACGTTGCCAGCGTCGTAGGTGAAGGGCTCGGCCATCGCGCCTTCGAGGTCTTTGTCGAGCGTGGTGCTGCCCACGCGGCCCAGCGAAATCTTCTCGCCGGCCACGCCCTTGGCCGTGCCCTTGATGAAGGCGTTGACCGCGAAGATCGACGAATAACCCAGGTCGATCGGGTTCCAGATGGCGAACGACTTGACCGCGCCGCTCTTCACATGCCCGGCCATTTCCGAGGGCAAGCCCAGGCCGGTGACAAATATCTGGCCGACCCGCTTTTCATCCTGCACCGCCTTGGCCGCCGCGGCAATGCCCACCGTCGTCGGCGCGATGATGGCTTTCAGGTTGGGGTAGCTCTTGAACAAGCCTTGTGCCTCGCGGTAGCTCTTGTCGGTCTGGTCGTCGCCGTAGACCACGTTGACCAGCTTCAGGCCGCTGTAGCCGGGCAGTGCCAGCACCTTCTTCATCTCGGCGATCCAGATGTTCTGGTTGGTGGCTTGCGCGGTGGCCGACAGGATCGCGATCTCGCCCGTCTTGCCGATCGCCTGCTCGGTCATCTTGGCGAGCTTCTCGCCGATGAGCGCGCTGTTCGACGGGTTCAGCTGCATCAGGCGGCCTTCTTTCTTGACGCCCGAATCGAAGGAGATGACCTTGATGCCGCGAGCCATGGCCTTCTTGAGCGAAGGCACCAGGGCGTCCGGGTCGTTGGCCGAAATCACGATGGCCTTGACGTTCTGTGCCACCAGCGAGTTGATGATCTCGATCTGGCCTTCGGCCGTGGCCTTGGCCGGGCCGGTGTAGATGATTTCGACATCCTTCAACTCCTTGGCGGCTTCCAGCGCGCCCTGGTGGGCTGCATCGAAGAAGCCGTTGCCCAGGCTCTTGACGACGAGTGCGATCTTGTCGGCCGCCAGCGCAGGAGCGGCCAGGCAGACCGACAAGGCCGCCGCGGCGATGAGTTTGATTCTGCGTGTCATGTTGTCTCTTTCTTTATGGTTCGAGATGCCGCAATCCGCGGCGGGTGGGAAAACAGTGCGCGCGCGCAAGGTGGCGTGGGCGGTCAGACGATGCCGCCGCTGCCGCCTGCCACGGCAGGCCGCTTGTCGGCCACGCGCTGGCGGTAGCCGCTGGCGCGATAGGCGCCGATCGGGTCGATCGCACCGCCGGCGTCCAGCCGCACACGCTGCAGGATCGGGGTGACATCGGTATCGAAGCCGCGCTTGAGCGCCTGGGTGGCGACCAGCGCATCGTTGGCGCCTTGTGCCGCATCGAGCGCCACGCGGTCGACGAGCAGTGCCTGGGCATGGCACCGCTGCACCTGTGCGGCGCTGCTCATCAGGCTTTCGATCGGGTCGGTCACGTTGTGGCTCTGGTCGAGCATGTAGGCCGGATCGAAACCCGCCACGCCCTCGTGGGCCGCCGCCACCAGTTCGTTGAAGACCAGGAACAGGCGGTACGGGGCCACGCTGCCGGCGTCCAGATCGTCATCGCCGTACTTGCTGTCGTTGAAGTGGAAGCCGGCCAGCTTGTTGGCCGCGATCAGCCGCGCCACGATCATCTCGATGTTGACATTGGGCGCGTGGTGGCCGAGGTCGACCAGGCATTGCGCCTTGGGCCCCAGGCTGCTGGCGGCCAGAAAGCTCGAGCCCCAATCCTGAATCACCGTGGCGTAGAAGGCCGGCTCGCAGATCTTGTGCTCGAGGAACATGCGCCAATCGCCGGGCAGCGCGGCATAGATCTGGCGGGTGCTTTCGAGGTAGCGCTCGAAGGCGCGGCGAAAGTGCTGCTGGCCGGGAAAGTTGCTGCCGTCGCCGATCCACACGGTGAGCGCCCGGCTGCCGATCTTCTGGCCGATCTCGATGCATTCGATGTTGTGCGCCACGGCTTGCGCGCGGGTGGCCGCATCGGTGTGCGTGAGGCTGCCGAACTTGTAGCTGTGCGCCTGGCCTTTCTGGTCGGAAAAGGTGTTGGAGTTGATCGCGTCGAAGCCCAGGCCGTGGCTGGCCGCCGCCTGGCGCAATTCGCTCCAGTCGCTGCATTTATCCCACGGGATGTGCAGCGAGACGGTGGGCGTGGTGCGGCCGAGCTGCTGGATCACGCCGCAGTCTTCGAGCTTGTCGAAGACGTTGCGCGGCTCGCCCCGCCCCGGGAAGCGCGCAAAGCGGGTGCCGCCGGTTCCCACACCCCAGCTCGGGATCGCCACGCCGAAGGCGGCAACCTGCGCCCGCACGCTATCGATATCGATGCCGCGCCGTGCGAGCTGTTGGCCGAGGTGGGCATAGTCGTCGTCGAGAGGGCGCCGCAAGGGGCCGTTGTGCGCGGCGATCACGCCGGGGTCGATCAGATGGCTCATGACGGTTCCTTGAAGCGGGCCGGGCGGGGTGAGGCTGGACAACCGCGGCCTCAACGTGTGAAGGCGGCGAGGTTGCCGGCGTCGACGTTGAGGATGTTGCCGGTGCTCTTGCCGCTGAGGTGCTCGGCGGCGAAGTAGTAG
>JANMAS010000606.1:0-2054 GCA_031359975.1 Burkholderiales bacterium
CCGCGGCCTGGGGCTGCGCGCTGCTGCTGTTCTTCCCACTGCTGTGGCTGGGCATGACAGCGTTCAAGACCGAAATGCAGGCGATCTCGGTGCCGCCGCAGCTGTTCTTCACCCCGACGATGGAAAGCTTCGCCGAGGTCAACCTGCGCAGCGACTACCTGCACTACGCGCTCAACTCGGTGATCACGAGCGTCGTCTCCACGTTGCTCGGCCTCGCGATCGCCGCACCGGCGGCGTATTCGATGGCCTTCTTCCGAACGAAGAAGACCCGCGACATCCTGATGTGGATGCTGTCCACGAAGATGATGCCCGCGGTGGGCGCGCTCGTACCGATCTACGTGCTCGCGCAAACCGCCGGGCTGCTGGATTCACTCACCGCGCTGATCATCGTGTTCACGCTGTCCAATCTGCCGATCATGGTGTGGATGCTGTACTCGGGCTTCAAGGACATCCCGCCCGACATCCTGGAGGCCGCGCGCATGGACGGCGCCGGCATCTGGGGCGAGTTCAAGCACGTGATCCGGCCACTGGCCATGGGCACGCTCGCATCCACCGGCCTGTTGTGCCTGGTGATGAGCTGGAACGAGGCCTTCTGGTCGCTGAACCTCAGCTCGTCCCGGTCGGGCACGCTGGCGACGCTGATCGCCTCGTATTCGAGCCCCGAAGGACTCTTCTGGGCCAAGTTGTCCGCCGCATCCCTGATGGCCATCGCGCCCATCGTCGTCGTCGGCTGGTTCAGCCAGAAACAACTCGTCCAAGGTTTGACCTTCGGCGCGGTTAAGTAAATAGTCGCCGCCGGGCCGCCCCAAGGCGGCACGGGGCCAACAGGAGATATCGACATGTCATTCCTCAAACTCACGAACGTCGAAAAGCTTTTCGGCCCGGTGCGCGCCCTCAAGGGCATCAACCTCAACATCGAGAAGGGCGAGTTCGTCGTCTTCGTCGGCCCGTCGGGCTGTGGCAAGTCCACGTTGCTGCGCGCCATCGCCGGCCTCGCGCCGATCGACGGTGGGTCGCTGCACCTGGACGGCCGCGACATCACCGCGCTGTCATCGAGCAAGCGCGACCTGGCGATGGTGTTCCAGAGCTATGCGCTGTATCCGCACATGACGGTGGCCGAGAACATGTCGTTTGCGCTGCGCCTGGCGAACGTCGACAAGAAGACCATCGATGAGAAGGTAGGTCGTGCGGCCGAGATCCTGAACCTCTCGAAGTATCTCGATCGCACGCCCAAGGAGCTCTCGGGCGGCCAGCGCCAGCGGGTGGCCATCGGGCGGGCCATCGTGCGCGCGCCGAAGGTGTTCCTGTTCGACGAGCCCTTGTCGAACCTCGACGCCGCCCTGCGTGGCCAGACGCGGCTGGAGCTCGTCAAGCTGCACCGCGAGCTCGGCGCCACCAGCATCTACGTCACCCACGACCAGACCGAGGCGATGACCATGGCCGACCGCGTGGTGGTGCTGCGCGACGGCGCGGTGGAGCAGGAAGGGCCGCCGCTGAAGCTCTACGACAAGCCGGCCAATCGCTTCGTCGCCCAGTTCATCGGCATGCCGCAGATGAACGTGGTGGACGCGGCCGAACTGCCCGCGCTCGGCAAACTGGTGGGCACCACGATGACCGATGGTTTCATCGGCGTGCGGCCCGAGCACATCGCGGTGACGGCGCCCGGGCAGGGCCAGTTGGCGGCGCAGGTCGACGTGATCGAAGCCCTCGGCGCCGACACGCTGATCTACGCCCGCACGGCCGGCGCGAAGGGTGGCGAGGGTGTGCAACTCGTCTTGCGGCAGAACTCGCGCACCGCGCTGCGGCCCGGCGACGCGGTGGGGCTGGATATCACCGCCGGCCACTTCCACGTGTTCGATCGCGAAGGCCGGCTTGCCGGCGCGCACGCCTGAGCGTCAGAGTCCGCCTTGAGACCACCATGAGCAGCACCCCCCAAACCATCCTCCACATCGGCCTCGGATCGTTTCATCGAGCGCACCAGGCCGTCTACCTCGACGACCTGATCGCGCGCGGCGACACGGCGTGGCACATCGTCGGCGCGAACCTGCGCGACG
>JANMAS010000613.1:0-1545 GCA_031359975.1 Burkholderiales bacterium
ACCTCACGCCGCAGGGTTACCTGCGCCTGCGCACCGAGCTGCTGCAACTCATCGACGATGAGCGGCCCACGGTGGTGGAGGTGGTGTCGTGGGCCGCCAAGAACGGCGATCGCTCGGAAAACGGCGATTACCTCTACGGCAAGAAACGGCTGCGCGAGATCGATCGCCGCATCCGCTTTCTCACCAAGCGCCTCGACATCGCCGAGGTGGCCGATCCCTCAGCGCATCACGGCAGCGACCAGATCTTCTTCGGCGCCACCATCACCTATGTCAACAGCCATGGCGAACAGCGCACGATCACCATCAAGGGCATCGACGAGGCCGACAATCTGGCCGGCGATGTGAGCTGGATCTCTCCGATCGCCCGTGCCTTGCTCAAGGCCCGCGAGGGCGACGAGGTGAAACTGGTCACACCTGCCGGGCCCGATGTGATCGAGGTGCTGGCGGTGCGATATCCGGCGCCGGGCGATTGACGGCCCGCGCGGGCCTCACCAGCGCGAAACCGCGCCGCGAACCTCGGCCACCGAGAGGATTTCCGACAGCAGCGTCGGGCTGCCACCGCCGGGCGGATAAAGCACGTACACCGGCACGCCGTTGCGGCCCAGGCGGGTGAGCTCGGCGCTGATCGCGCTGTCGCGGCGTGTCCAGTCGGCGCGCAGCATCACCACCCGCTTGGCATCCATCTCGGCCAACAGCAGGGTGTTGTTGAGCACGGTACGTTTATTGAACTGGCAGGTGACACACCAGGCGGCGGTGAAATCGACGAACACCGGCTTGCCTTCGGCCTGCGCCTTGGCCACGGCCTCGGTTGACCACGGCTGCCAGCGCGCCGAGCCGTGCGATGCGCCGGTGAGCTGTGCGCCGCTGCCGGCGGCCGCATCGTGAGCGGAATCGCGCAGCACGGGCCAGGCCCAGGCCAGCGAAGCGCCCAGCACCACCAGCGCCACCGCGCCAAATGCGCCACGCGCCACCTTGCCGAATCCCGGTGAGCCCAGCGCCCAGGCGGCAAAGGCCACCGCCACCAGCACACCCAGCAAGGCCACGGCGCCATCGATGCCCACTTGCTGGCCCAGCACCCAGATCAGCCACACCACGGTGGCAAACATCGGGAAAGCCATCAAGGCCTTGAAGCGCACCATCCACACACCGGGCCGCGGCAGGCTGCGCGCCAGGGCGGGCCACAGGCTGGCGGCGAGGTACGGCGCCGCCATGCCCAGGCCGAGCGCGGCAAAGATCGCCAGCGCCAGCGGCGCGGGCTGCGACAGCGCCACACCCAGCGCCACGCCCATGAATGGCGCGGTGCATGGCGAAGCCACTGCCACCGCGAGCACACCGGTCAGCGCATGGTCGACCAGCGGATGCTTGGCGCGCGCCGCCGCCACATCGCCAGGCAGCACACCACCCACTTCGAACACACCCGCGAGGTTCAGGCCGATCAAAGTGAACAGCAAGGCCAGCGCCGCGACAAACGGCGCCGACTGCAGCTGGAAACCCCAGCCGAGCTGCTCGCCACCGGCACGCAGCGCCAGCAGCAGGGCGGCCAGC
>JANMAS010000017.1:0-5193 GCA_031359975.1 Burkholderiales bacterium
TGCCGGATCACCTGATCGGTCTGCGCCGACTTGCCGAACCACAGATCCAGGCAGTCTCCGATGTTCGGGCGCAGCATGTACTGCAGCACCTGCTCGGGCTTGTCCATCTCGGCGGCGGCGATACGGAGCGTCACAGCGGCCGCTGCAGCGCCAGCTGCGCGCCCAGGCCGATCAGCACCACACCGCTGGCGCGGAACAGCCACACCAGCGACTGCGGATGCGCCCGCAGCCAGGTGGACAGGGCCGCGGCACCCAGCCCGATGGGGCCCTTGACGAGCAGCGAGAGCACCGCGAAGGCCAGGCCAAGCACGAACAGCGACAGCGTGGCATGCGTGGCGCCCGGCGCCACGAACTGGGGCAGGAACGCCAGGTAGAACACGACGATCTTCGGGTTGCAGATGTTCGACAAGGCGCCGTCGAAGAACATGCGCGATGGACGCTTCAGCGCCGACCCGGCGATGTCGAGTTGCCGCTGCGGCGCGCGCAGCAGCTGCAGGCCCATGTGGGCCAGGTAGGCGGCGCCGGCCAGCTGCATCCCGAAGTACAGCCACTCCGAGGTGCGGATCAGCGCGCCAAACCCCAGTGCGGCCACCACCGTGTGCACGATCAGGCCGCTGCACACGCCGGTGGCCGTGGCCACGCCCGCAACGGCGCCCTGGGCGATGGAGCGCGACATGACGAGGATCATGTCCTGCCCCGGCGTGACGATGAGCACCAGCGACGCGGCAACGAACAGCAGCCAGTTGACTTCGATCATGGGGACGTCCTGCGGATGGGTTGGTGCAGGCACTGTCGTCTGCGCACCCCCGCGCTGTCCCCAAGCGGCCCCAAAACTTTCCCAAAACCGCACGCCAACCAGCCGCTGATCGGCGACGCGCGTCGTGCCTGGACCGCCGAATCACGCTACAGCCACGGCGCTGGCCCGCCTGGCCCTGTGGGCACGACATGCTCAAGTACGGTAAAATGCCGTATCAATCCACTGGAGTTGCTCATGACCACCGCTGCGCGCTTCGATCTCAAGATGGATGCCGACGAGAAGGCCATCGTGGCCAAGGCTGCCGCCCTGCTGGGCACCACAATGGCCGGCTTTGTGCGCGTCGCCGCGAAGGAAAAGGCGCAGGTGCTGCTCGACCGCGAAGCGCGGCTCACGCTCACCGAACGCGATTTCACCGCGTTCGCAAGTGCGCTCGATTCGGCTTTCGCGCCAAACCCGGCCCTCAAGGCAGCCCTGACGCAGGCACGCCGCAAGGTTCGGCGTGCTTGACGACCTGCCGCTCGATCCTGCGGTTCACGATCGGCAAGGGTTCGATTGCGGCGTGCTGTCGCTGGATGAGTACCTTCATCGCTTCGCAGATCAGCACCGCCGACGCGGCATCAGTTCGGTCTATGTGCTCGCCGATTCAGCGCAGCCCGAGCGCATCCTGGGCTACTACACGCTCAGTGCGGCAGAGGTCGACGGGCAGCGTCTCACAGACGCCGAGCGCAAGAAGTTGCCTCGATACCCGGTGCCCTGCTTTCGCATGGGCCGGCTCGCCTGCCGAACGGATCAGCGAGGCCGGGGACTGGGCAAGCTTCTGTTGGGCTGCGCCGTCGATCGCTGCCTGAAGGCTCGAGAGCAGGTTGCGGCGTACGCGTTGCTTGTGGATGCGAAGGACGATGCGGCCAAGGCCTTCTACGTGCATTTCGGATTCAAGACGCTGCAGGATGCGCCGCTGACGCTGTATCTGCCGCTTGGACGGTAGTGCGGCGCAGCTCAACGCGCGTCTGCGTGCACAGGTGCGCCCGACAAGACGTTGACTGCCTCTGAGAAGCCATCCACTGGGCGGCTCCACCCAGAAAGCTGCCGGTCAGCGACCGCTGCTGCGCATGAAATTGCAGGCCCAGCGCAACGCTTGGCACCCATGAAAGCAAAAGGCCCAGACGATCTGCCTGGGCCTTGTTCCTTCTACCGAATCTGGTAGGCGCGATTGGACTCGAACCAACGACCCCCACCATGTCAAGGTGGTGCTCTAACCAGCTGAGCTACGCGCCTGGGTCAACCGAAAAGTTTATCACGGGCGATGCGGCTGCCCTGCCTCCCGGCGGCTACTTGCGCCCCGCGCGGCGCACGCCATCGATGCGGGCGATCTGCGCCAGCACGTGTTTCAGGCGGTGGGCGTCGGCCACCTCCACGGTGAAGGTCATCCAGGCCGTCACGCCGCGTGCGTCCTTCACCGTCTGCGTACGGGCACCCACGACGTTCACCTTTTCCTTGGTGAAGGCTTCGGAGATGTCGCGCAGCAGGCCCGGGCGATCGCCGGCCTCGATCATCAGATCGACCGGGTAGGCGCCGGGTTTGTCGGTTGTGGCCGAACCCCAGGCCACCGGGATCACCCGGTCGGGCGAGCGGGCGGCCATGTGCACCACGTTCGAGCAGCCCTTGCGATGGATGGCCACGCCCTTGCTGCGGGTGACAAAGCCGACGATCGCATCCGGCGGCGCCGGGCGGCAGCAGCGCGCCAGCGTGGTGAGCAGCGATTCCACCCCCACCACCAGCACACCGCCCTTGCCGCTTTCGGTGCTCGGGCGGCGCAGGCCGATCATTTCGTCGGCCACCGGCGCGGGCTCGGCGGGCCGCAGCAACTGCTCGATGTTGCGCAGAGAAAACTCATCCTTGCCCACCACGGTGAACAGCGCCTCGGCACCTTTGAAGCCGAGCTGGGCCGCCAGTTCGTCGAGCTTCAACGCGGTGCGCCCTTCCCTTTGCAGAAGCCGCTCCACCAGCTCGCGGCCGCGTGCGATCGTCTGCGCTTGCGCCTGGGTGTTGAACCACGCACGCACCTTGGATTTGGAGCGCGGACTCTTGAGGTAACCCAGCTCGGCGTTGAGCCAGTCGAGCGAGGGGCCGCCCTCCTTGATGCTGATCACTTCCACCGTCTGGCCGTTGGCCAGCGGCGTGTTCAGCGACACCATCACGCCGTCTACCTTGGCACCCCGGCAGCGATGGCCGAGATCGGAATGCAACGCGTAGGCAAAGTCGATCGGCGTCGCGCCGGCGGTGAGCTCGATCACCGCCGCCTGCGGCGTGAACACATAGATGCGGTCGTCGAACACCGGCGTTTCAGACGATGCCGGTGCCCCCGCATCCTGCGTGGGCTCGTCGCCTCCGGACGCAAACTCGCGCTCCCACGCCAGCAGCTGCCGCAGCACCGCCTTGCGCGCCTCGGCCACCCGGTCTTCGAAGCTGCCGGAAGCCTGCACGCCGGCATAACCCTTGGTACCGGCTTCCTTGTAGGCCCAGTGCGCCGCCACGCCGTACTCGGCATGCTCGTGCATCGGCTCGGTGCGGATCTGCACTTCCACCGCTGCGCCGTCGTCGTCGAGGATCACGGTGTGGAGCGATTGGTAGCCGTTGGCCTTGGGGCGGGCGATGTAATCGTCGAACTCGCCGGCCACCGGGCGGAAACGCTCGTGCACGCGGCTCAGGGCGGCATAACAAGAGGGCACGTCGGGCACGATCACGCGCAGTGCGCGCACGTCGAACACCTTGCCGAAGTCGAGCCGCTTGCCCTGCATCTTTTTCCAGATGCTGTAGATGTGTTTGGGGCGGCCATGCACCTGGGCATCGATGCCGGCGGCGGCCATGTCTCGCATCAGCAGGCTGCGAAATGCTTCCACATCGTTTTCGCGGCCCATGCGGGTGCTGTCGAGCATGGCCGCCACGCGGCGGTAGTCATCGGGCTGCAAGAAGCGAAACGACAGATCCTCGATCTCCCACTTGATCTGCCAGATGCCCAGGCGATTGGCCAGCGGCGCAAACACCTGTTGCGACTCCCGCGCCAGCGCGCCTGGGCACGCCACCTTGCTTTGCGCATGCCAGCGCAAGGTTTGCAGGCGCGAGGCCAGGCGCAGCAGCACCACGCGCATGTCGCGCGAAAAGGCCAGCAGCATCTTGCGCACCCGTTCGGTCTGCTGCGCGCGGCGTTCCAGCTCGACGTTGGCATCGCGGGCGGCGCGCTGGATGCGCACCAGCTGCCGCGTGAGCGTGACGAGGCTGGCGTACGCCGGGCCGAAGGCCTTGCTCACCACCTCTTCCGGCCGCTGCAGAAAATCGCCCGCATAGACCAGATACGCCGCCGCGCTCAAGCCGGGCGCCGCGCCGATGTCGGCCAGGATCGCGGCCACGCCATCGGCATGCGACATGGCCGGCTCGCCGGTATCGAGGATCTGGCCGGTGAGCAGCGGCTCGGCAAAATTGCGTGCGCGCCGCAATGCGTCGTCGGCGGTTGCCGGGCTGGCGAGCTCGCCCGCCTGCGCCCCCGGTATCGATTCATCCGTGAGCTGGACGATCGGCGCCGCGCTGCCGTGCAGCGTGGTGGTGGATGTTTTCATGCAGCGAGCAGAAACGACCTCACCCGCGCGATCTGATCGGGTTGCACCAGCATCGGCGCATGGCCCACGCCGGCAATCTCTTCGATGCGTGCCTTGGGGCCACGGCTGGCCATCTTGCCGGCGGTTTCAGGCGAGAGCAGATCGGATTCGGCGCCGCGCAGCACCAGCGTGGCGCAGGCGATGCGGTCGTACGCGGCCCACAACATGCCTTCGCCCATGGCGGCCAGCTCTGGCGTGGTGGCGCGCACGTTGTTGGCGATGGCCGGGTCGTAGTGGGTCTTGTAGAAGCCGTTCTCCTGCTTGAGCATCGGCCCGCACAAGGCCAGCCACTGCTCACGCGTGTGCGGGCCGAAACCCTTGGAGATCTCCCACAAGGCATCGGCCGCTTCATCGAAGCTGGCCCATTGCACCGGCTGGCCGAGGTAGCCTCGGATGCGCAGCAGCGCGGTGTATTCGATGGCCGGGCCCACATCGTTGAGCACCAGGCGCCGGATCGGTGACTTCGGCAGGCCGGCCAGGCCCATGCCGATCAGGCCACCCATCGAGGTGCCCACCCAATGCACCTCAGCAGCATCGAGCCGCGCCAGCAGCGTCACCATGTCGGCCACATAAGCCGGCACCGCGTAGCCGGCGGGATCGGCCAGCCAATCGGATTGGCCACGGCCCACCACATCCGGGCACACCACCCGGTAACGATCGGCCATCGCAGCAGCCAGGGTGTCGAAATCACGGCCCTGGCGCGACAGGCCGTGCACACACACCAGCACCTTGTCGTTGGCCGGATCGCCCCATTCCCAATACGCCATGCGGTGCAGGCCGCGG
>JANMAS010000024.1:0-2298 GCA_031359975.1 Burkholderiales bacterium
ACTTGGGCGCGGTGCCGTGCGTGGCTTCGAAACACGCCACTGAATCCGACAGGTTGGCGCCCGGCGCAATGCCGATGCCACCCACTTGCGCGGCGAGCGCGTCGGAGATGTAGTCGCCGTTGAGGTTGAGCGTGGCCACCACCGAGTACTCGGCCGGGCGCAGCAGGATCTGCTGCAGGAAGGCATCGGCGATCGAATCCTTGACGATGATGTCTTTGCCCGTCTTGGGATTCTTGAATTTGCACCACGGGCCGCCATCGATCAGCTCGGCGCCAAATTCCCGTTGGGCCAGCGCGTAGCTCCAATCCCGGAAGCCCCCCTCGGTGTACTTCATGATGTTGCCCTTGTGCACGATGGTCACGCTGGGCTTGTCGTTGTCGATCGCGTATTGCAGCGCCTTGCGCACCAGGCGCTCGGTGCCCTCTCGCGAGACCGGCTTGATGCCGATGCCCGATGTATTGGGGAAGCGGATCTTCTTGACACCCATCTCTTCGATGAGGAACTTGATGAGCTTCTTGGCCTTGTCGGATTCGGCTTCGTATTCGATGCCGGCGTAGATGTCTTCGGAGTTCTCGCGGAAGATCACCATGTTCGTTTTCTCGGGCTCTTTCACCGGCGACGGCACACCCTTGAAATACTGCACCGGGCGCAGGCACACATACAGATCGAGCTCCTGGCGCAGCGCCACGTTGAGCGAGCGGATGCCGCCACCCACCGGCGTGGTGAGCGGGCCCTTGATCGACACCACGTATTCGCGAAGCACGTTGAGCGTTTCTTCGGGCAGCCACACATCGGGGCCGTAGACCTTGGTGGCCTTCTCGCCGGCGTAGATCTCCATCCAGTGGATCTTCTTCTGGCCGGCATACGCCTTGGCCACGGCCGCATCCACCACCTTGATCATCACCGGGGTGATGTCGAAGCCGGTGCCGTCGCCTTCGATGTACGGAATGATCGGCTGATCCGGCACGTTGAGGGAGTAGTCGGCGTTGACGGTGATCTTTTCGCCACCCTCGGGGATCTTGATGTGCTGGTACATGGAATGGCAACTCCGCGCTGGATGATGTCGATGAATAAGCTCAGCGAATTCTATGCCAGCGACTTTGTCAACCGGACGCGAATCCGCTTCGTTACCGCAGAGCCTCCCCGCCTCAGAGGGAGGTGACTTACCAACAGAAAGACTTATCCATGAACAAGCTCCTCGCCGCCCTGATCGCTACCGTTTTCGCTGCCGGCGCCTATGCCGCCGATGCGAAAAAGGAAGAGCCGAAGAAGGCTGAAGCGGCTCCCGCGGCATCCGCCGCCGCGGCCAAGCCCGAAGCCAAGAAGGCTGAAGTGAAGAAGGAAGAGCCCAAGAAGGAAGAAGCCAAGAAGTAAATTCCTGGTTCTCACGCAAGAACGCCCGGCTCGTACCGGGCGTTTTTGCTGAGATGATTGGATATCAACGCATCGCCGCCGCCATGACCCACGCTCAACGCCCTGATTGTTCGCCTGCGCCAAGCGCTGGCCACCCGCGCACGGCCCTGCGCCGCCTGTTGGGCACCGCCGTGGTCGCCCTTGCGGCGAGTTCGGCACCGGCCCAGGAAACAAGCTCGCCGCAACAGTTGCCGACGATCACGCTGCGCGCCGGCATGTTCAACATCCAGGCCCAGGTGGCCCGCTCACCCGATCAGCGCGCCAAGGGCTTGATGTTTCGCGAGCAGATGCCGGCGCATGAGGGCATGCTGTTTGTGTTTGAGTCCGCCACGCCGCAGTGCTTCTGGATGCGCAATACCTTGCTGCCGCTGAGCATCGCGTTCATTGCCGACGACGGCACGATCGTCAACACCGCCGAAATGGCCCCGAAAACCGATGCCTCGCACTGCTCCACCAAGCCGGTGCGCTATGCGCTGGAGATGAACCAGGGCTGGTTCGACAAGCGCGGCATGAAGCCAGGCGCGCGCCTGCTGGGCGGTCCGTTCGGCGAGTAGTGCGCTGACCGCCGAGGGCGGGCCGAGCGCCGGGCCGCTCCGTGGACCACGAAGAGGCCCACCTTGTGGACCTCGGCGGCCCGCATCCCTTTCAGCCGAAATTGCGCTGCGCGAACTCCCAGTTCACCAGCTGGTTGAGGAAGGTCTCGACGAACTTCGGGCGCATGTTGCGGTAGTCGATGTAGTAGGCGTGCTCCCACACATCGCAGGTGAGCAAGGCGGTGTCGCCGGTGGTCAGCGGCGTGCCGGCGGCGCCCATATTGACGATGTCGACGCTGCCGTCGCCCTTTTTCACCAACCAGGTCCAGCCTGAGCCGAAGTTGCCCACGGC
>JANMAS010000028.1:0-4599 GCA_031359975.1 Burkholderiales bacterium
CGCCGCCAGGGCTGCCCTCACGCCGGCGAAGATGAACAGGCCCAGCCGATAACGATCGACCGAGATGCCAGAGAAACGCGAGGCGATCGGGTTCGCGCCGATCGCATAGATGCGCCGGCCATGGATCGTGCGGTGCATCTACGCCATCGGCGCGAACCCGATCGCCTCGCGCTTCTCGGGCATTTCGGTCGATCGCTATCGTTTGGGCCTGTTCATCTTTGCCGGCGTGATGGCTGCCTTGGCCGCCATTCTGCTGACCGGGCGAATCGGCAGCACGCGGCCGAACCTGGAGATGGGCTGGGAGCTCGATGCGGTGACGATCGTGATCCTCGGCGGCGTGGCCATCGAAGGGGGGCGCGGCAGCATCGTCGGCGTCGTGCTGGCGGCGGTGCTGCTGGGCAGCTTCAACTTTGCGTTGGGCATGCTCAATGTGTCGGGCATCGTGATGTCGATGATCGTGGGCGCGCTGTTGATCGTGTCGATGGTGTTGCCGCGGTGGATACAGCGGCTGCGCCGGCCTGGCGCCGCACCCTTCAAGCCAGCCTGAGGCCCGACATGGACGACGGTACCCTGGTGCTCGACATCGGCAAGAGCAACGCCAAGCTGGTGCTGATCGACAGCGCCGGCGGTGTGTTGGCCCGTGCCCACCACGCCAACGCAGCCGGGCCGGCGCAGTGGGAAGGCCGGGAGCTGGCGTATCGCTGCCTGGGCGTGGCGGCGCTCGAGGCCTGGCTGATGCAGGCGATACCCGCATTGGCGCAGCGCGCGCGCATCGGGCGCATCTCGATCACCACGCACGGTGCCGCCTTTTGCGCCCTCGGTAGCGATGGCCTGGTGCTGCCACCGATCGACTACGAATGGGATGGCTACGGCGACGAGCGCACGCGGTTCGCGGCCGAAGTCGATGGCTTCGATCAAACCGGCTCGCCCCAGTTGCCGCAGGGCTTGACGGCCGGTCTGCAACTGCATTGGCTGCAGCGGCACATGCCCGAGGCCTGGCAGAAGATCCGCTGCTGGGTGCCTTACCCGCAGGTTTGGGCGTGGTGGTTCAGCGGCGTGATGGCCACCGAAGTCTCCTCGCTGGGATGCCACACCGCGCTGTGGTCGCCCCGGCGCGCCGAGTTCAGTCATTGGGCTCGACAACGCGGCATCGCGGCGCTGTTTGCGCCCGTGCGCCCGGCCTGGGAGGTACTGGGCAGCGTCATGCCTGCACGCGCCCGACAGCTCGGCCTCGCGGCTGACGTGCAGGTTCACGTGGGTTCGCACGACAGCAACGCCTGCCTGGCGCGCTATCTATGCCGGGCCGACGATGCCACGGTGCTGTCCACCGGCACCTGGACCATCGCGATGGCCGCCGGCGCTCCCATCGAGGGCCTGGATGCGCGGCGTGATCAGCTCGTCAACGTGGCGGTGACCGGCTCGCCGGTGCCCACGGCCCGGTTCATGGGCGGGCGGGAGTTTGACGCCTTGTGTGCGGGTGCCGATCCGGGCCTGGCCGACGAATCAAGCCTGCGCCAGGTGTTGGCGCAAGGCTGGATGGCCCACCCGGCGTTTGCCGAATCCGGCGGGCCGTTCATCGGGCGGCACGGCACCGTCACGCGCGACGGCCAGGCCGCGGCGCTCGGGCCGCTCGCCGTGCCGATCGGGCTCAGGCCGGCGCTGGCAAGCCTGTATGGCGCCGAGATGTCGGCCTGGCTGCTGCAAAGGATCAGTGGGGGCTCGATGGCCGATGTCATCTTGGAAGGGCCGCTCGTCGACAACCCGGTGTTCGGCCTGGCCCTGGCGGCGTTGCTCGCGCCGCGCCGGGTTCTGCGCTCGACCGACCTTGTCGAGGGTACCGCCCGCGGCGCCTGGCTACTCTCGCGCTGGCCCACCGCGGCGCTCTGGCCGAGCCATACCGATGAACTGGCCTGCGCGGACCCTGCGCTGGCGCAGCGCATCATCACGCACGCCGCCGCTGCCTTGAGCGAACCCGGCCTTTGAAGTCGAGCCGCAGCGCGCCCTACATCGAACCCGCGTTCGCTCTCACCGGCAGTTTCCAGTCGGGCCGGATGAAATGGCAGGTGTAGCCGCCGGGCAGACGTTGCAGGTAATCCTGGTGCTCCGGCTCCGCTTGCCAGAACGGGCCGGCGGCCGCCACTTCGGTGGCCACCTTGCCGGGCCACAGACCGGAGGCTTCGACGTCGGCGATCGTGTCTTCGGCAACGCGCTTCTGCTCGTTGCTCGTGTAGTAGATGGCCGACCGGTAGCTGAGCCCGACATCGTTGCCCTGGCGGTTGCGGGTGGTCGGATCGTGGATCTGGAAGAAGAACTCGAGCAGCCGGCGGTAACTCATGCGAACCGGATCGAAGACGATCTCGATCGCTTCGGCATGGGTGCCATGGCGGCGATAGGTGGCGTTCGGCACATCACCGCCCGAATAACCCACACGGGTCGAGATCACCCCGTCGTAGCGGCGGATCAGCTCCTGCATACCCCAGAAGCAGCCACCGGCCAGTACGGCACGTTCTTCAGCCATCGCAATATCTCCACTCGATCAAGCCTTCGGAAGCCGGATCATCCCGCAAAGTCACGTGTTGAAACAGAAGCTGCGCGGGCGACCCCGCCAGCACCTCGGCCTCGAAAGCGCCAACGAGTGCTTCCTCCGGCGGCACGTCGCTTCACGCTTCGGAACGATCTCGACTCGCCATTCCTTACAGCGATAGAATGTAAGGAACGTTACGTCCATACGAAGGTCCGCACCATGTTTGCCACGCTCACCAGCAAAGGTCAGATCACCTTGCCCAAGAAGATTCGCGACCAGCTCGGGCTCAATGTGGGATCGATACTGGATTTCCAGGTGCTGCCGGACAACACGATCACCGCACGAGCCGTCAAACCGGATGCCCGCCGAATCCGCGGTCTGCTGAAGTCTCCCCATGGTGGCGCGTTGACGTTGGAACAAATGGACGAAGGGATCGCCAAGCACCTGACAGACAAGCACGCGCAGACATCGGGTCGGGGCAGGTTGTCCCGCCCATGATCGGGATCGACACGAACATCCTGCTGCGTCTGTGGCTCAACGATGAGCCGGCACGGAACAAGCGCATTGATTCGCTGCTGGCCAAGTACGGCAGCACACCCGAGTCCTTGCTGGTGACGGACGTCGTCCTGGCTGAGGCCGTGTGGACGCTGCGATCTGCCTTCGACCAGACCAAGGCCGCTCAGCTGAGCGCTGTGAACAGCCTTCTGAACGAGACGGCATTCGCATTCGAGGATCGCGAGGCCGTCAGTCGCGCTGCCATCCTGTTCGAGCAAAGTTCGTGCGGCTTCTCGGATTGCCTGATCGTCGCCAAGCATGGCCATCTGGACTGCGAGTTCACTGCGACCTTCGATCGCGGCATGCGCAAGCTGCCAAGTGTCAAGATCCTTTGAGCCAGCCGTTCGCGCGATCGATATCACGCGCCCTCGAGCGGTTTGGCATGCCCTTTCCGCAAGGGCCCGGGAATCCAGGATTCACTGGACAGCCGGCGCCTTCGGCGCCAATCGTTCGAGCTTGGCGGCGTAAATCGCCCGCTCGCTGCGTGTCGTGCTGTTGTTCATCGCGATCGCCAGCTGTTCACGGGCCTTCTCGGTCTCACCGAGCCCGAACAGCGCCACAGCCAGCCAGAAGTGAAATTCGTGGTATTCCGGGTCGCGACGCATCTCGCGCAGGATGTGATCGCGCGCCGAGAGGTAGTCACCCGCCTGCGCCGCCGCCCAGCCTTGGTCGAACTCGCGAAATGGGGGATCAGCCTCCAGGCGCGCCAGGCGCGCATGCAGCGGTACGGCCTCGTTGCCGCGGCCCTGCGCCTCCAGCAGCCGCGCCAGATTGAGCAGCGCCACCCGGTCGCCGCCCTCCAGCTCCAGCGCGCGCCGGTAGACCTGCTCGGCACGCTGGGCCAAACCACGGCGCTGATAGATCACGCCCAATGTGTTGTAAGCCGCCGCGAAGCCGGGATCCTGCAGCAATGATGCGCGGGCGTTGGCATAGGCATCGGCCATCTCGCCACGCACCAATGCCTCGGCGGCGCGGTTGTTCAGGAACATCCCGAGAATCGTGGCTTCACTCACCGGGCGCAGCGAAGCGCCGCGGCCTCTCGGCACCGATCCGAAATCGAGCCTCAACTGCACCTCGGGATCGACCCCGGCCACCCGGTCGATCAGGCGCTTGCCGATGGTGATGTTGACGTGGCCGCTGATCACCGAGAGGCCGCCACTGCGGCTCCAGCTTTCCTGCCCGATCAGCGCGTTGTAGTGAACCGGCAGCTCGAGGTGCTTGGCCAGCGCGGCCGTCATCACCACCAAGGCCAGGCAGTTGCCCGACCGTGCGTCGAACGCCTCCGACGCGGTGCGGGTGACCTCGGCGTCGAACTCCAGATGCAATTGGGTCTTGCTGTACAGCGCCTCGGCCAAGCCGTGCTGCCGCCCCAGTGTGCGCAACTGCGATGCGATGTCGAAGTCGAGATACTGCTTCATCGCCGGGCTCAGGGCAAATACCTGGCCAGCGTCAAACCGATGCAGGGGGGCTTCGAAGGCAGTGTCTTCGAAATACGCTTCGACCTGCGGCGATTCCGGCGG
>JANMAS010000041.1:0-4212 GCA_031359975.1 Burkholderiales bacterium
GGATTGGCGATGCGGAGGTTTGTGCAGTGATCCTGATCAACCTGCTACCCCACCGCGAAGTCAAGCGGCAACAACGCAAGCGGGCCTATCTGGTGGCGCTTGGCCTGGCGGCGGCTGTCGGCCTGGCCGGCGCGGCGCTCTGGTACACCGTGTTTCAGCAACTGATCTACGCACAGCAGTCGCGAAACGCCTTCCTCGGCACCGAGATCAAGGCGCTGGAGGATCAGATCAAGGACATCGCCAACCTGCGCTCGGAGATCGATGCACTGAAGGCGCGTCAGCAAGCGGTGGAAGATCTGCAGGCCAACCGCAACGTGCCTGTCTACCTGCTGGATGAGCTGGTCAAGCAAACGCCCGAGGGTGTGTACCTGAACACCATCAAGCAGGTGGATCAGACGGTATCGGTCGCAGGCATCGCGCAGACCAACGAGCGCGTGTCGGAGCTGCTGCGCAACACGGCTTACAACTCACCGTGGTTCGAGCGCCCGGAGCTGGTTGAGATCAAGGCCTCCAACGTGACGCTGGCCAACAAGGAGCAGCGTCGTTTGTTCGAGTTCTCGGTCCGGCTCACGCTGAAGCGTCCGGCGCAGCCTGCCGATGCGGCCAGCGCCGTGCCAAACGCCAAGGCACCGGCGGCTGCGGTTCAATCCGCGTCGGCTGCCCGCGCTTCGTGAGGACGATGATGGCCACCAAGTCCAAAGCATCCTCCAACCTCGACGTCAACGCGATGTTCAATCGCGCCGGCGAGCAGTTCAAGGGCCTCAACCCGAAAGAGCCATGGCGCTGGCCGCCGCTGCCACGCACGTTGACCTTCGCCGCCGTGGCCCTGGCGGTGGTGGGCTTGTCGTGGCTCGTGGTGCTCGGCGATGCCAACCAGGAATTGCAAGGCGAACGCGGGCGCGAGCCGGCGCTCAAGCAGGATTACCGGCAGAAGCTCGCCCAGGCCGTCAACCTCGCCGAACTGCGCAAGCAGAAAGAACAGGTGCAGGAATATGTGACGCAGCTGGAGAAGCAGTTGCCGGGCAAGGCGGAGATGGATGCGCTGTTGTCCGACATCAACCAGGCCGGTCTGGGCCGCGGGTTGCAGTTCGAGCTCTTCCGCCCGGGCACGGTTCAGGTGAAGGATTACTACGCCGAGCTGCCGATCGCGATCAAGGTGGCGGGGCGGTACCACGACATCGGCTCGTTCACCGCCGACGTGGCCAACCTCTCGCGCATCGTGACGCTGCATAACCTGAGCATCGCCCAGCCCACCGCAAAAGACACCACCGGCTTGTTGTCGATGGAAGCCACGGCCCGAACCTATCGCTATCTCGATGCCAACGAGATTGCCGAGGTCAAGAAAGCCGCCGCGGCGAAGAAAAATGCCAAGGCCGGATCCAAGGCGGGCACCAAGCCCGGTGCAAAGCCGGAGGTCAAGAAATGAGCGGCGTTGGCAGGTCACTTCTTGTGTGCGCGGCGGTGGCGCTCGTTGCAGGATGCGGTGGTGAGCATCAGGAGTTGCGCCAGTGGATGGATCAGCAACGCAGCGAGGTCAAGGCCAACGTGACGCCTCTCATTGCGCCGAAGCAGTTCGATCCCCAGCCCTACACCTCGGCGGCGGCGGTGGATCCGTTCAGCATGCAAAAGCTGTCGGTGGCACTGCGCCAGGATGCGCGGCAACCCAACTCGGCGCTGGCCTCTGAACTGCGTCGGCGTCGGGAGCCTCTGGAGGCCATTCCGCTGGACGGCATGAAGATGGTGGGCAGCGTATCGAAACAAGGGCGCATGCAGGCCCTGTTGAAGGTAGACAACCTGCTTCATCAAGTGAAGCCGGGCGACTACATCGGTCAGAACTACGGGAAGATCACCAAGATCACCGAGACTGAAATCGTCCTGCGCGAAATCGCGCAGGACGCGGCGGGGGAGTGGATCGAGCGCACCACGAACCTGCAGCTACAGGAGAAGGCTCGATGAATAAAGTTCGGCGGATGCAACGGATGCGCGCTTGGCGTGCCGGCATCGCGGGTGTCTTGATGGTCGTCGCGGCGCCGACATGGGTCTGGGCTCAGACCATGATCAAGTCGGTGACGGGCGGCCAGCAGGCGGGTGGCGATGTGGTTCGGATCGAGCTGACGCAGCCGCTGTCCGCGGTGCCCAACGGCTTCTCCATCCAGACGCCACCGCGCGTGGCGATCGACCTGCCCGGCGTGGGCAACGCGATGGGGCGGTCTACCGTCGAGCTCAACCAGGGCAATGTGCGCTCGGTGAGCGTGGCGCAGGGCGGTGATCGAACCCGCCTCGTGCTCAATCTCAAGCAGCCATCGAACTACCGCGCAGAGCTTCAGGGCAACTCGGTCGTCGTGATGCTCGACCAGGCCGCGATGGCCTCGCCGGCGCCCAGCGGATCGGCCGAGCCGGTGCACTTCGCGTCGAGTCTGAATGCCGATCCGGTGGCCCTGAAAGGCATCGACTTCCGCCGCGGGCCCGACAACGTCGGCCGCATCGTGGTGGATCTGGCCAGCACGCAGGTGGGTGTCGATCTGCGCCAGCAAGGCCAAGGCCTGGTGGTCGAATTCCTGCGCACATCGTTGCCCGACCAGCTGCGCCGCCGCCTGGACGTGACCGACTTCGGCACCCCGGTGCAGACCATCACCACCACGCAAACCAGCGATCGGGTGCGCATGGTGGTGGAGCCGCGTGGCGCGTGGGAACACAGCGCCTACCAGACCGACACGCAGTTCGTGCTCGAGGTGCGTCCGATGCGGGTGGATCCGAACAAGCTGGTGCAGGGCCCGGGCTACTCCGGCGAAAAGCTCTCGCTGAACTTCCAGAACATCGAAGTGCGCGCGTTGCTGCAGGTGATCGCCGATTTCACCAATTTCAATGTGGTGACCAGCGATACCGTCAACGGCAACGTGACCCTGCGTCTGAAAGACGTGCCGTGGGATCAGGCGCTCGACATCATCCTGCAGGCCAAGGGCCTGGGCATGCGCAAGTCCGGCAATGTGCTGTGGATCGCGCCGAAGGAAGAACTGGCCACCAAGGAGCAGGTGGATCTGGAGTCCAAGAAGAAAATCGCCGATCTGGAGCCGCTGCGCACCCAGGCCTTCCAGCTCAACTACACCAAGGCCGAAGATGTGGCCAAGGGCTTGCTGGGCAACTCCCTGCAGGCGTCGGGTTCTGGCGGCAGCGGGTCGGGCAACACGCGCATCCTGTCGCCGCGCGGAAGCCTGATTTTCGAAGCACGCACCAATCAGCTGTTTGTTTCCGACATTCCTTCCAAGTTGGAAGAAGTGACCGCGATGATCGCCAAGATCGACGTGCCTGCGCGCCAGGTGCTGATCGAGGCGCGCATCGTCGAGGCCGACGACAAGTTCGGCCGCGCGCTGGGTGTCAAGCTCGGCGGATCGGATCTTCGCGGCCTGCGTGGCGGCCTGCCGGGCTACAGCGTCGGCGGCAACAGCCGGGTTGTCATCGGTGGCAACTACACCGCGATCGGCGGCCAGACCACCCAGATGGACCCCGACGATTTCAAATACAACGACACGCAGTTCATCAACCTGCCGGCCAACGTGTCTTCGCTGGGCGCGGGTGATGCGGCCACGTTTGCCCTGTCGCTGTTCAGCGCCACCGCCAACCGGTTCCTCAACCTGGAGCTCTCGGCGCTTGAAGCGGATGGCAAGGGCAAGATCGTATCGAGCCCGCGTGTGATCACCGCCGATCAGGTGAAGGCCTTGATCGAGCAGGGCGAAGAGCTTCCCTACCAGGTGGCCACCTCCAGCGGCGCCACATCGATCCAGTTCCGCAAGGCGAACCTCAAGCTCGAAGTGACGCCGCAGATCACGCCGGAAGGCAATGTGATCCTCGAAGTGGATGTCAACAAGGACAGCGTCGGCCGCCAGACGACCGCCGGTTTTGCGATCGACACCAAGCATGTGCGCACCATCGTCAATGTTGAAAACGGCGGCACGGTGGTGATCGGCGGCATCTTCACGCAGAACGAAAGCACCGATGTGAACAAGGTGCCGTTCCTGGGTGACCTGCCCTACGCCGGTGCGCTGTTTCGCAACACCACGCGGGTGGCCACCAAGACCGAGCTGCTGATCTTCATCACGCCCAAGATCGTGACCGAGCGCGCTGCGGCGCGCTGACCGGCCGATGCTTGCGCGGGGCCGATAGGGGAGTTTCGAGATGCGTTTTGTGATGAAGATCAAAACCGGCCTGGCGGCC
>JANMAS010000320.1:0-9512 GCA_031359975.1 Burkholderiales bacterium
AGGCGCGGCTGCTGCGTGTGCTCGACGAACGCATGGTCACCCCGCTGGGCACCGACGAATCCCAGCCGGTGGATTTTCATCTGCTCAGCGCCAGCCACCGCAACCTGCTGCAACTGGTGACTCAGGGCGGTTTCCGCGAGGATCTCTACTACCGCATCGCCGGTATCGAGCTCGACCTGCCCGCCCTGCGCGATCGCACCGATCGCGCCGAGCTGATCCGTGGTGTGCTGGCTCAGGAAGGTGCGCCCGATGCGCGGGTGAGCCCTGCTGCGTGGGACATGCTCATGCAATACCGCTGGCCCGGCAATGTGCGCCAGTTGCGCCACGTGCTGCGCAGCGCCGTGGCGATGGCCGATGGCGACGCCCTGGCGCCCGAGCATCTGCCCGCGTTGCCCCGGGCCAGCACCGCTTTGGCGCTGGAAGACGGCACCGACGATCTCGACACCCCGGCTCCCGTGCTCGATCACGCCCAGGCCCAGGAGCGCCAGGAGTTGCTCGACATGCTGGTCACCAGCCGCTGGAACGTGAGCCAGGTGGCCAAGGATCTCGATGTGAGCCGCAACACGCTGTATCGCCGACTGCACAAGCTGCACATTCCGGTGACCCACGCGCGGTGACTTCGCCGCTACTCGCCTCATCCGCACCCGAGCCCTTGCCACCCGGCACCAAGCGCCCGCTGGCGCAGCGACGCTTCGCCTGGGCCGTCAGCGGTTCGGGGCACTTTCTGGATGAATCGCTGGACATCCTGGCGCGCCTGCCGGATGTCGATCTCTACCTCTCGGCCGCCGCCGAAGAAGTGCTGCCGATCTACGGCCACACGCTCGATGCGATGAAACAGCGGTTCAAGGTGTTTCGCGACAAGACCGCCAGCGCGGTGCCGGTGGGCACCTTGTACGAGGAGACGTACCACACGGTGATCGTGGCGCCGGCCACCAGCAACACGGTGGCCAAGTGCGCGTTGGGCATCAGCGATACGCTGCCCACCAACATGTTTGCGCAGGCCGGCAAGCTGGGCATTCCGGGCATCGTGTTTGCGTGCGATACCGAGCCGGTGGTCGTTACCCGCGCGCCGCACGAGTGGGTCACCCTGCGGCCACGGCAGATCGAATTCGACAACGTCGAACGCCTGCGAAAGATCGACTTTTGCCAGGTGGTGAGCTCGCCGGCCGAACTGCAGGCCGCGCTCGCCGCGCGCCTGGCCGAGCTGGGCCTTGCATGGAACACATCGTCTTCCTGACCGGTCGGCTGGCCGAGCCGGCCTTGCGCCGGGTGCTGTCGTCGATCGGCATCGAGGCCTCGCCGGGCGCAGCCACGGCTGTCGAAGCCCAGCCCGGCGCGGTGTTCACCTGGGAAGTGCGCGAGATCGGCGTGCAGGTGGCGGCGCTGATGACTGCCGATCTGATCCGCCGCCGTGTGCCGCTGCCGGTGCTGGCCGATCGCTTGATCGTGCCCGGCCGGTGCCGCGGTGATCTGGAGGCGCTCACCGCGCACTACGGTGTGCCGGTGCAACGGGGGCCGCAGGAGCTGAAGGATCTGCCTCGCCACTTCAAGCTCGATGCTCAGGCCCTCATGCTCGACGAACACGAGGTCGCGATCTTTGCCGAGATCGTCGATGCGCCGCAATTGACGGTGCAGGCCATCCTCGATCGCGCCGCCAGCCTGCGCCGCGATGGTGCCGACGTGATCGACCTCGGCTGCCTGCCCGAAACACCGTTTCCGCATCTCGAAGACAGCGTGATCGCCCTCAAGGCGGCGGGTTACACCGTCAGCGTGGATTCGATGCATGCCGACGAGCTGCTGCGGGGTGGCCGCAGCGGTGCCGACTATCTGCTCAGCCTCACGCCCGATACCTTGTGGCTGGCCGACGAAGTGGCCTCCACGCCGGTGCTCATCCCGCGCACGCCGCAGGATGAGGCCTCGTTATGGCGGGCCATCGAAACGCTGTCGGCCAGCGGCCGGCCGTTCCTGGCCGATCCGATCCTCGATCCGATCCCGTTCGGGTTTCTCGCTTCGCTGGTGCGTTACCACCGCCTGCGCGAGCGGTTTGCCGATGTGCCCATCATGCTCGGCGTGGGCAACCTCACCGAACTGACCGAGGCCGACACCAGCGGCATCAATGCGTTGCTGCTGGGCATTGCCGCCGAGTTGCGCGCCAGCGCCATCCTCACCACACAGGTGAGCCGGCACGCGCGGCGCGCGGTGCGCGAGGCCGATTGGGCGCGGCGCATCATGCACGCGGCGGCGTCGCGACAGATGTTGCCCAAGGGCTTGTCGGATGCCTTGATGACGGTGCATGCCAAACACCCGTTTCCCGACACCCCGGACGAGATCGACGCCATCGCCGCGCAGGTGCGCGATCCCAATTTCCGCGTGCAGATCGCCAGCGACGGACTGCATGTCTACAACCGCGACGGCATGCGCACCGGCACCGATCCGTTTGCCATCTGGCCCCAGCTCAAGCTCGAAGCCGATGGCCCGCACGCCTTCTACATGGGTGTGGAGCTGGCCCGCGCCCAGACGGCGTGGGAGCTGGGCAAGCGCTATGTGCAGGATCAACCGCTCGATTGGGGCTGCGCGGTGGAGCGATCACCCGACGACCTGGCGCAATGGTGCGCACCGGGCACCACGATGCCTACCGCCAAGGTCGTCGACCCAGCCGCCATGCCGACCGCCCTATCGCCAGCCCCATCGCCAGCCCCAACCGGTGCTTCGGCGGGCGAGGGCGATGCCAGGCTGGCCGCACGCGACAATGCGGCGCTGCCCGATTGAACCTGCCCTGATTCGCCCATGTCCGAGATCTTCGAAACCATCGTCACCACCTGCTCGCCGCAGGGTGTGGTGCACATCGCGCCGATGGGCGTGCGCTATGTGGAGCGCGATGTGGTGCTGATGCCGTTCAAACCGTCCACCACGCTGGCCAACATCCTCGCCACGCGCTGCGCGGTGGTGAACCTGCTCGTCGACGTGCGGGTGTTTGCCGGCTGCGTCACCGGCCGGCGCGAGTGGCCGGTGGTCGATGTGGCGCGTGTGGGGGATTTCCGCGCGGTGCGTCTCGAACCGGCGCTCGGGCATGTGGCGTTGCGGCTGGTGCATGAGAGCGACGACGTGCAGCGCCCGGTGCTGCGGCTGGCGCGTGATCACGAAGCTCAGCATGCGCCGTTCATCGGTTTCAATCGCGCGCAGGCCGCGGTGATCGAAGGCGCGGTGCTGGTGAGCCGGTTGCACATGCTGCCGGCGAACAAGATCGACGAGGAGATGCGTTACCTGCAGATCGCCATCGACAAAACCGCCGGGCCCGGCGAATGGCAGGCCTGGGGCTGGCTGCAAGAGGCGGTGCAGCGGCATCGGGCGAGCGTGGTCATCGGCGACGCGCCGCGATGATTCGCCTGCTGGTGAGTGTGCGCAACGCCGCCGAAGCGCTGCTGGCAGCCGATGCGGGTGCCGACCTGATCGATCTGAAAGATCCCTCGGCGGGCGCTCTCGGCGGTTTGCCCCTGAGCGATATCCAAACCATCGTTACGGCGTTGCGGGTACGGCCCAGCCCGCAGACGCACCCGCTGACGATCAGCGCCACGATCGGTGATCACCCGGTGGATGAGGTGGCGGCGATCTGCCAGCGCGCCGCCGAGGTGATGGCGTGTGGTGTGGATCTCGTCAAGATCGGCATCGACACCGCCTCGGCCGGCGGCGCGGATGGCGAAGCTGCCGGGCTGGCCTTGGTGGGCGCGCTCGCCGCCTTGCCGATGGCGGCCCAGGTGGTGCCGGTGTTCGTGGCCGATCGCGGCATCCCGATGCCCTTGGTGCAGGCCGCACTGCATACCAATGTGTTTCGCATTCTGATGATCGACACGGCCGACAAGCGCGGCGGCAGCCTGCTGTGGCGCCTGCCCGAAGATCGCATCGCGGCGTTTGTGCGCCAGGTGCGGGCGGCCGGTGCGGCCTGCGGTTTGGCCGGTGCGCTTCGAGCAGCGGATGCGCCGCAATTGCTGGTGCTGGCGCCGGATATCGCCGGCTTCAGGACCGCGGTGTGCGCAGGCGACCGCTCGGGCCCGCTCGACGCCGGCCGTGTGCGATCGATGAAGCAGCGCCTGTCTTCGCCTTGACCGGCTCGACATCCGACGCGTGTGCAGCGGCGGATTCTGCGGTGGCCGCCATCGGCATCGGCGCCGCACCGGCGGTGACAGGCACGGCCAGCCCCAGCAGTGCATCGCGCACGCGGCCCACTTCGTCGCGCTGAACCAGATCGATCGGAAACGCCGCGCCTTGCGACCATTCGGCGAAGCGCGCATCCAGCACACCGGCCGCGCCCTGCTGGGCCAGCGTCAGCCGGGTGTCGATGCGGCACGACTTCACCACCACCAGCCTTTCGGCATGCAGGCGCTGCGCCAGCCACAGGGCCAGGCTGTCGCTGGTCACCTCCCAGGTGGTCAGGGTGTCCGGCGCATCGCGCAGCATGTCCAGCGGCATCCACAGGGCGGTGCGGCCCGCATGCAGGGCCTGCCGGATCTGGGCATCGCTGGAGGCGATCACCAGGCGCGGCTCGAGGGCGTGCAGCATCAGCGCCGTCTGGGCCATCGCCAGCACTGCCATGTTGTGCGCCGCCAGATCATCGAAACACCAGTGCGCCTGCGCGCCACGCACCGCATTCGCAAACGTGGCGCCGCCCGGCACCACCGCCACCCGCCCAGCGCCGTGGGTGGCCAGCATCTGCAGCCAGCTCACGAGCTGCGTTTCCATCGCCAGACTGCCGCCGAGCTTGACGATCCACATGCTCAGGCGCTCCCGGCCAGCAAGGCCACGGCCACGGCGGGTGCGCAGACCTGTGCCCAGCGGCGCAGGCTGGTGGCTTCAGTCGTCGCAACGCCGCGCGTGATCGGAACCTGCTCGCTGAAGCTGCGCCAGGGTCGGCCGAGCGCATCGGCCAATCCCGCCACGAGGAAATCGCCGCAGCCCGCCGCGACCAGCGGCGCGTCGGCCGCCACAGCACCGCGCTCAGCCACGCGCAACAGCTGCGAGCCGATGGTGCGAATCTGCGCCGATCGCCACACCTGCGCCAGCGCGAGCCAGTCGCCTTCATCGGCGTCGGCTGCGTCGCGGCCGATCATGCGCGCCAGTCGCTGGCGGCTGCCCGCGAGATCCTTGCCGCCACCGTCGGCCGCCGGATGCTGGTCGTGTGCGGGATCGAGCTCGCCGGTGAGCCGGTAGACATCGGCCGTGGTGGCAAAAAACTCGTTCATCACGTTCACCGTGTCGTCGGCAAACGCAACCTGCGGCGCCAGCGCACACAGGGGAGTGCGCACCACGCCGAGGTAGACCAGCTCGCCGCAAGCCAGGCGGGCGGCATCGGTGTGGCCCTGTGCCCGCACATGGCCTGCGCTCACCGCGATCAGATCGGTGGTGGTGCTGCCGATGTCCACCAGCAGGGCGTCGCCGTTGCTTTCGCCCTTGCTGTCGCCGTTGCTGTCGCCGTTGCTGTCGATTCGTGCGGCCAGCCAGTGCGCGCTGGCGTGCCAGTTGGCCGATGCGATGGCGCGCCAGCGTGTGGTGGCCGCGCCCGGTGCGATCCAGCCTTCGGCACCGCCGTAGAGCATCAGGCGCGGCCCCAGCGTTTCAGACAGGCGCGCGGCGAGCTGCCGCACGCCCTGGGCGCGATCGGCAAAACAATCCACCACCTCACCGGTCATCGTGACGGCGTGCCTGACGCGCCGCAGCAGTGCGCCCGCGCCGCCTGCGGGCCCCGGATGCGCCCAGCGCGCCGCGGCCAGTTGCAAGACGAGATCGAGCTGATCCAGCCCCTGCCACAACGGGCAGCGCCATTGCGCGATGTCGTGCACTGCGCCACCTTGCACCAGGCAGGCCTTCACATGGGCGCCGCCCACGTCCCAGCCGATCAGGGTATCGGGCTCAGCGCTCGACATCGAGGGGCTCTCGGGCCATGGCGGTGCGCAAGGGCGCGGGCCGGCTGCTGATGTGATGGCGCAACACCGCGCCGGCGACATTGAAGTTCGTCCACGCCGACAAGCCCACATAAGCGCACGTCAGCCGAGGGTTCACCTCGATGACCACCGGCCCGTGCTGCGCATGCCACACCAGATCGACACCCACCACACCGCGCAGCCCCGGCAAGGCCTGCACGGCGGCGCGGGCGGTTTGCCGCAGGGCAGACACCCGCTCGTCGTGCTGCCGATCCAGCGCCGCCACATCCACGCCGTCGAAGTGGATGCATCCTGAAGCGTCGATGCGCACACGCTGGCGGTTGCACGCCAGCGGTCGGGCCGCCTCGGGCCCCACCAGCAAGGTGACCGACAAGCTGTCGCCCTCGACGAAGGATTCCAGTGTGGCGCCACGTCGGCCCTGCAGATCGGCCACCGCGTCGTCGAGCCGGGCGTGCACCAAGGTATCGATGGCGCCCGCGCCATCGTCGGGCTTGACGATCCAGCGCGACGTGGCCTGCCGCGGCATCGACAGCGGCGTGGGCACACCCACCCGGTGCAGCCAGCTGCGTGTGGCCTGTTTGCTCGCCGCGATGCCGATGGCCTGCGCGTCGCAGCCGATCCAGCGGCTGGCGCCCACGGCGGCGTGCAGCGAGGCCAGGCACTGCCCGGTTTCGGGTGCGATGATCCACGCGGCATCGTGGCTGCGCGCCAGCCGGCGCACGAAGGTGGGGGTGTCTTCACCGGCGCCGGGTGTGACCGCCTGCACCGGCGCACCGCGTGCCACCGGCGGCAGCCCGGCCTCCAGGCGATCGGAGGTGGCGCAGGTGATCTGCACACCGGGGCATTGCAGCAGATCGGCCAGCAGCGCATCGCGCATCGCCACGCCTTCACGCAGCAGTTCGGCCTGTGCGGCCTGTGACATGCCGGCCGGCAGCGGCCCGCCGCCACTGACAAACTCATGGAGAAACAATCGCGTCATGTCGACAACCCCCACCCGCTCAACATCTGAAGGCTCGGCACGGGTGATTCCGGTGATCGATCTGCAGCAAGGCTGCGTGGTGCATGCGATACGCGGCGAGCGCGAATCGTACCGGCGGCTGCGCCTGCCCACGGGCACCGAGGCCGAAGCGGGCGCGGTGGCGCCCATCGTGCAGGTGCTGCTGGCGCGCAGCCGCTCGGCGGTGCTGTATGTGGCTGATCTCGATGCCATCCAGGGTGGCGCGGTGCAGATCGACGTTATCGCCAGGCTGCTCGAATCCTGGCCGGCGCTGACGCTGTGGCTCGATGCCGGATTTGCCGATCGCTCGGCTGCCCAGGCTGCTCAGGCGCCGCTGGGTGCGCTCGCCGCACGCTGCCGGCCGGTGTTTGGCAGCGAATCGCTGGCCACACCCGCCGCGCTGGCCGAGCTGGCCGACGATCCCCAGGCCATTCTCTCGCTCGACAGCCGCGCAGGCCGGCCGTTGGACCTTGCCGGCTGCTGGCGCCAGCCCGCGTTGTGGCCGGCCACGGTGATCGTGATGACGCTCGATCGAGTTGGCAGCGCCGAGGGCCCGGATCTCACCGCCCTGGCCGAGGCGCGCGCGCAGGCCGGTCCCTCGGCCCGGGATCGATGCTGGGTGGGCGCGGGCGGTGTGCGGCGGCCCGCCGACCTCGCTCGCGCAGGCGCTGCCGGGGCCGATGCCTGGCTGGTGGCCACCGCGTTGCACGCCGATGCGTTCGACGAGAAGGGCGGTTCGGGCTGAAAGGGTCGCCGGGGTCGTCGGCGGGCGGCTGGCGCAATGAATCATCGGCATGGTTCAAAGGCGATTCATGTTTCGTGCCATCCATTGGGCTGGCGACACCCGCCGCAGCAACCGGAGGCCGCCCCCGGCGCCTGCGCGACACAGTGTTGCAAGCCCTTGAGCCGCCGCCGAACACACTGGCACGAGTGAGGTGGCTGCGTGCAGCTACGATGCGCGCTCGCCGGGCGGGGCTCGGTGGCACATGGATTGCGGGCTACTGGCACCAATGACTTCATCTTCTTCGCTCACCCCATTGGCCGCCGCATCCAGCGCAGCGGGCGCCGGCCCGAACTGGACCTGCCCCTTCTGCGGGCTGCTGTGCGACGACCTCACCGTGCACGCCGCAGGCGGCAAGCTGAGGCTGGTATCCGGCGATTGCACAGGGGCGCAGGCCGGTCTGGACGCACTGGAGGTGCCCGACGCCGCGGCGCGCGCCTTCATCGATGGCCTGCCGGCATCTGCCGACGAAGCCATCGCCGTTGCCGGGCAGCGCTTGCGCCTGTGGCGACAACCCTTGTTCGGCGGGCTGGGCACCGATGTGGCCGGCGCGCGCGCCTTGTATCGCCTGGCCGCCAGCTCGCAGGCGATCTGCGACCACGCCGACGGCCGCAGCCTGATGCACGGCGTGCGTGCGCAGCAAGACAAGGGCTTGTTCTACACCACGCTCGCTGAGGTGCGCAGCCGCGCCGATCTGATCGTGTGTGTGGGCACCTCGGTGGTCGATCACTACCCGTGTTTCTTCCGGCGTGTGGGCTTGGGATCCGATCGACCCGCCGACGCGGGCGAGAGCGCCGAGGTGGTGTTTGTCGATGGTCCGGTACCCGACGCGCTGCCTGCGGGCATCGCTGCCCGCCATGTCGCCGGCAGCGGCGATCTGTTTGCCGATCTGCAGCAGCTCAGCGCCGCCTTGGCGGCACCGGGCCACGACACCGGGCCCTGGCGCGACCTGGCCGATCAGCTCCGGGCGGCGCGCTACGCCGTGCTGGTGTGGGAAGCGGCCACCTTGCCCGATCACGGCGCGCTCATCGTCGAAGCCATCAACCGCATCGTCGGCCTGCTCAATCGCAGCACACGCGCGGCGATGTTCTCGCTAGGCGGTGGTGATGGCGCCTACGCGGTGAACCAGGCCTTCACCTGGCTCTCCGGCCTGCCCTTGCGCACACGGGTGTCCGGGAGCGCTCTCGAACACGATCCGCTGCGCTTCGACGCGCGGCGCCTGCTCGATCGTGGCGCGGTCGACGGCCTGCTGTGGCTGTCGAGCTTTCGGCCCGATCGGCTGCCGCCCGAGACGGCGCTGCCCAGGATCGTGCTCGGGCCGGTGGCCATGGGCGCGCGTCTGGCGGCGCAGGGTGCGGTGGCCGACACGGTGTTCATCGCCGTGGCCACGCCGGGTGTCAACGCCGCGGGCCATTTGTTCCGCAGCGATGGTGGCATCGTGCTGCCCTTGCAGGCCCTGCGCGACGACGGCTTGCCGTCAGCCGCGGACGTGCTCACGCAGCTCGACGCGCTGGTGCGGGGCGTGCCGGCATGAGCAGCATACGTATTCGTGGCGCGCGGATATTCGACCCCGCCAACGGGGTGGATGGTGACGTGCGTGATGTCACCGTGCGCGATGGCCGCATCGCCACCATCGATGCGCGCGAGCCGGTGACGCAGGAGATCGACGGCAACGGCTGCATCGTCATGGCCGGCGGCATCGATCTGCACAGCCACATCGGTGGCGGCAAGATGAATCTGGCGCGGCTGTTGTTGCCCGAAGATCACCGCGCCGGCATCGCCGCGGTGGCTTTGCGAG
>JANMAS010000068.1:0-6717 GCA_031359975.1 Burkholderiales bacterium
CATGCGCGAACGCATCCACGCCACCCGCGTTCAACTGGTTCGGCGCCTGCGCGCTGCGGGTGTGGCAGGTGAGCTGGACTACATCACCCAGCAATTGGGCATGTTCAGTTATTCGGGCCTGAGCCAGCCGCAGATGGAGCGCCTGCGCAGCGAATTTGGCGTGTACGGGCTTGATTCCGGGCGCATCTGCGTGGCGGCGATCAACAGCCGCAACATCGACGCGGTGGTGTCTGCGCTGGCCAAGTTGATGTAGGGCAGGCCACGCCAGAATCGACCGGCGAACAGGCCCGTTTTCGGGCATTCAGTCCTGGACCGGCCGCGCACAGTCGGGCGCGCGGTGGTGATGACGTCCCGCCAAAACAAGGCCTTCGGCAAATTTGCTGCGCTGCAGCAAAGAAGCCGCTACAGTCAGCAACATCCCAAGGGTGGGCCGGCAAACCCGTCGGCAACCATCCCGCGCCTCACCGGAGACACCGATGCTCTACCAGATGTACGAGACCCAACGCGCCCTCATGTCGCCCTTCTCCGAGTTCGCCAGCGCGTCGGCCAAGCTCTACGACCACCCGCTGTCGCCCTTTGCGCACACGCCCATGGCGCAGCGCGTGTCGGCTGGTTTTGACTTGCTGCACCGGTTGGCCAAGGAATACGAAAAGCCGCCCTTCAACATCACCGCTGCCACCGTGGGTGGCGTGACGATCGCGGTGCAAGAGCAGGTGGCAGTCGCCAAGCCTTTCTGCCGCCTGCTGCGTTTCAAGCGCTTCACCGACGACGCCCACGCGCTGACGGTGATGAAGGATCAGCCCACCGTGCTGCTGGTGGCACCGCTGTCGGGCCATCATTCGACGCTGCTGCGCGACACGGTGAAGAGCCTGCTGCACGACCACAAGGTGTATGTCACCGACTGGACGGACGCTCGCATGGTGCCCACCGAAAAGGGCCCGTTTCACCTCAGCGATTACGTCGACTACATCCGCGAGTTCCTTCTCCATATCGGGCCGCTCGCCCACGTGATCTCGGTGTGCCAGCCCACCGTGCCGGTGTTGGGTGCGGTGTCGCTGATGGCCTCGGCCGGCGAGGCCACCCCCCTCACGATGACGATGATGGGCGGGCCGATCGACGCCCGCCGCTCGCCCACCGCCGTCAATAACCTGGCGATGAACAAGAGCTACGAGTGGTTCGAGAACAACGTGATCTACCGCGTGCCGCAAAACTATCCGGGTGCGTCGCGGCTGGTGTATCCCGGCTTCATGCAGCACACGGGCTTCGTGGCGATGAATCCCGATCGACACATGACCTCGCACTACGACTACTTTCTGGATCTCGTTCGCGGCGATGAAGACAGCGCCGACTCGCACCGCCAGTTCTACGACGAGTACAACGCGGTGCTCGACATGCCGGCTGAGTACTACCTCGACACGATCAAGACGGTGTTCCAGGATTTCGCACTCGTCAACGGCACCTGGGAAGTGAACGGCCACCTGGTGCGGCCGGCCGACATCCGCACCACTGCGCTGTTGACCATCGAAGGCGAGCTCGACGACATCTCCGGCGCCGGCCAGACGAGTGCCGCGCACGAGCTGTGTACCGGCGTGCCCGAGGCGCGGCGATTCCACTACGACGTGGAAGGCGCCGGGCATTACGGCATCTTTGCCGGACGCCGGTGGCGCGAGAAGGTGTATCCGGAGGTGAAGAACTTCATCGAGCGCTTCGACAAGCCTGCGCAGGCGCTCAAGTTGAATGGTGCTTCGCGCCCGGTTGCCAAGCGCGCAGCCACGAAAAAAGCCGTGGCGGCACCCCAGCCGCTGGTGCGCAAGACCCGCACGGCGCGCACCGCCTGAGGCTCTTGTCCGGGCGTCGATAATCGGGCCGGTGATCACCACCGCCCCGTCACGCCCACCCCGCCTGATTGCGCTCATCGAGCGCATCGATGCCGCACTGCCGCAAACCCAGTGCACCCGTTGCGGCTACCCCGATTGCCGCGCGTACGCCGAAGCCATCGCTGTGGACGACGCGGCCATCAACCGCTGCCCGCCCGGTGGCGCCGAAGGGATCAGCCGCCTGGCCGGCATCACCAGCCGATCGCCGCTCCCGCTGGATGCGGCTTGCGGCAACGAAGTGCCCCGGCGCATCGCGGTGATCGACGAATCGTGGTGCATCGGCTGCACGCTGTGCATCAAGGCCTGCCCGGTCGATTGCATCGTCGGCGCCCCGAAGCTGATGCACACCGTGATCGAAGCGGCTTGCACAGGCTGCGACCTGTGCGTGCCGGCTTGCCCGGTGGACTGCATCGAGATGGTCGAGCTGCCGGGCGCCCTCACCGGCTGGCAAGCCTGGAGCCCGGCGCAGGCCGACGCGGCGCGCCTGCGCTACGGCTTCCATCAGCGGCGCGGCAGCCGCGAGCGTCGGGAAAACGACGAACGCCTGGCCGCCAAGGCGGCCGAGAAGCTCGCTGATCTGCAAGCGCATTCCAGGCTCGTCGATCCCGAAGCGATCGCCCGCAAGCGCGCCGTGATCGAGGCCGCGATGGCACGCGCCAAGGCCAGGGCAGCCGACAACCCATGACGCCGCTGCCGATGTCTGCCCAGGAGATCGAGGCGTTTTTCGCCACGCTCAAACGCGCCAATCCCACGCCGGTGACCGAGCTGGCATTCACCAGTCCGTTCGAATTGCTGGCGGCGGTGTTGCTGTCGGCCCAGGCCACCGACGTGAGCGTGAACAAGGCCACCCGGTTGCTGTTTCCAAGGGCCAACACACCGCAAGCCCTGCTGGCGCTGGGTGTGGACCGGCTGGCGGATCACATCAAGACCATCGGCCTGTATCGCACCAAGGCCAGGCACCTGATCGAGACGTGTCGGTTGCTCGTCGAGCGGCACGGCGGGGAGGTGCCCAGGTCGCGCGAAGCGCTCGAAGCGCTGCCGGGTGTGGGCCGCAAGACCGCGAATGTGGTGTTGAACGTGGCCTTCGGCGAGCCAACGATCGCGGTGGATACCCACCTCTTCCGTGTCGCCAACCGTACCGGCTTGAGCGCGGGTGGCACGCCTGCCGAGGTGGAGCACGGCTTGTTGCGGCGGGTGCCGGCCGCTTATCTGCACGATGCCCACCATTGGCTGATCCTGCACGGGCGCTATGTCTGCGTGGCCCGCAAGCCCTTGTGCGGCGCCTGCGCGGTGGCAACCTGGTGCCACTATCCAGACAAAGACGCCGCGGCCCGGGCGGCGCGCTGAATCAAGGCCGCACGCGCGGCACCAGATCGAGCGTCTGCACGGGGCCTTGTGCCACCCACAACCGCACATACTCACCGCGCATCCAGCGATCGGCGAAATCTCGATAAAGCGGCGACCACGGCAGGCCGGACTGGCCCGTGGACTGGATGATGCGCGATTGGGTGGGATCCTTGATGTCGTACACGGCGCGCAGCGAGGGCCCGTGTTCGTCGAGGTACAACTCGCCGGTGACGGCATCCGGTTTGAGCCCCACCCGGCCGACGTTGATCGAATAGGTGTCGCCGCCCACCGGCCGACGAACCTCAAAAGCGGCAGCCAGCATCTTGACCCGGCTGAACGGCCGGTGCTCGGATCGCGCCTGGTGGGCATCGCCCCACTTCCACCGCGTGATGTCGTCGCCAAAGCGCGCGCGCAGCTCATCCAGGGCCAGGGTCAACGCGGTATCGGCAAGCGCTTCGCAGCTCTCCGTCGCGGGTGTGCGCTTGTCATCGCACCACCAGGCATCCCGGCGATCGAGCACACCTTCCAGCGCCTCGCGGAAACTGCGTCCACCCAGCAGGTTGTCAAAACGCTCCGGGCCGACCTCATCGCCGAGCACCAGCCGCGTGAGCTGGCGTGTCCAGGCCCAGAAGATCAGCGGCGCCGCCGCGTCGGCCGACATCGTGCCATCGAAATCCACGAGCAGCCGGCCGGCCGCGGCAGCCAGCGCGTGGTCTGACCGCGCGTGCCGAATCCAGCCGAGCAAGGGCTGCGCGGCGAGCGATTTCACATTCATCTGCATCGCCGCCAGATCGTCGAGGCTGTGTGTGGCTTTGGCCTTCAGCAGGGCTTCGATGCGCTGCTGGCGGTAGGGCGAGGCCCATTCGCTGGTGATGAAATGCGGGTAGTCAGCCGCGTGGATGCGCTGATTGGCAGTGGCGATCCAGCCGCGCGGAGGATCGAACTCGCTCGGCAGCTCGCCCGCCGCTACCCAGCCTTGCCAGTCGTAGCGTGCGTTCCAGCCGGGCGCCGGCACGAGGCCGCGCAGGTCGTTATCAGCCGCGCGCACCGGCACCCGACCGGGTGCGACAAATCCAATGCGCCCGGCGCTGTCGGCCACCACCATGTTCTGCATCGGTGCCACCCAGGTGCCGATGCCGCGCACGAAGTCGGCCACCGAAGTGGCACGGTTCATCGCCAGCGCCGGGCCGATCGGATCGACATCCGCGTCGAGCGCTGTCCAGCGCATGGCGATGACGTAGGTGGGCTCGGCGGGCGGGCCGATCAAGCCCGCCGTGGGGCCGGAGTTGGTCCCCGACGCATCGGAGATCACCGGCCCGTGACGCGACATGCGCACCGTGATCGGCACATCGGCGCCGCCCTTGACCTTGATCACGTCCTCTTTGCGCGAGAAGGTGGCCCAGCCGTCGGGTGTCTGGTAGCGGTTGGCATCGGCCGCATCGATGCGCTCCAGATACAGATCCTGCACATCCGGGCCGGTGTTGGTGAAACCCCAGGCCAGCTGCCGGTTTTGCCCGAGCACCACCAGCGGCAAGCCCGGCATGGTGGCGCCGGCCACCTCGAAGCCTGGCGCCTGCAGCCGCGCCAGATACCACAGTGCCGGTGCCGACAGCTTCAGGTGCGGATCGTTGGCCAGCAGCGGTGCCCCGGTGGTGGAGTGCGAGCCCGCAACCACCCAGTTGTTCGACCCGCTGCCCTCGACGCCGGATGGCGGCGCGGCGGCTTGCGCACGCTGCCCCAGGTCCGGCGCGATGCCCAGGCCCGCGTACAGCGCGCGGTAGTCGGCGGTGGCCAGCGGCTTCTCGCCGGGGTAGGGCGGCAGCAGCTCGTTGATCCTCGCCACCGGCATCCGCGCCGAAAGGCGCATGCGCAGGAGTTCGGCGCCCCAGTTGCCGCCCAGATCCCAGGCCATCATGATCGCCCAGGCGAGGCTGTCCTCCGGCTCCCAGGTGCCCGGGTCGATGCCCAGCATGAAGAACTCCGGCGGTCGGGCGGCCAGGTTGGCACGCACATATTCGTTCACGCCGCGGCTGTAGGCCTGCAGCACCGCCTTGGACTCTCCCTCCAGACGCTGCCACTGTACCGATGCGGCGCGGCGCACGCCCAAGGCCCGGACGAACCGGTCGGTGTCGAGCGTGGCGGCGCCGAATGCGGCAGACAGCTGCCCGGAAGCGATGCGGCGGTGCGACTCGAGCTGCCACAGTCGATCCTGCGCGTGCACAAACCCCAGACCGAACATCACATCGGTGACCGACTCGGCGTGAATGCTCGGGATCCCGTGGCTGTCGCGTTCGATGCGAATCGGCCCGGCTGTTCCGTCAACCACGATGCGGCCACTCGCCTGCGGCTCGGCACGATGCGTGTATGACACGACCAGGATGACCGCTCCGGCCACGATGACCGCCACCAGCATCAGGCCCACCCGGGCGACGCGGCGCATCGCGGTCATCAATTCAACCCGAAAAGAATCACTTAGTTTCGTCTCGTAACGGTCGATGACCCATCATATGGCCCAACCCATCCCCCTCCCAACGTCGACAGCGCGCCGTCACGCCGTGCGTGTGCGCGCCTCGCGTATCGAGGTGAGGCCGCCCGAGCTGTGGCCCAGCGCCACACCGGCGTGGCGCGCGGTCGCGCGGTGGATGCGCAGTCTGGGCAGGGGCTCCGGCAAACAGAACGCCGCCGTCGTGCCCATGCGTGGAAGGCTGGGCGGTGCGCGCGCCGACTTTGTATCGGCGCTGGCCGACATCGGCGGCAGCGCATCGATGGATCTGCAAACCCGGGTGCGCCATGCACGGTCGCTGCGCGAACTGTGGCACTTGCGGCCCGAGCTGTTCAGCGTCGTCGCTCGGCGTTTCAGCCAGTCCGAGGCTGAACGGCGACTCGACGTGCTCAACGCGCACTTTCCGATGCGCGCACCCAGTTCAGACGCCGCATAGCGCCGGTGAGCGCTCGCTGCGTGGCCGTACAACAGGACCGACTGAGCCTCAATACCGTGACAAGTTGCACAAGCGCGACCATCGAACGGGGGTTCGTGTCCGTCAAAGCCCACTGGGAATCCAGGATCTGTCCGTTCATCTAGTATTCTTCACAAAGGGCATCTGCTGGCGGGCTTCGCCGGCCAAGCGAAAAACAAGCCCATGCAGACCGCCACCCCGAAGGCGGCTCAGCGTCACGCGCTGACATCTGCCGCACGATGCGGCCGATTGAACCGCTGACATCGCCACACATCCGACTCAAATCCCAGGCAGGGCGTCGTGACGGATCTGATCCACCCCGAATCGTCGGTGAATGCGGCCCCAAGGCAAGCCCTTGTGCACACGCTCGTCGTTCTCCCCCAAATGGCGGTTCACGCGAGCCCTTCAAACACCGAAAATCCATCGCAAGGCGGGTTGAAGGGTGTCATCGCGGCATGTTCGAGCCCGCCGACACAAAGGCGTCTGCGCAGGGGCTCGACACGATGACCGCGGCATCATGGTGAAAAACTACATCG
>JANMAS010000111.1:0-2543 GCA_031359975.1 Burkholderiales bacterium
CGCTGCCCACGGCGCCGCATCCGGGCCTGCGGGTGCCCAACGGTTTCGATGGCTTCGAGATCGCGGTGCGGGTGATCCTCGGCCAGCAGATCACCGTGGCCGCGGCGCGCACGCACCCACGGCGGCTGGTGGCGCGCTTCGGCGAGCCGATCGTCACGCCGTTTGCCGAGCTGACACGCCTGTTCCCCACGGCGCAGGCCATCGCCACCGCCGACGCCGAAGCCATCGGCACGCTGGGCATCGTGCGCCAGCGTGTGGGCGCCCTGCAGGCTCTCGCCCGCGCTGTGCACGAAGGCCGCATCGCCCTGCATCGCGGTGCACCGCTGCAGGCCACGCTCGACGCGCTGCGCGCCCTGCCCGGCATCGGCGAATGGACGGTGCAACTCATCGCCATGCGCGCGCTGGCCTGGCCCGATGCTTTTCCGGCCACCGACATCGGCTTGCTCAATGCCCTGGGCACCCGCGATGTGGCGGCGGTGCAGGCCTTGTCGCAAGCCTGGCGGCCCTGGCGTGCCTACGCCGTGATCGCGCTGTGGCAGACCCTGCCGCACAAGCCGGCGCGCCCCTCCCGAACCATCGCTTGAGGACATTCGACATGCCCACCGCACACCCCCGCCTCATCGCCCAGGCCAGCATCCCCTCGCCCCTCGGGCCCCTGCTCGCCGCCGCCACGGCCGATGGCCTGGCCGGCCTGTGGTTCGATGCCCAGGCGCATCACCCCGGCGCGCTCGATGCACCCACCGATGCCGACCAGCGCTGGATCTCGCAGGCGCGCGGCGAGCTGGTCCACTACTGGGCCGCCGACTGCGCTCGACACGCGTTCACCGTGCCGCTCGATCTGCACGGCACCGAGTTCCAGCGCGCGGTGTGGCAGGCCCTGCTGCAGATCACGCCAGGCAGCACCTGCACCTACGGCGACATCGCGCAGCGCATCGGCAAGCCCGCCGCGGTGCGTGCCGTGGGCGCCGCCGTGGGCCGCAATCCGGTGGGCATCCTGGTGCCGTGCCACCGCGTGCTGGGGCGCGACGGCTCGCTCACCGGTTATGCCGGTGGCCTGCATCGCAAGCAGGCGCTGCTGGCGCTGGAGGCCGCTTGATGAAAGGCCGCGATCTGCTGGAGCTGTTCAGCCTCGCCGCGATCTGGGGCGCGTCGTTCCTGTTCATGCGCCTGGGCGTGGGCGAGTTCGGCCCCTTCCCGCTGGCCTTGGTGCGCGTGGCTGGCGCCAGCGTGTTTCTGATGCCGCTGCTCATCTGGCGCGGCGAGCTCGGTGCGCTGCGTGCGCACTGGAAACCCATCATGCTGGTGGGCATCACCAACTCGGGTTTGCCGTTCATCTGCTTCGGCCTCGCCGCACTGGCCATCAGCGGCGGCCTGTCGGCGATCTTCAATGCGACCTCGCCGCTGTGTGGTGCGCTGATCGCGTGGCTGTGGCTGAAGGATCGGTTGAGCGCCGTACGCAGCATCGGCCTGGCCATCGGCTTTGGCGGTGTGCTGTGGCTGGCCTGGGACAAAGCCAGCCTCAAGCCTAACGATGCCGGTGTGAGCCCGGCGCTGGCCATCGGCGCGTGCCTGCTGGCCACGCTGCTCTACGGCTTCTCGGCCAACTTCACCAAGCGCTACCTCACCGGCGTGCCCTCGCTCGCGCTGGCTACCGGCAGCCAGTTGTCGGCCACGGTGTTCCTGGCGCTGCCGGCGGCCTGGTTCTGGCCCGCGCGCATGCCGGGTGCCACGTCGTGGCTTGCCGTGCTGCTGCTGGCGGTGGCGTGCACCGGGGTGGCCTACGTGATGTACTTTCGGCTGATCGCCCACATCGGCCCGTCCAACGCCATCGCCGTGACCTTTCTCGTGCCGGGCTTTGCGGTGTTGTGGGGTGGCATTTTCCTGAGCGAGCCGCTCACCCGCGCCATGCTCATCGGCTGCGCGATCATCCTGTTCGGCACCGCCCTGGCCACCGGGCTGCTCAACCCGACGCGGCGGCCGGCATCGGCAGGTTGAGCCCTTCGGCCATCGCCACCCGCTCCAGCGCCGATTCGAACAGCGAGCGCGCGGCCGCTGTCACGTTGCGCAGGTGCTGGTGCAGGAGGGCGTCGGCCGGGCCGCGATCGGCGCACTCGGCGCTGTAGCGCTCGAAGCTGGAGAGCTGCAGCACGATCTCCGCCAGGTGGCGAGGGCATTCGCAGGCGATCGTCGGTGAGATCGCCGCCAGCGCCAGCAGGGCATCGTCGTCGTAGCGCCGGGGATGGTCGCCCCACAAGGGCACCGCCGAAACAGCCGCCGCCTGAAGCGCCGGGCCGGCGATCACCGCATCGAGTTCGCGATCGGAAATCGGCTCGCGACGGATCGTCACACCAGCGGCGTAGAGGCTGTCCACCACGCCTTGCGCACCAAACCCGTACAGCACCACCACCCGCCCAGGCTTCAACGCCGAGGCCGCCACCATCACCCGATGCGCCGATTCGGGCATCAACGAGGCGGTGTGCACGATCAGCAGATCGATGGCCTTCGGTGGCTGAAGCGCAGGCACGGCATCGAGCTCGTCGAGC
>JANMAS010000117.1:0-11790 GCA_031359975.1 Burkholderiales bacterium
CGCGCGCAGGCTGTCGTCCGCCTGGATGAGTGATTTCCTCTTTTACAGAGGCCACTTTATGAGCGCGCTGTGAACGAGCGACGCGATACCGCCACTTCCCTTGCGATGCTCGTCGGACACAAATATCAGGCGTTCGGCGTAGAGCCTGTTCTTGGCACCCAACTCGTCGTACTTGCCGAAGTACCCATACGTGGAAGCAAACGTTTCTGGCTGCTTTTGTGGATGGTGGAGCGCGCGCAACTGCTGTACGGACATACCTTGGGCCTCCAAGTACCGAGCGGCAGCGACGAGTTGTTCGCACATGCGAGACATGGAAGGGCCTCCTTGGTGCCAATTCGCGCTGACGAGCAGTCCGGTGGAGTCGGTGAACTTACCTGCCGTGGATGCGGCCCCGGCGAAAGGAATCTCGGCTCATTCGCCATTTCGACCGCCCCGTGCGTATCAAGCCACACACGACGTTGAGCAGCACATTGAACATCGAAACAGAAAAACGTGAAAGGGGTTCTTCACCAACGAACGGGCGAGTCCGGAACACTGAGGTCGGCTCACACGTACCCCTGCGAGTCATCCAGGCGACGTAACCTGGGGACCGAGGACGGTCTTCGCTCGATCGCCCTTTCAATTACTTGACATCAAGATAGTTTACTTCTAAACTACAGTCATCACTCCCCAAGGCACTCCCGCAATGAACATCGTCAGCATCGGCGGCGGCCCGGCCGGCTTGTACTTTGCGTTGCTGATGAAGCAGCAGAACCCGGCGCACGACATCACCGTGGTCGAGCGCAATCTGCCCTACGACACGTTCGGCTGGGGCGTGGTGTTTTCCGATGCCACGATGGACAACATGCGGCAGTGGGATGCGGATACCGCGCAGACGATCCAGCAGGCGTTCAATCATTGGGACGACATCGAGCTGCGGTTCAAGGGGCGCAGCATCCGCAGCGGCGGCCACGGCTTTGTGGGCATCGGGCGCAAGAAGCTGCTCAACATCCTGCAGGCGCGCTGCGAGGCGCTGGATGTGAAGCTGGTGTTCGAGTGCGATGTCGCGTCGGACGCCGACTTTCCCGATGCCGATCTGATCATCGCCTCCGACGGCATCAACTCGCGCATCCGCACGCGGCATGCGGCGGTGTTCAAGCCCGATATCGTCACCCGGCCCAACCGCTTTGTGTGGCTGGGCACGCACCAGCTGTTCGATGCCTTCAACTTCATCTTCGAAAAGACGGAGCATGGCTGGTTTCAGGCGCATGTGTACAAGTTCGACGATGCCACCACCACATTCATCGTCGAAACACCCGATGCGGTGTGGAAGGCGCATGGCCTGGATGAGGCCAACGTCGAACAATCGATCGCGTTTTGCGAAAAGCTGTTTGCCGCGCACCTGGGCGGCCATGCGCTGCTGAGCAATGCGCGGCATCTGCGCGGCTCGGCCTGGCTCAATTTTCAGCGCGTCACCTGCCAGCAATGGTCGCTCTTCAACGGCCGCAGCCATCTGGTGCTGATGGGCGATGCGGTGCACACCGCGCACTTCGCGATCGGCTCGGGCACCAAGCTGGCGATCGAAGACGCGATCGAGCTGGCGCGGCAGTTTCGCGATCATGGCGCGGATGCGCAAGGCATCCCCGCGGTGCTGGCGCGTTACCAGGCGCTGCGCAACGTGGATGTGCTGCGGCTGCAAAACGCGGCCTGGAATGCGATGGAGTGGTTCGAGGCGGTGGGGCATCGGTATGCCGACACGCTGCCGCCCGAGCAGCTGATGTATTCGATGCTGACGCGCTCGCAACGCATCTCGCACGAAAACCTGCGCTTGCGTGATGCGGCCTGGCTCGACGGCTACGAGCGCTGGTTTGCCGATCGCGCGGCGGCGCAGGCCGGCGTGGCCGTGCCGGCCGGCAAGGCACCGCCGCCGATGTTCACGCCATTGCGGGTGCGCAGCGTGCTGCTGAAAAATCGCGTGATCGTGTCGCCGATGGCGCAGTACTCCGCCGTGGACGGTGTGGCGGGCGACTATCACCTCGTGCATCTCGGCGCACGCGCGATGGGCGGCGCGGCGATGGTGGTGGCGGAGATGACGTGCGTGAGCGCCGAAGGCCGCATCACACCGGGCTGCCCGGGCCTCTCCAGCACCGAACAAGTGGCGGCGTGGAAGCGCATCGCCGAGTGGATCCACACCCACAGCGACGCCAAGTTCGCCATCCAGATCGGCCATGCCGGCGCCAAGGCGTCCACCCGCGTGGCGTGGGAGGGCATCGACCAGCCGCTGCCCGGCGGCACCGCCGGCAACTGGCCGCTGATCTCCGCCTCCGAGCAGCAATACCTCGAAGGCATCAGTGATCGCTCGCGCGCGATGAGCCGTGCCGACATGGACCTGGTAACCGCCCAGTTCGTGCACGCGGCGAAGGGCGCCGCCGAGGCGGGCGCCGACTGGCTGGAGCTGCACTGCGCGCACGGCTACCTGCTGTCGTCGTTCATCTCGCCGCTCACCAATCACCGCACGGATGACTACGGCGGCAGCCTGGCCAACCGGCTGCGTTATCCGCTTGAAGTGTTTGGCGCGGTGCGCGCGGTGTGGCCGGATCACCTGCCGATGTCGGTGCGCATCTCGGCGCACGATTGGGTGGAAGGCGGCATCACACCCGACGACGCGGTGCTGATCGCCAGCGCCTTCAAGGCTGCGGGGGCCGACCTGATCGATTGTTCTTCGGGCCAGGTGAGCAAACGCGAAAAGCCGGCGTTCGGCCGCATGTTCCAGACGCCGTTTTCCGATCGCATCCGCAACGAAGCCGGCATCGCCACCATCGCGGTGGGAGCGATCTCGGAGGCCGATCATGTCAACAGCATCATCGCCGCCGGCCGTGCCGATCTGTGCGCCGTGGCGCGCCCGCACCTGGCCAATCCGGCGTGGACGCTGATGGAAGCGGCCAAGATCGGCTACCTCGATCAACCTTGGCCGCGGCAGTACAACGCAGCCAAGTCGCAGCTCGAACGCAACCTGGAGCGTGAGCGCGCCGCAGCCGGCGGGCCGTCGTCGGTGGACCAGGCCAATCGCGCGCTGGGGGTGTGACGATGGCCGCCCCCGGTTCAACCACCACCTTGCCCCACGCACTGATCACCGGCGCCGGCAGCGGCATCGGCGCGGCGATCACCCGGGCGCTCGCCGCGCAAGGCCATGCGCTGACCTTGCTCGGCCGCCGCCGGGATGCGCTGGAAGCGGTGGCGCAATCGTTGCCTGCGGGCAGCGTGTTCACGGTTGTCGCGGCTGACATCACCGACGAAGCCGCCGTCGCGCAGGCGTTTGCCACAGCCCGCGCGGCACACGGCCCGCTGCGGATTCTCATCAACAACGCCGGCCAGGCGGAGAGCGCGCCGTTCAGCCGCACGTCGCTCGATCTCTGGCAGCGCATGCTGCAAGTCAACCTCACCGGCACCTTCATCTGCACGCAGGCTGCGTTGCCGGACATGCTGGCGCAAGGCCACGGCCGCATCGTCAATATCGCCAGCACGGCCGCGCAACGCGGCTATGCGTATGTAGCGGCCTACGCCGCCGCCAAACACGGTGTACTCGGGCTCACCCGATCGCTCGCCATCGAGGTGGCGCGCAAGGGCATCACCGTCAACGCGGTGTGCCCCGGCTACACCGATACCGCGATCCTGCAAACCACGATCGCCAACATCGCCAGCAAAACCGGCCGCGGCGAAGCGCAGGCGCGTGCCGATCTCGCCAGCGCCAATCCGCAAGGGCGCATCGTGCAACCGGGCGAAGTGGCCGCCGCGGTGCTGTGGCTGTGCAGCGAAGGCGCGGCCAGCGTCACCGGCCAGGCGATTTCAGTGGCGGGTGGGGAAGTAATGTGACCCCGCCGGGCCGTCCCAAGGGCGAACAGCGCAGTGCGAAGCACGGAGCTATCGTCATGAGCCGTACCGCCAAATCGCCGCGCCTCGACCTCGGGGTTCTGCTTGGTGACGAGCGCATCGGCATGGAAGCACGCGCCGTATCGGGCGATCACCTCACCTTGAAAGTGTGGCTGCGCCTGCTGGCCTGCAGCACGCAGATCGAAACCGAGATCCGGCAGCGCTTGCGAGCGCGCTTCGGCATCACGCTGGCGCGCTTCGACTACCTCGCGCAGCTTCACCGTCATCCCGACGGCTTGCGCATGAAGGTGCTGTCGCGTTACCTGATGGTCACCGGCGGCAACATCACCGGCCTCACCGATGAGCTGCAGAAGGATGGCTTTGTCACCCGCGGCGATGATCCCGACGACCGCCGCTCGTTCCTCGTCAGCCTCACGCCGGCCGGCCGTCGAGCGTTCGAGGCCATCGCCGCCGAACACGAGGGCTGGCTGATCGAGCTGTTCGGCGGCATCGGCGTGGATGCGCAAAAGGCCTTGCTCGACCAGCTCGGGCAGTTACGCGTGCGCCTGGCCCACAACCAGTCCGCCGAACGACCGGCACAAACCCATGGCGCCCCCGCCGCTGCCCTCGCCCCCAAGGAAACCGCATGAGCGAAACCGCCTCTTCCGTCGATCCTTCACTGGCCCGTGGCAACCACTTCGCCGCGGCGCAGTTCAAGGCCACGCACTTCCTCTGGCAGGTGACCGATCGTGTGGCCACGCTCACGCTCAACCGGCCCGAGCGCAAGAACCCGCTCACCTTCGATTCGTATGCCGAGATGCGCGACCTGTTCGACAAGCTGCGCTACGCCAGGGATGTGCACGCGGTGGTGATCCACGGCGCGGGCGGCAACTTCTGCTCCGGCGGCGATGTGCACGAGATCATCGGGCCGCTCATCCGGCTCAAGGCGCCCGAGCTGCTGATGTTCACCCGCATGACGGGTGATCTGGTGAAGGCGATGCGGCATTGCCCGCAGCCGATCGTGGCGGCTGTGGATGGGGTGTGCGCCGGCGCCGGGGCGATCATCGCGATGGCCTCCGATCTGCGGCTGGGCACCGCGCGCAGCAAGACGGCGTTCTTGTTCAACCGCGTGGGCCTCGCCGGCTGCGACATGGGCGCCTGCAGCATCCTGCCGCGTCTCATCGGCCAGGGCCGCGCCAGTGAGCTGCTGTACACCGGCCGCTCGCTCGGTGGCGAGCAGGCCGAGCGCTGGGGATTCTTCAATCGTGTGTGCGAGCCGGATGCCTTGCTCGCCGATGCGCAGGCGCTGGCCACCGATCTGGCGCACGGACCCACCTTTGCCAACGGCATCACCAAGACGATGCTGCACCAGGAGTGGACGATGGGTGTGGACGAAGCCATCGAAGCCGAAGCCCAGGCGCAGGCGCTGTGCATGCTCACCGAAGATTTTTCACGGGCCTACCACGCGTTTGTCGAGCGTCGGCGGCCGGTGTTCGAGGGCAACTGATGAGCGATATCCAATACCTGGCCTGGCCGTTCTTCGAAGCGCGCCATGGCGAGCTGGCGCACTCGCTCGACGCCTGGGCCACAGCGCACATCTCGCCGGCGCATGGCCGCGATGTGGATGCCGAATGTCGATCGCTGGTGCGCTCGCTCGGCGCGGCCGGTTGGCTGCGCCACGCCGTGGCCGGCGAAGCCCACGGTGGCGCGGGCGATACGCTGGATACCCGCGCGCTGTGCCTGATCCGCGAAACGCTGGCGCGCCATTCCGGCCTGGCCGACTTTGCCTTCGCGATGCAGGGCCTGGGTTCCGGCGCGATCTCGCTGGCGGGCACGCCGGCGCAGAAACAGCGCTACCTGCCGCGCGTGGCATCCGGCGAAGCCATCGCCGCCTTTGCGCTGTCCGAGCCGCAAGCCGGCTCCGATGTGGCCGCAATGGCCTGCGCCGGGCGCATCGAGGGCGACCACTGCGTCATCGATGGCGAAAAAACGTGGATCTCCAACGGCGGCATCGCTGATTTCTACGTCACGTTTGTGCGCACCGGCGAAGCGCCCGGCTCGCGCGGCATCTCGGCCTTCATCGTCGATGCCGACACCCCCGGCTTCGAGATCGCCGAGCGCATCGAGGTGATCGCACCGCACCCGCTCGCGCGCCTGCGCTTGCGCCAATGCCGCGTGCCGCTCAGTCAGCGCATCGGCGCGCCGGGTGAAGGCTTCAAGGTGGCGATGCGCACGCTGGATGTGTTTCGCACCTCGGTGGCCGCCGCCGCGCTCGGTTTTGCCCGCTGCGCCTTCGATCACGCACTGAAGCGCGCCACCGAACGCCGCATGTTCGAGCAGCGGCTGGCCGACTTCCAGCTCACCCAGGCCAAGCTGGCGCAGATGGCCACCGCGATCGACGCCGCCGCCCTGCTCACCTACCGCGCCGCCTGGCAGCGCGACCAGGGCCGCCTCGTCACCCGCGAAGCGGCGATGGCCAAGATGGTGGCCACCGAGAGCGCGCAGAAGGTGATCGACGACGCGGTGCAGATCTGGGGCGGCCTGGGGGTGGTGAGCGAGCAGCCGGTGGAGCGCCTGTACCGCGAGATCCGCGCGCTGCGCATCTACGAAGGCGCCACCGAGGTGCAACAACTGATCATCGCGCGCGAGTTGCTGAAGGATCCCTCATGACAGCTCATATCGATACCTTCGCGCGCGATCACCTGCCGCCGCCCCACCTGCAACCCGAGTTCCTGTTCGAGCTGCCTGAGCTGCGGTTTCCCAGGCAGCTCAACTGCGCCACGCAGTTGCTCGACCGCTGGATCGACAACGGCCAGGGCGAGCGCATCTGCCTGCGCACCGCCACCGGCGCCACCTGGAGCTATGCCCGCCTGCAGCGCGAAGCCAACCGCATCGCCCACGTGCTGGTGCGCGACATGGGCCTGGTGCCCGGCAACCGCGTGCTGCTGAGATCGTCGAACAACGCGATGATGGTGGCCTGCTGGTTCGCGGTGATGAAGGCCGGTGGCATCGCCGTAGCCACGATGCCGCTGCTGCGCGCCAAGGAGCTGATCCAGGTGATCGACAAGGCCAAGGTCACGCACGCGCTGTGCGATCTGGCGCTCGCGTCCGAGCTCGATGCCGCCAGCGCGGCCGCGCCCGTGCTCGCCCACATCCGCTACTTCAACGATGCGTCGGGCTCCGGCCTGGAGGCCGCGATGGCGCGCGAAAGCGATGTGTTCGACAACGTGCGCACCGCCGCCGACGATACCTGCCTGCTGGCTTTCACCTCCGGCACCACCGGCGCGCCGAAGGCGACGATGCATTTCCACCGCGATGTGATGGCCGCCTGCGCCTGCTGGCCGCGGCATGTGCTGAAGGCATCGCCGGACGACATCTTCGTCGGCAGCCCGCCGCTGGCCTTCACCTTCGGCCTGGGTGGCCTGGTGCTGTTTCCGATGAGCGTGGGCGCCTCCACCGTGCTGCTCGAAAAGGCCTCACCGCCGCAGTTGCTCGAAGCGATCGTCACGCACCGCGCCAGCGTGCTCTTCACCGCGCCCACCTCTTACCGCGCCATGGCGCAGGCCGCGCGCGAGGGTGCGATCGGCGCGCCGCAGGGCGGGCCGCTGCGGCGTTGCGTGTCGGCCGGCGAGGCGCTGCCCGCGGCCACCCGCGCGCTGTGGAAGGCATCCACCGGCATCGAGCTGATCGACGGCATCGGCGCCACCGAATTGCTGCACATCTTCATCTCGGCCGACGAAGAGCATGCCCGCCCCGGTGCCACCGGCACCGCCGTGCCCGGCTACCGCGCCTGTGTGCTGGGCGACGACGGCGCGGAGCTGCCACCCGGCCAGCTCGGGCGGCTGGCCGTCAAAGGCCCCACCGGCTGCCGCTATCTCGACGACCCCCGCCAGACGACCTACGTGCAAGGCGGCTGGAACCTGACAGGCGATGCCTACCGCATGGATGCCGACGGCTACTTCCACTTCAGCGCGCGCACCGACGACATGATCATCTCGGCCGGCTACAACATCGCCGCGCCTGAGGTGGAAGACACGCTGCTGCAGCATCCGCAAGTGGCCGAATGCGCGGTGATCGGCGTGCCCGATGAAGAACGCGGCCAGATCGTCAAGGCTTTCGTGGTGCTGCGTGAAGGCGCGGTGGCCGATGAGGCGATGAGGCAAACCCTGCAAGACTTCGTCAAGCAAAGCATCGCGCCCTACAAGTACCCGCGCGCGATCGAATTTCGCCCGCAACTGCCGCGCACCGAAACCGGCAAGCTGCAACGCTTTCGCCTCAAGGAAGCCAACCCCACCGGAGCCGGCCAATGAAGATCCTTCAACCGTCCGACTGGCCGCGTCCCAAGGGCTACAGCAACGGCGTGATGGCGCGCGGCCAGACGGTGTACGTGGCCGGCATGATCGGCTGGAACGCCCAGGGCCAGTTCGAGACCGACGATCTGGTGGCGCAGGTGGCGCAGGCATTGCGCAGCATCGTTCTGGTGCTGGCCGAGGCGGGCGCGCGGCCGGAGCACATCGTGCGCATGACCTGGTACATCACCGACAAACGCGAATACCTGGCGCGCGCCCGCGAGATCGGCCAGGTGTTTCGCGAGGTGATCGGCAGCTTCAACGCCGCCATGACGGCGGTGCAGGTGGTGGCGCTGATCGAGGATCGCGCCCAGGTGGAGATCGAGGTGACAGCGGTGATCCCGGATTCGGGTGATTGACGATGACGCACACCAACCCCACCTTCACGCGCCGCAACATGCTCCAGGCGGCGTGCGCGTCGGCCCTCACGGCTGGCCTGCCCACGCTCGCTGGTGCCGAGCCAGCGACGCCTGAGAACAACTTTGCGCGCTTTCGCCCACTGCACGAATTTGCCATGGGCGCGGCGCCCCAGCTCGGCGGTGCCCAACCCATTTCCGGGCCGGTGCAGATGTCGGATGGCCGCCTCTACGGCACCACGCCCTATGGCGGGCCGCTGGGTTTTGGCACCGTGTATGCGATGTCGCTCGACGGCGTTGTCAGAACCTTGCATTCGTTTGCCGGCACGCTGGGCGGATTTGGCGAAGACATCAGCGCCCAGCCCGGCGCCCCGCTGGCCCAAGGCGCCGACGGCAGCTTGTACGGCACGATATTCGGCGGCGGGCTGGGCCAGAACGGCAACACGGTCGGCCATGGCACGATCTACAAGTTCGGCCTCGGCGGCGCGTTCACGACGCTGTTCCAGTTTGGCGAAGGCGGCGCAAGCGGCACCAACCCTGTGGCGGGGTTGATCCTGGCGAGCGACGGCAATTTCTACGGCGTCACCGCCGAAGGGGGCTCCCGAGGTAACGGCACGGTCTTTTGCATGACGCCCGACGGCGTTGTCACCGATAGGCATGTCTTCACCCGCACCGCCACCGATGGCGGCCGCATCAGCGATCGTGTCATGCAGGCCAGCGACGGCAACCTGTATGGCGTGACCGGGTTTGGCGGCACGTCGGACAAAGGCGTGGTGTTTCGCCTGGGGCTGGACGGCAGCTACGCGCTGATGCATTCGTTCCAGGGCGGCGCCCTGGGTGGGGAGCCGAGCAGCCCCCTCGTGCAAGGCGCCGACGGCGCGTTGTATGGCACCACCTTCACCTTTGGGGAATTGGGTCGCGGCAGCGTCTACCGCATCACGCTGGCCGGTGCGTACAGCGTGCTGTACAGCTTTGGCGCGGGATACCCGAAGGTGGGCCGCTTGCCCCAAGGCGGATTGACGGCCGGCACCGATGGCCAGCTGTACGGCGTGACGACCGCCGGCGCTCTTGACGGCCGCGGCGCGATCTACCGCATCGATCTGGCCGGCCGGGTGCAACTGCTGCATGCGTTCGAGCCTTCGCCGCAGATCCCCTACCCGAGCGGGCTCAATTTGGCCAGCAATGGCCGCTTGTACGGCGCCACCGAGCGCGGGGGCAGCAAGGGTCAGGGCAGCCTGTATTCAGTCGCCTCGCGCGGCGGCTGATCCGCCAGGTACCCTATCTCGCCTGGCTGGGGCGATTGGCATCCAATCGCCCACCTCGCCCGTATGCCCTGTCCAAGGGGGATGCCATGTGAGCCTGACCGGCCGCCCGAAAGGCGAACAACGCAGTGCGAAGCACGGAGCTTTCCTGATGAGCGCGGTGCCATTGAGAGTCGATGTCGGTTCGGGTGATGGCGCCCTGTCGACCCCCGACGTGCGGGCTGTTGCGTCTGTTCAGCGCAAGCCTCGTCTGCTAGTGTTGGTACACGGCGACGAGGGGTTGAACGCCGACATGAATCCACACCCAGTCGCGGGGGGAGCCATCCCCGCAGTCGATCCGGCACAGGCCGAACTGGCGCGCCGCCATGAGCGCGACGAAGGCTTGTGTGCGCTGCTGGAACGCGCGGCCACCGGCGATTCCAAGGCGTTTGAATCCTTCTACGACATCACCGTAGGCTGTGCCCAGGCGATCGCCCGCCGCATGTTGGTCGGCTCGGACATCGAAGACATCCTCTCCGACGCCTATTTCCAGGCCTGGCGCGAGGTGCGTCGCTTCGATCCCACGCGCGGCGGACCCGTCACCTGGCTGCTCACCATCGTGCGCAGCCGGGCACTCGATCTGTTGCGCCATCGCCGCTGCAGCCCCGAAGTCGAGGCGGCCGATGGCGCGCCCGATACGGAGTACAACGCGCCGGGGCCGGAAGCATTGCTCCAACATGCCCAGAGCGGCCACCGCCTGCATGCGGCGCTGCTGTCGCTGGCGCCCAACGAGCGCTGGGTGCTGGGCCTGGCCTACTACCGCGATATGCCACACGCCGCCATTGCTCAGGCCACCGGCATGCCGCTGGGTACGGTCAAATCACTCATCCTGCGCGCGCAGCACAAGCTGCGCGAACAGCTCGTCTGCTGACATCTCCGGAAGCTCCGAATGAACCGCCCCGATCCCGCCACCGATGGCACCACCCCAATCGAGCAGGACATCGCCGACCAGCTGACCGATGGGTTGCAGGGCGAGACGCCCGACGCCGACCTGACCGCGCGCGTCAAGCATCGGCTGCTGCGCCGCATCGCGGAGGATCAAACGCCCACCCATCACACCGTGCAACCCGGGCACGACGGCTGGCTCCCGTTTGGCCGCGGATTGAAGATGAAGGTGCTGCACGAAGCCGACGGCATCATGAGCTACCTGGTACGCATGGCACCCGGCAGTTCGCTGCCCCCGCATCGCCACCCGGTCGACGAGGAGTGCGTCGTGCTCGAAGGCAGCCTGCACATCGGCGACGACCTGGTGGTGCCGGCGGGCGGCTTTCATCTCGGGCGCCGGGATGTGCTGCACGCATGCGTCGGCACCGAAGGCGGCGGGGTCTTCTTCGTGCGCGGCGCCACGCCGGTGGCCGATTTGCTGCTCTGAGCCTGGCGGCGGCCGCAACCTGGCGGCGATTCACACCGGCCGGCGTCGTTCTGCGCCCGGTGGCGGCGGTTGGTCGCACACAGCTCGCCGGCACCGCGCCGGCAACCGAACATGCGGTCCATGAACTTGCCACCGCACCCCATCGCCGAGAATGAGCGCATGGCCTCTCCCCCCGACGAAGCAGCCGCACGCGTCGGCGCTCCCCAACAGCCGGCCAGTGCGTGGCGCAACCCGCTCAAGCACGGCTTGTTCGCGCAGTGCCTGTGCGTGTTCATAGCCTCTGTGTTGTGGCTGCTCGATGCGACCTCCTCGTTTGTCACCGCCTGGCTCTACGCGTTTTGCATCGGTACATCCTGCTGGTTGTTCATCGAAGGCATCCGCCTGTCGATCAACCGGGTGATGGCATGGGCTGGCGCGTCACCCGCCCTGCAGGCCACGGGAAGAGGCACCCCCTCATTGATCGTCTGCGTGATCTTCGGCAGTGCCCTGGGCTACAGCGTGGGTACATCGATCGCCGACGCCCTCACCGGCTTCCGCTCTCCCAGCCTGCTCGACAACCGGGT
>JANMAS010000132.1:0-3170 GCA_031359975.1 Burkholderiales bacterium
TCGCGGCCGCTGCCGTAGCGGCTTCGGGCAGATCGCACGGTGCGAAGAACTCGGCCGCCGCCGGGTTGCGAAACTCCTTCAGCCGGGCCGCGACATAACGTGCGCGATCGGCATCGTTGTGGGCGGCGAGCGCGCGCGCCCAGGAGGTCATCAGGCGGGTGTCGAGCAGGAAGTGCGTGACACGATCGAAGGCTGCGAGCGGCATCGTGCCATCGTCGCTCTGGGTGGCCGCGGCGTAATCGGCGTGATGAGAAAACAGCACGCTGCGCTGGCCGCTGATCACGCGCTGCGGCAGGGAGTCGGTGCTGTTGCCGGGCACGAAGATCACCACCACGCGGGCGTAATCGGCTGCCGCAATGAGTGACGCCGCCACCATCAACGCGCCAACGCCCTTCGGCCAGCGGCTGCTCACCGCATCCTGCGCGCGGCGCGCACGCCGCACCGAGTGAGCATCCTCCGGCGGCGGCGCCACATGCCCCAGCGCATGGCCCCAGGCAAACGCGGCCGGCAGCAGGAAGTAGGCGTACCACAGCGGATATTCCACCTGGCTGTGGGCGCCGATCATCAACACCATCACAAACGCCGTGCGCGCCAGCACGCCGGTGGGCCCCGGCACCTGCCAGCTTCTGCGCGCGGCCTGCACAAACGCCACCGCGCCCAGGCCGAGCACCAGCGTGCCTAGCGGCACGCCCAGCTCCACCAGAAGCTGCAGCGGCAGGTTGTGCGCATGATCGAAAAACGCGATCGGGCGGCCCGGGAAGGGGCTCAGCGTCCAGGCGAAGTTGAATTCACCCCAGCCCACGCCCAGCCAGGGATTGGCCTTGATCAGCGCAGCGGTATTCGCCCAGATGCCAAAGCGCGACGCCGACAGATCCGCCTCGCCCAGGCGTACCTGGCCGCCAAAGGTATGCGCGGTGAGCTGGGCCCATTCGGCCATGCCGAGCCAGCAAATCGCATAGATCACCGGCATCGCCAACAGCATCACCCGCACCGGCTTGCTCAAGCGCCTGTCGAATACCGCCCACAGCCCGAGCAGCACGATGCCGAGAATGCCGGTGCGCGACGCGGTGAGCACCACCGCCAAGGTGAGCACCGCCATCAGCAGCGCGCCGAACCCACGGCGGATGCGGCCGCTATCGATCAAGGGCACACACACTATCAAGGCCCACATCAGCAGGCTGGCAAGATGATTCGGCTGGCGCAGATTGCCCACCGCCCGGCCCGGCAGGCCCGAGCGGGCGATCAGATCGCCATCGCCGGTGAGCTGCGGCCAGAACACCTGCACCAGCGCCACCACCGCGCTCAGCAGGCCTGCAGCCAGCATGGCCCAGGCAAACGCCACGAAGGCGGAATCGCCGGGTGGGGAAGCCACGCGACGGTCCACGCTCACGCCCACGGCCGGCAGTGCCCAGGCCGCCGCAGCCAGCATCACCGCCCACGCCATCAGCAACAAGCCGGTTGACGAAGCGGCCAGGCTGAACGGCAGCGCACCAAACGCCCAGCTGCTGGCCGCCGCAGCCACCAGCAGCGCAAAAGCCCACGATGCCCAGACGGTGGCGCTCAGCGCCGCGCGCAAAGGCAAGGCATGTCCAACGGCGAGCAGCAAGCACAGCCCCCACCCGCCCACCGAGGCGAGCTGATTCAACAAGGTGGCCGACGGCGACACGTTGAAAGCGATCAACGGCGGCACAGTCACCGCAGCCACGGCTCCGAGGAGCGTGAGCAACGGCAGCGTGGGGGATCGCACCAGGGCGAGGAGATTCATGGCGTCGGCATCGAGGCAACTCACCGCGCCGCAGTAGAAGCGGAGCCCGAATGGGTTACCGGGCTTGCAGCGTGCTCACCGGGTGGGGAAGCGTTGCGATGGTAAGCGCTTCGGCGGGCGACCAAAACGCCGGGCCATCACGTGCCGCAGCGGATGCCTCGGCCAGCCACGGTGCAGCCGGTGCCGGAGGCGCGCCAATCGATGGCCGGGTTAGCCGACGCAAAAATGGGTTCGAAATCAATGTAGAGCTTGCGATTGCTCGAATCGACCGCCGTGGTGGTGACGCTGATCACACCGTTGACCACCGTGACCTTATCGACGTAGTTGATGGTCGCGCCGTTGTCGCCTTCGGGAATGTTGGCGGGGATTTCGTTGAAGGTGTCGTGAGCGCACCCGACCGTGGTGCCAAGGTCTTGAATGCACATGGCGACCTTCTTCTTGTAGCCTTCGATGCCTGCGACGGCAGCGGCGAGGCGCGCTCGCTGCTGGTAGTTGACATACGCAGGCAGCGCGATGGCCGCCAGGATGCCGATGATTGCAACAACAATCATCAATTCGATGAGCGTGACGCCCGAGTCGCCCTGCACCAGCCTGTGGCATCTACGGCTGCAAGCCGTTTGTCTCGTAACCACCTGATCTCCCCGGTTCCCAACCACGCCACCGTAACCGATGGTTACGTGATTGTGTCCCAGAGAAACGTTGCCGCCAGTCAGCAGAATCGGAATGAATTGTGAACAAATCCACTTGGCGAAGCGCACGTGTGGGTCGTCCCAATTCGCGACTCACAGGGCTTGTCGGAGGCCCGAACGGAGCGAAGTGAGGTCAATACCCTTGGCACTTCAGACTGCGGCCAGGCTCGGTACAACCCGTTCCCGACAGGGTCCAATTGACTGCGGCGCTACCCTCGGCCCAATTGGGCGTGAAAGTCAGGTCCAGCGCGGCACCGTCAATCGCGATGGCCGTCGTAACAACGCGAACCTCACCATCAACGACCTCGACGCCAGTCACGTAGTTAATCTGATTGGTGGCCGATATATCACCGGGAATTCCATTCATGTCTCCATCGCAACTAGCGGTCGCCCCAAAGTCCTGAATGCACTGCGCAACAGCTTGCTTGTATCCCGACACACCGGCAGCCGCGCCAATGAGCTTTGCCCGTTGTTGATAGTCCGCATACTGCGGCAACGCAATGGCAGCGAGAATTCCGATGATCGCAACAACGATCATGAGTTCAATGAGCGTAAATCCGGCGTGACGGCTCTTCATGAAACACCTGTGTGATTAATGAGTGTCAATCGTTGACCTGTTCGATCTACCGGTTTGTCTTTGCGACGGGATCGACTTCGATCCACGCACATGAAAGTCAACCCATCGAAACTTGAATGAAAAGGGCCTCCGATGGAGG
>JANMAS010000152.1:0-9315 GCA_031359975.1 Burkholderiales bacterium
GTTGAACGTGAAAGTGTCGCTGTCGACCCCCGTCGCCAGCGAGCACGCAATGACGTCGCCATAGTTGACGGGCATGTTGGTCGGCTCGGCAGCACAGGGGATCGACTCATCCGCCGCCAAAACGAGGTGGGGCCAGCACAGCAACGCGAGCACGGTCAGAAACGCCGAAAGAGACTTCGTCATGAAGTGCCTCCTGAGGTGAAACTTGAGCTCCCACGGCCACTGAGCGCGGCCCGGATCCGTAGCCACCGCCTGCGTGGTTCAAATAATAGGCCGAAGGCGCTGCTCCGCAAGTGGGTAAAACGGCCGCCGAATGCCTGTCCAGGGGTGCAGGCAAGAGAACAAGCCGGTCAGCTGGTCGAACCGGGCCGGCCTACGTGCGGCGCCGTACAGACGTCACGTCAAAACACAGCCATATTGCAACATGACCCCTCGCCTGCCCACCGAAGTCGCCTTCCGCCGCTTCGAGTCGATGCTTCAGACCTATGGCTTGCGGGCGAGCCTGGCGCACTTGCTGGACTACACCGACTACAGGTACATCGGCATCTTCAGATTCGATGGCGCCAAGGTCAAAGCCGTCGTCTTCTATGACCGTGAGAACCCGGGGATGATGGCGTCTTCGGAGATGCCCGAATCGGCCACTTATTGCTGCTTTGTGAGAGATGGCAAGGGCGCGTTCACGACGGCGAATTCGCTGCTGGACAAGCGGCTCGAGGCGCATCCGGCGCGCGATATCTATCAGTGCTACACCGGTGTACCCATCATGGATGCGGAAGGGGCCTTGATCGCCACACTTTGCCACTATGACGTGGTTCCCCGCGACCCTGATCAGTTGAACCTGCCCCTCGTGTTTCAGATCGCGAGCAAATTGGCCCAGGGCTCCTTCGTTCCGCCCTATCACGCGGCAATGACTGTCGGGTCGATTTAAGCGCGCGCCGCAACCGCGCGGCTCATTGGCTGTGGCAGGCGAGCTCAAGCTTGCCGAAGGCGGTGCGATACACGCCGCGGGCCGAGCGCTTGCGCGATAGCCGCAGCGCATGGTTGCTTGCGGCCGTTGGCACGGCTGAAGAGCGTTCCGCCGGCCATTCATAGGCTGCGGAGACTCTCAAGGAACTGCATCACGCAATCGTTCCTACAGTTGCGCGCAGCGCTGCCGAGCACCCGGATACAGGCCATCAAGCGCGAAATATGTACGCCGAATCAATCACGCTCGCCAAGCGCAATCCCTGTTCCATTCAGCGTGTTCCTGTGATGCTCGGTTTGTCACCAAATGCAAACCATCCGTGCGACACGGATCCGTAGATCACAGCAGAGCCTTCAGTGTCCGCTGTGTCATTCAAGACCAAACCAATGAGAAACGACCGAATGACGCATTACACAAACTCACGCACGGCAGCGGTGATCCGCCTCGCAGGCTCACTGCTGACCGCGGTGGCATTCACCACATCGTTGCTCGGTGCGCCAGCGGCGATGGCGGCCAGGAGTTCGAAAACGACCGCCTCGAGCAGCTCAAAGGAGATTGCGCCGGTGATCACGGCCGCCATGGCGTATGCCAAGGTCGCCAACGACCTGAAAGGCGTCATCGCGGCACCGACGACACCAACCTACAGCAGCTGGGTGCGGGACATCGACGGCGTGCGCTACGTGAAGGCCATCGTCATCGGCACGCCCAGCGCCGACCCCGATCTCGCCAGCCTGCGGCAAAGCGTGCTGGCGGTGGGTGGCTCGGTGTATTTCCGCTACACCTCGATCGCCGCGCTGTCGGTGTTGCTGCCGGCCAATCGGGTGATAGACATCGCGATGTTCGGTGACGTGCAAGGCATCTCGCCGAACCGCATGACGGCGCGCACAGCCAGCACGCTGACCACCAGCCTGCTCGAAAACGCCACCGGCGTGAACGGCACGCGCACCCGTTCGGGAACCGACGCGGGCTACACCGGCCTCGACGGCAGCGGCGTCGGCATCGCCATCCTGGATTCGGGCGTGATGTTCAAGCATCAGCTGTTCAACGACGCGGCCGGCGTGTCGCGAGTGCGCAAGAGCGTCAGCTTCCTGCGGGCGGGCGACGCCACCGCGGCGGGCACGAAAGACTGGACGCCCGGCGTCGATGCTTCCGCCTCGCTGGCCCCCGGCAGCGCGACGATGGCCACCTACGAGTCGAAGATCGACAACTCGAACACGCCGCTGTCGGATGCCTACGGCCACGGCACGCACATCGCCTCCGTGGCGGCCGGGCGCGACCTGAAGCGGGCGGTCGACACCACCGGCATCGCGCCGGGCGCGAGCATCTTCGACGTGGCGGTGCTCGACTACAGCGGCGTCGGCCAACTGTCCGACGTGTTGGCGGGCATCGACTGGGTGATCTACCACGCCAAGGAAAACAACATCCGCGTGATGAACCTGAGCCTGGCCGCGGACTCCACCGAAAGCTGGCAGACCGATCCGCTGGCACGCGCCGCGCGCAGCGCCGTGGCCGCCGGCATCACGGTGGTCGTTGCCGCGGGCAACGACGGCATCGGCTTCGACGGCAGGCAACGCTTCGGCACCGTCAGCTCGCCCGGCCACGATCCTTCGGTGATCACGGTGGGCTCGGCCAACATCAAGGGCACGGCGGGGCGCAGTGACGACAGCGTCAACTTCTTCAGCTCGCGTGGCCCGACCCGCGGCTCGTACGTCGACGCCCTCGGCGTGCGCCACGTCGACAACCTGCTCAAGCCGGACCTGGTTGCGCCGGGCAACAAGATACTGGGCGCCAGATCGGTCGACAACGTGTTGATGTTCCTGCCGAGCCTGCTGCCGATCAAGTACCCACAACTGACGAGCATCACCGGCATCAGCACCAAGGGCGGCGAATCGGTGATGATGCTGTCGGGCACCTCGGTAGCCGCTCCGGCCGTGGCCGGCGCGGCAGCGCTGCTGCTGCAGGCCAATCCTGGCCTCACGCCGCCGCTGATCAAGGCCATCCTGCAGTACTCGGCGCAGCCGCTGCCGGGTGCCAACCTGCTCGAGCAAGGCGCCGGGCTGCTCAACATCGACGGCGCTGTGCGCCTGGCAAAGGCATTGCGCACCGATATCGGCAGCGCGGTCGAGAGCGGCACGCTGGCCACGGGTGCCAACCTGTTGGCTTCTGGCAAGACGCTGCCGCTGACCAGCTCGACGATCAACGGCCAGACCTTTGCCTGGAGCCGCATCGCCTACGTGGGTGGCACTCAGGTCGTCAGTGGCGACAAGTTGTTCACCAAGTACCAGCCGATCTGGGATCCCCGGCTGGTGTGGGCGCGCAATGTGGCCCGCCGCGGCACGGTGACCTACTGGCCCGCCTCCACGGACGTTGCGGCCAACACGTACGTCAAGGCCATCACCTGGGCTCCGGCATCGAACCAGACGCTGGTCACCGCCGGCGTGGTGCAGACCGCGCCGCTGGCCGGCATCACCTCCTCGTTGGGCAAAACCGGTGCCTTCATTCCGAGCGCCACGCTGAGCGGCTGGCTCAACGCCGGCAGCGGCATCCTGCTCACCCAAGGCTTCATCCTCAGCGAGGGCTTCATCCTCTCGGAAGGCTTCATCCTCTCCGAGGGCTTCATCCTCAGCGAAGGCTTCATTCTCTCGGAGGGCTTCATCCTCAGCGAAGGCTTCATCCTCAGCGAGGGCTTCATCCTCTCCGAGAGCGGGCAGCCCAATGTGTCTTCGGCCAACGACGCGAGCCTGCTGGGGGAGCCATGAACACCGTCACCGTTTTGATCGAACCTTCCCGGCTGCGCAGGGCGCTCGGCGTCGCGCTGGCGATGTCGCTACTCGTCGCGGGCCCGGGGCTCGGGGCGGCGCATGCCGCGCCGGGGGCCGGCGATTCGCGCGCCAAGGTGGCGCGCGACCTGAACGACGAACTCGCCAGCATCGGCGTCCCGCGGGCGAACTGGGCGCGCGACCTGGGCGGCTTTCGCCACGTCCAGGTGATCGTCGTCAGCAACGGTGACGATCCAGAGATGGCCGACCTGCGCGCACAGGTGCTGCGCATGGGTGGTTCGGTGCACGCCGTTCATCCCGCGGTGCATGCCATCACGGTGCAGATCAGAGCCGACAAGGTGCCCGCGCTGGCGCAGCGCGGCGATGTCGTCAACGTGTCGCCCAACCGCCTGATCCACCGCACCGCCAGCACACTCGAATCGATCACCGGCACGCTGGCGAGCAACGTGCGCACCGCCAGTACCAAGACGAGCTACAGCGGACTCGACGGCACCGGTATCGGCATCGCGGTGCTGGATTCGGGTGTCATGGCGGCGCACGACGCCTTCTTGAACAGCAGCGGATCGACGCGCGTCAAGAAGAGCGTCAACATGCTCAAGGCGGCGCAGGCCAACTGGACCACCGGCATCGACAGCGGCGCGTCGCTGCAACCCGGCAGCAGTGCACTCAGCAGCTACGAGAGCGCCATCAACGCCAGTTCCGTCGCGACGCAGGATGCCTACGGCCACGGCACGCACGTGGCCTCGGTGGCCGCCGGCCGCGCCAGGTACTACGCCTCGGGCACACCCGACACCAACGGCATCGCGCCCAACGCCAACCTGTATGACGTCAGGGTGCTCGACGACGCCGGCCTGGGCACCCTCAGCGATGCGCTCGAAGGCATCCAGTGGGTGATCTATCACGCCAAGGAATACAACATCCGCGTGCTCAACGTCAGCCTGGCAGCCGCTTCCACCGAGTCTTGGCAGACCGACCCGCTGTGCGTGGCCGTGCGCAGCGCCACCGCGGCCGGCATCACGGTGGTGGTGGCGGCCGGCAACTTCGGCCAGTCGAACGACGGCAAGGAGGTCTACGGTGCGATCAGCTCGCCCGGCAATGATCCCTCCGTCATCACGGTGGGCTCCGTCAACTACAAGGACACGGTGACGCGCAGCGACGACGTCGTCAACAACTTCAGCTCGCGCGGCCCGAGCCGCGGCTCCACCATCAACGGCAGCGGCGTGCGCGTGGTTGATAACCTGCTCAAGCCCGACCTGGTGGCGCCGGGCAACAAGATCGTCAGCGCGGCCGCCACGCAGGCCAAGAGCAGCGCTCCGACCTGGAACCTTCTGGCCAGCACGTACTACAGCAGCCTGGTCACCCCGCTGGGCATCAAGCAGCTGTATCCCGAAACGCAGATGATGCTGAGCGGCACCTCGATTTCGGCGCCGGCGGTGTCGGGCGCCGCGGCGCTCTTGCTGCAGGCCAATCCGGGCCTGACGCCGCCACTGATCAAGGCCATCTTGCAATACAGCGCGCAGCCTCTGCCGAACTACAGCCTGCTGCAGCAGGGCGCGGGGATGATGAACATCAGCGGCGCCGTCGCGCTGGCGAAGGTGCTGCGCACCGATCTGGCATCGACCATCGGCAGCGGAACGATCTCCGCTGGCGCCACGATGCTGGCCTCCGGCAAGTCAATGCCGAGTGCCACATCGACCATCAACAGCACGAGCTTCAACTGGTCGCGCATCGTGTTCGTCGGCGGCAACCGGGTGGTCAGCGGCAGTGACCTGTTCACCAGGTATCAGCCGATCTACGACCCCCGCATCACCTGGGCCGGCAACGTGGCGCGCAAACGCGGCGCCGTGTATTGGTCGGGCACCGGAATCACCGCCAACACCTACGCCAAGAGCTTCAGCGACACGGCGGCACCGAACCAGATGCTGATCACGCCTGGCGTGATGCGCGGCGACTCGCTCGCCGGCCCCGGTTCGTACACCGGCAAGACCGGGCCGTTCATCCCCACGGCCACGTTGTCGGGCTGGCTCATCAGCGGCAGCGGCCTGGTGTTGAGCGAGGGCCTCGTGCTCAGCGAAGGGCTGGTGCTCAGCGAAGGCCTGGTGTTGAGCGAAGGGCTGGTGCTCAGCGAAGGGCTGGTGTTGAGCGAAGGCCTGGTGCTCAGCGAAGGGCTGGTACTGAGCGAAGGGCTGGTGCTCAGCGAAGGCCATGCGCTGTCGTCCGGCTTCGTGGCTGCGAAGAGCATGATGAAGATAGCCAGCGGTACGGCCAATCTGACGGGCGGCACCGACCTGGGCATTCAGTTCAACCCCGCCGCGAGCGTCATCGGCGAACCCTAGACATCATGCGGCGAACTCAGCGTCTTGCGTACCGGGTCGCGGTGAACCGAGCGGAAACCGCGGCGACCTTGTTGTCGATGTAGCCGTGCGCCCGCATCGTCTGGCGGATCGTCGCGTCGCCCAGCGGGCTTGACTGGCCTTTGACAACGACAACCCAGACCACCCGGCAAGCCATGTGGCTGTGAAAGTCGATCATCGCCATCAGCTGCTCGGGATCAAGCACGATCGCCAGCAGGCACTGCGCCTCGCTCGCTTGGCCGGTATCGGCGCCGTGCAGCGCTTCGGCCAGAACGGTGTCGTCCACATCGCCCAGCACATAGGCCGGGCTGGCGGGGCCCACCCCGAGCCTGGCTGCCAACGACGGTGGTGGCGCAGACATCTTGGCTAACCAGCGCCCACTCTCCACCTGGCCGAGCGCCAGGGCCACGGGTTCGACGCCTGCCGTGAAGCACAGCTCGTCGCCCACCACACGCACATCGCGCAGCGCGGCGATCGCATAGCGACGCTTGATGGCGCCGCGCAAGATCAGCTCGGTGGATTCGAGCAGCGCCTTGACGCTGGCGGTGTCATGCCCGACGCGGCATGTGCACGATGCTTCACGGCCCATCCGGCGTCTCCTCAAGGCAAGCCAACGCCGCCACCGCGGCACAAAGGGCTTTGCGGTTGGTGCGATACATCCAGAACCGGCCACGAATCTCGAGCGACAGCAACCCGCTCTTGCGCAGCACCTTCAGATGCTCGGACACGCTGGCCGTGGCCAGGCTCGAGCGCTCGGCGAGTTCGCCCGCCGCGCGCTCCTTGTGCAGACAAGCCCGCAGGAACTGCCGCCGGTCGGCGTGCGACAGCGCGCGCAGAACTTCGTCGAGCTTCGGTTCATCGATCGTTGCGCTCCTCGATGAGTGTCAACAGATTGCCGGCGGGATCCCGAACCTGGGCTTTGCGAACCCAGCCGTTGTCGGTGATCGGCATCGCGATGCCGCCGCCGTGGCGCTGGCTCAGGGCCAAGGCAGCCGCCAGATCGGGCACGACGATGCCGATCGTGATGGCTGCCTCGGGTTGCTCGACGAGAGCGCCATCGGTGCTGCCCGATGGGGTGTGCAACAGGGCATAACCCGGACCGCGCGGCGCCACCGACCAGCCGAACACGGTTTCGTAGAACGGCGCCAGGGCAGCGATGTCTGGCCCGCCGACATCGAAGTGCCCCACCCCGAAGGGCACGTGCCTGGGCGCGGTGTCAGGATTCATGGCGATCTCCGGTGATGTGCTGGCAATTATTTCGTCATATAACGAAATGTCAAGCCCTCACGTTCAGTCCGCCATCAAGCGATAGCCCACGCCGGTTTCGGTGACGATGTGCCTAGGCTGGGCGGAATCGTCTTCCAGCTTTTGCCGCAGGTTGCCCATGTACACACGCAGGTAATGCGTGCTCTCGGCGTGGGTGGGGCCCCACACTTCGCGCAGGAGATACGGATGCGTGAGCACGCGGCCGACGTTGGCGATCAACACGCCGAGAAGGCGGTATTCGATCGGTGTGAGGTGCACCTCGTCGCCGTGCTTGCGCACGATCCGTGCGGCAAGATCAACCGCCACATCGCCGAAGCGGAACACGGAATCGGTGGTGGTGCGCCCTGCGCGCACACGCCGCAGATTGGCCCGTGTGCGCGCCAGCAGCTCGGCCACGCCAAAGGGCTTGGTGATGAAATCGTCGGCCCCGGCATCGAGGGCGGCCACCTTCTCGCTCTCGTGCGTGCGCGCCGAAAGCACGATGATCGGCACGCCTGACCAAGTGCGTACCTCGCGAATAAAATCCACGCCGTCGCCATCGGGCAGGCCGAGGTCGGCGATCACCAGATCGGGCCTTCGCGTGCCGGCCTCGATCAGGCCCTGCTTCACCGTGCCGGCCTCGATCACCTGCCAGCCTTCCGCTTCCAGCGAGGTGCGCACGAACTGCCGGATCTCGCGTTCGTCTTCGAGCACCAGCGCGATGGGGGCGGGTGAAGTCATCCGTTGCTCTCTGATTGAACAAGCGCGGGAAGGTCGGTGGAGGTGTCGATCACCGGGGGTGTGCCCAGCGGCAGCGTAAAGATGAATATGGCGCCCGAGGGGCTGGCCGGCTCCACCCAGATGCGCCCGCGATGGGCCTCGACGATGGCGCGGCAGATGGCCAGGCCCAGCCCCATGCCGGGTGTGGCCGACTCGGTGTTGCCGCGGGTGAATTTTTCGAAGATGGCTTCCTCCTGACCCACCGGTACGCCGGGGCCCGAATCGCCGACGCTCACCTGCAGGTGCTCGCCAACCGGGTGAACCTCGATCACCACGGGCGTTTGCGCCGGTGTGTACTTGCCGGCATTTTCGAGCAGGTTGCACAGCACACGTTCGATCAGCACGGCGTCGCATTCCACCAGCGGCACCGAGGGCTGGATACGGATGGTCAAGGCATGGTGCGCCAGCGCGGACTGCGCCGATTTGATGGCGCCGCCGATGATCTCCTCCATCGACTGCCACTCCACCCGCAGCCGGATCTCGCCGCTCTGGATGCGCGCCATGTCGAGCAGATTGGTCACCATGTCGTTCATGCGCAGCGATTTGTCGCTGATCGCCATGGCCAGCGATTGCTGGTGCGGGCTGAGGGCGGGCTGGCTGGCAGTCAGCGTGTCGGCCATGCCCACCAAGGCGGCCAGCGGGGTGCGCAGATCGTGCGACAAGGCCGAGAGCAGGGAGTTGCGCAAACGTTCAGAGGCCATCTGCACGGTGGCGCTGCGTGCCACATCGATGTAGTGCACGCGCTCGAGCGCCATCGCCGTCAGCGCGGCAAACGTCTCCAGCTGCTGCCGTTGCTCGGGCACCAACAGGAAGCGCGGCTCCGCCGGTTGCAACGCGAGCACACCGCGTGAACGCATGGTGGCCTTCAAGGGCAGGTAGAGCCATGAGCTGCCGGCCAGCGTGTCGGTGCCCAGGCCAGCGGGTTCGTTGTGATCGAGCACCCATTGCGCGGTGCCCAGATCGAGCCCCTGGCCGCCATCGGCATCAAGGCGCGGGGCCTGCAGCCGATCATCGGCATCGAGCCCATAAATCACCACCTGGGCGCGAAATTCGAGGCTGATCACCGACTGCGCCACCTCCATGGCCTGCTCGACGGTCAACATGTTGGAGAGATCCCGTGCGGCCTCGAAAAGCGCCCAGGTGGTGATTTATGGGCTCGATGCCGATGATCGGCTGCAGGCCCCGCGCCTTG
>JANMAS010000169.1:0-6674 GCA_031359975.1 Burkholderiales bacterium
GTCTGCTCGCGCTCATCGTTGCCGCCGCCCAGGCCGGCGCCACGGTGGCGACCCACCGCATCGATTTCATCGACGAAGATGATGCAAGGCGCGCTCTTCTTCGCCTGCTCGAACATGTCGCGCACGCGGGCGGCGCCGACACCGACAAACATCTCGACGAAATCGGAGCCGGAAATACTGAAAAACGGCACCTTGGCTTCGCCGGCAATGGCTTTGGCCAGCAGCGTCTTGCCCGTGCCCGGAGGGCCGACCATCAACACGCCGCGCGGAATGCGCCCGCCGAGTTTCTGGAATTTTTGCGGATCGCGGAGAAAGTCGACCAGCTCTTTGACTTCTTCCTTGGCTTCGTCGCAGCCGGCCACATCAGCAAAGGTGATCGGGTTGTTGGTTTCGTCGAGCATGCGCGCGCGGCTCTTGCCGAAGCTGAAAGCCCCGCCCTTGCCGCCGCCCTGCATCTGCCGCATGAAATAAATCCACACGCCGATCAGCAACAGCATCGGCCCCCAGGAAAGCAGCAGGCTGGTGAGCAGACCCTGCTCTTCGCGGGCCCGCACGTCGAACTTCACGCCGTTAGCCAGCAGATCGCCCGAGAGGCCGCGGTCCAGGTAGGTACCGGTGGTGCGAATCTTTTTATCGTCGGTGGTGATCGCCGAAATCTCGACGCTGCCAGGGCCTTCCTGGATGGTGACGCTCTTGATGCGCTTGCTGCGCACCTCTTCCAGAAAATCGGAGTAGCCGATCTGGTTGCCTTGCGTCACCCCGGGCGTCAATTGTTTGAACACGGCAAACAGCACGAGGGCAATCACCAGCCAGACAGCAACCTTCGAGAACCATTGATTATTCACCGACACTCCTTGATACAACCCACGCACGACCTTGGGGAAACCCATTCGCTGCAATGGGATTGCACTGCATATGCGCTCGATTTTAGTCCAGTCAATACCTGAGGGCCCGAAGAAATCACCGCGTTGGCGACAGGTGATCCTTCGATCGACGGCATCAGACCGATTCCCGTGCCGCGCCAGACGTGCATTCCGGCCTCAGCGAGCGCCAGGCGAGGCGCTGCGCTTGGGGCCGATGCCCACGAGGTAGGTTTCCGATGACCGATCTCGGGAAGCCTTGGGTTTCAACGGTTTCGCAATGCGAAAACTGCGTTTGAATTGCTCGATGAGCTGGGTGTAGCCGCTGCCGTGGAACACCTTGGTGATCAGGGCGCCCTCCGGCCGCAGATGGCGCATCGAAAACTCCAGCGCCAGCTCAACCAGATCAGCCATCCTGGCGGCGTCCGACATCTCGATGCCGGAGAGATTGGGGGCCATGTCCGACACCACCAGATCCACCGGCTGGCCGCCCAGCATCTCCTCCAGCCGGGCCAATACCGCGTCTTCGCGGAAGTCGCCCTGCAGGAACAACACGCCATCCACCGGCTCCATCGGCAGCATGTCGACAGCGATCACGCGGCCGAGCATTTCGCCGTTGGGCGCCGCAAAGCGCCGTCGCAGGTATTGGCTCCAGGCGCCCGGCGCGCTGCCGAGGTCGACCACCATCTGCCCCGGTTTCACCAGGCCCAGCGCTTCGTCGATCTCCTTGAGCTTGTAGGCCGCCCGGGCCCGATAGCCCTCTTTCTGCGCCAGTTTCACGTAGGTGTCGGTCATGTGGTCGTGCAGCCACGCCTTGTTGACCTTCTTGCTTTTGGTTCTGACCTTCATCGCGCACCGATAATGCAGGCATGACTGCATTGAATTTGACAACCGCCGAGCGCCGCGACCTGCGCGCCCAGGCCCATCACCTGAACCCGGTGGTGGTGGTGGGCGGTGACGGCGCCACGCCGGCCGTGACCCGAGAAGCCGACGCCGCGCTGTCGGCCCACGGCCTGATCAAGATCCGGGTGTTTTCCGACGATCGCGCCGAGCGCGAGGCTCTGATGAAACGCCTGGCCGACGAACTCGGTGCGGCTCCGGTACAGCACATCGGCAAGCTGCTGGTGCTGTGGCGGCCGATCCCGGTCAAGGCGAAGGCCCGGCCGCCGGAAGAAGACCGCGGCGCCGGCACCAAGACGATCCGCATCGTGATCCCGTCGAAAAGCGGCAACCACCGGCCCACGGTGAAGAAAATCCGCCTGCTGGGCAACCAGCGTGTCACGGCGGGCGGCTCGGTCAAGCGGGCCAAGACGCGCCAGACGAGCGCCAAGAAAAAGGCGTCCGGCTGATCCGACGGGCGCCCCCCGCGCCCGGCTATGCACGGGTGGCTCGCCAGGCCAGCGCGGCCACGAGCACCACCTTCAGGGCGAACAGGGTGCCGCTGATGGCATGCAACTGGCCAAAGCTCAGGGCGCTCTGCCCGGCTCGGGCCTGCGCCATCATCGGCTGCAGCACGAAGTAGCCGACGATGGTGCAGAACAGCGTGCCCAGCACCAGCAGCATGGCGGTGCTGAATATCGATTCGTCGGCGCCGACGGCAGCTGATGCCCCATCGCCGGCTATGGCCGGCCGAGCTGCCCCACGAGCCAGTACCAGAATGATCACGCCCATCGCCAGCGACAAATAGGCCTCCTGCGCCAGCATGCGCCCCACCACCAGGCCGGCGTCGGCGCGGGCCAGCGTGGCAAACGGCGCCGGTGTGCCAATGCCCGCCAGCGCCAACAGGCAACCCAACCAGGCCGGCGGGAGCAGCTGGTTCAAGCGCCGCAGGAAGCGCGGCCTGGCGACAGTCAAAGCCTGCGATCTCAAACGTAACGCACGTCGACGATTTCGTAGCGCTTGACACCGCCGGGCGCATGCACATCCGCCGATTCGCCCGGCTCCTTGCCGATCAATGCGCGGGCGATCGGCGAGCTCACAGAGATCAGGCCGAGCTTGAGATCGGCTTCATCGTCGCCAACGATCTGGTAGGTGACTTCCTTGCCGGTGGCTTCTTCTTCGAGCACCACGGTGGCGCCGAAGACCACCCGCCCACCGGCGTCGAGCACCGACGGATCGATGACACGGGCCACCGCCAGTTTGCCCTCGATCTCCTGGATGCGGCCTTCGATGAAGCCTTGTTTGTCCTTGGCGGTTTCGTACTCGGCGTTTTCCGACAGGTCGCCCTGCGCCCGCGCTTCGGCAATCGCGCGGATCACCTCGTGGCGCTCGAAGGTCTTGAGCCGATGCAGTTCGTCCTTGAGCAGGTCGGCGCCGCGCTGGGTGAGGGGGATGGTGGACATGGGCAGGCGTACGGATAAGAGAAAAAACGCGCCAGGGGCGCGTTCCAGGGAGGGATGACGGGGCGGCGGCACTCCGCGTGCACCTAGTGTAATTCGGCGTGCAGCTCCTGCAGAGATACAACCGACAGGTCGGCATGGTGCTTCAGCGCCTCGGTGGCGGCCTCGGCGCCGGCCATCGTGGTGTAGTAGGTGATGCGATGCGCGATCGCGGCGGTGCGGATGTAGCGCGAATCGGCGATCGCGGTGCGGGTTTCGTCCACCGTGGTGTAGATCAACTGCACCTCGCCGGCCTTGATCAGATCGGCGATATGCGGCCGGCCGTCCTTTACCTTGTTGACCACCTTCACCGGCACGCCAGCGGCGCTGATCGCCGCCGCGGTGCCCTTGGTGGCCACCACATTGAAGCCGATCGCGGTGATCGCGCGAGCCACGGCCACCGCACGATCCTTGTCGCCGTTTTTCACCGTGATCACCACCGAGCCCCTGGAGGGCATCGGCAGACCGGCGCCGAGCTGGCTCTTGAGCATCGCCTCGCCGAAGCTGCGGCCCACGCCCATCACCTCGCCGGTCGAGCGCATCTCGGGCCCCAGCACCGGATCGACACCCGGGAACTTGTTGAACGGGAACACCGCTTCCTTGACGCTGAAGTACGGTGGGATCACCTCGTGCGGCAGCTTGCCGTGGCGATCGGGTTGTTCGCTGAGCTTGCGCCCGGCCATGCAGCGCGCCGCGATCTTGGCCAGCGGCTGGGCGGTGGCCTTGCTCACGAAGGGCACGGTGCGCGAGGCTCGCGGGTTCACTTCGAGCACGTACACCGTGGCGTCGTCGCAGCCACCAGCCACGTTGCCCTGGATCGCAAACTGCACGTTCATCAGCCCGATCACGCGCAGCGATTGCGCCATCAGCCGCGTCTGGCGCCGCAGTTCATCCTGCAGCGCCACCGACAGCGAATACGGTGGGAGCGAACACGCCGAGTCGCCGGAGTGCACGCCGGCCTGTTCGATGTGTTCCATGATGCCGCCGATCAACACGTCGGTGCCGTCGGCGATGCAATCCACGTCCACCTCCACCGCGTCATCGAGAAAGCGATCGAGCAGCACGGGCGATTTGTCGCTCACCTTCACCGCCTCGCGCATGTAGCGTTCGAGATCACGTTCGCCGTGCACGATTTCCATCGCACGGCCACCGAGTACATAGCTCGGCCGCACCACCAGCGGGTAACCGATCTCGGCTGCCAGCGCCTTGGCGCTGTCTTCGGTGCGCGCGGTGCGGTTGGGCGGCTGCCGCAGGCCCAGCGTATGCAGCAGTTGCTGGAAGCGCTCGCGATCCTCGGCGATATCGATGCTGTCGGGCGATGTGCCGATGATCGGCACGCCCTCGCGCTCCAGATCGAGCGCGAGCTTCAACGGCGTCTGGCCGCCGTATTGAACGATCACGCCGAACGGCTTTTCCCTGGCCACGATCTCCAGCACGTCTTCGAGCGTGACCGGCTCGAAATACAGGCGATCGGAGGTGTCGTAATCGGTGGATACCGTTTCCGGATTGCAGTTGACCATGATGGTCTCGAAACCATCTTCGCGCATGGCCATCGCGGCATGCACGCAGCAGTAGTCGAACTCGATGCCCTGGCCGATGCGGTTGGGGCCGCCGCCCAGCACCATGATCTTCTTGCGATCGGTGGGCTCGGCTTCGCACTCCTCGTCATACGTGGAGTACATGTAGGCGGTGTGGGTGGCAAACTCCGCGGCGCAGGTGTCCACACGCTTGAAAACAGGCCTCACGCCCAGTGCGTGGCGCGCCTGCCGTACCGCATGCTGGTGGCTGCCGAGCAGCTTGGCGATGCGCAGATCGGAAAAGCCCTTCGCCTTGAGGTAGTGCATCTCGTCGCGGCTGAGATTGGCCAGGTTCTGCCCGGTGAGTTGGCCCTCGATGCGCACCAGCTCATCGATCTGCGCCAGAAACCAGCGATCGATCGCAGTCTCCTCGAACACCTCGTCGATCGACATGCCGATCCGGAACGCATCGGCGACAAACAGGATGCGCTCCGGGCCCGGCTCGCCGATCTCCTGCACGATCTCTTCGCGATCGGTGGAGCGCTCGGTCAGGCCGTCGATGCCGGTCTCCAGGCCGCGCAGGGCCTTCTGGAAACTCTCCTGGAAAGTGCGGCCGATGGCCATCACCTCGCCGACCGATTTCATTTGCGTGGTGAGACGCGGATCGGCCTCGCGGAACTTCTCGAACGCAAAGCGCGGGATCTTCGTCACCACGTAATCGATGCTGGGCTCGAAACTCGCCGGTGTGGCGCCACCGGTGATGTCGTTGCGCAGCTCGTCGAGCGTGTAGCCGATGGCCAGCTTGGCCGCCACCTTGGCGATCGGGAAGCCGGTGGCCTTGGAGGCCAGCGCCGAGCTGCGGCTCACCCGCGGATTCATCTCGATGACGACCATGCGGCCGCTGTCCGGATCCACCGAGAACTGCACGTTCGAGCCGCCGGTTTCCACGCCGATCTCGCGCAGGATCGCGATCGACGCGTTGCGCATCAGCTGGTATTCCTTGTCGGTGAGCGTCTGCGCCGGGGCCACGGTGATGGAGTCGCCGGTGTGCACGCCCATCGGATCGAGGTTCTCGATCGAGCAGATGATGATGCAGTTGTCCGCCTTGTCGCGCACCACCTCCATCTCGTACTCTTTCCAGCCGATCAAGGATTCTTCGATCAGCAGTTCCTTGGTCGGCGAGAGATCGAGGCCGCGCTTGCAGATCTCCTCGAACTCCTCCGGGTTGTAGGCGATGCCGCCGCCGGTGCCGCCGAGCGTGAAACTGGGCCGGATGACCATCGGAAAACCCGAGTGCGCCGAAGCGCCACCGAGATACGCCTGGATGGTTTTCTGCACCGCCCAGGCTTCTTCCATCGAGTGGGCGATGCCGCTCTTGGCCGAGGCCAGACCGATGCCGGTCATCGCATCCTTGAACTTGAGCCGGTCTTCGGCCTTTTCGATCGCGGTTTCGTTGGCGCCGATCATCTCGACGCCGTACTTGGCCAGCACGCCGTGGCGGTGCAGATCGAGCGCGCAGTTCAACGCTGTTTGGCCGCCCATCGTGGGCAGCACCGCATCCGGGCGCTCCTTGGCGATGATCTTTTCCACCACCTGCCAGGTGATCGGCTCGATGTAGGTGACATCGGCCATCTCCGGGTCGGTCATGATGGTGGCCGGATTGCTGTTCACCAGGATGACGCGGTAGCCCTCCTCGCGCAGCGCCTTGCAAGCCTGCGCTCCGGAGTAGTCGAACTCGCAAGCCTGGCCGATGACGATCGGCCCGGCGCCGATGATGAGAATGCTTTTGAGGTCGGTGCGCTTAGGCATGGGTGAGTTCCTTGGCCCGATGCTTGTCTATCAGCGCGACAAAGCGGTCGAAGAGGTAGTCGATATCGTGCGGGCCCGGCGAGGCTTCCGGGTGGCCCTGAAAGCAGAAG
>JANMAS010000189.1:0-3329 GCA_031359975.1 Burkholderiales bacterium
GCGATCCCAGGCGGTCCACACCATCGGTGAACACGCCACGCATGAAGTTGGAGCGGTTGTCGAACTTGCCCACAGACATCGGCAAGCGCACGCCCCGATACGGTGTGGCGGCAGATTCCACCGTGGCCACCGCCAGGCTGCGCGATGTTTCTGTGGCGCAGCCTCCGAGGGTGGCGAGAACGATGAAGGCAAAGGCACAGGCAAAGTGTTTCGGCGCACGCGACATGGAACAGGGCCTCGCTGGGGTGTTTGATGAGTTTTTGGACTGGGGCGTATGGGGGCAACCTCCACTGTATTCGGTAGCCAGCGAGGGGCTCGTACACAGTTTTGTTGATGACGCACACCGCCGATTCGGGTGAACGGAGGCCGAGGTTGTCAGGTGGGCTACCACCCGGCGCGTGTATTCGCGTCGCACCCATCGTGAAGATTGCCAGCGCACTGTTTCCAGAAAGCGTCAAGCCATGAACTACGTAAGTAGTTGTCGTATAAGCGTTTTGTTCAATATAATCCAGAAGAAGCCAAAGTCAACTACAGATACTTCGCCCCCATGGCCCAGTTTGTCCACCACGATCTACGTTTGCTGAACCCGAGCTTCGATTCGCCGTTGCTCGACGTGCTGACTGACCTGGAGCATCTGCGCCGGCTCCAGCTGGAAGGCACCACGCCGTGGCCCGTGTTCCTGCAACTGAAGCAGGTGTTTCACCTGTTGGAGAGTCTGGCCTCGGCCCGCATTGAGGGCAACCACACCACGCTGGCTGACTACGTCGAAGCGAAGGTGGCTGATGGCTTGTTGCAACGCGGTCAACCGAGCGAGCAGTTGCGCGAGATCGACAACATCGAACTGGCCATGCAGCAGGTGGAAGACACGGTACAGCCCGGCGAGATATTGGCCGAGCATCTGCTGCGCGGCCTCCACGCCACCACCGTGGCGGGCCTCACCCGCGAGGGCGATCGCAGCCCCGGCGCCTACCGTAGCGGCCCGGTGCGCATCGCCCAGGCCAATCACCTGCCGCCCGACGCGCTCCAGGTGCCCCACTACATGGGCGAGCTGGTGGCCTTCATCAACAGGCCGGACGCGCCGAAGTACGACCTGATGAAAGTGGCGCTCGCCCATCACCGCTTTGCCTGGGTGCACCCATTCGGCAATGGCAATGGGCGCGTCGTGAGGCTGTTTACCTACGCGTTGCTCATCAAGTACGGGTTTCAGGTAAGCGGTGCGGGCCGCTTGCTCAACCCGGCAGCTGTGTTCTGCGCCGATCGCAACCGCTACTACACCATGCTGGGCGAGGCCGATGCCGGTACCGACGCCGCGCTGGAGCGTTGGTGCACCTATGTGCTCACCGGCGTGCGCGACGAGCTGAACAAGGTGAGTCTGTTGGCCGACTACCCGCACTTGAAAAGCAAGGTGCTGTTACCCGCGGTAGGCCACGCGCGACAGCGCCAGATGATCACCGCGCAGGAGGAGGCGGTGCTGGCGGCTACGATCAAGGCGGGCGTGGTGAAGGCGGGCGATCTGGAGGCCGTGATGGTGGGGCTCAACGCCAACCAACGCACCTACCAAATCCGCAAGCTGGTGGAGGGCGGCATGCTTCAGCCCATCAAGCCGGGGGCGAGGCAATACAGCATTGGGTTCAGCCACAACATGTTGCTTCGCGGCGTGGTGCGCGCGCTCACGGAGCAGGGTTTCATCTCAGACGCGCTAGCCGCACCCAAGCCGTGAACGTTCCCAGCGCCATGGCGAGCGCGACAACGATCAGGATCGCGGCCACCGCGAATGTGGTTCGCATGCCGGTGGCAATGGCCTCGGGCTGCGCTGTGGTGATGTCAGTCGTGGCCGCTGCAAGTGCGAACACCGCGCCCATGGCGGATGCGCCGGTGATGAGGCCGAGATTGCGCGACAGGCTCAGCAGGCCGGAGATCACACCGCGCTGGTCGGGCGCGATACCGCTCATCACCGCGGTGTTGTTGGCTGTCTGAAACAGCGCATAGCCGGCGGTGATGACGATCATCGGGCCGATGTAGCCGGGGATACCCAGCGTGGCCGGCATCATGGAGAGCGCAAAGGCGCCGGCCACCATGCCGATGAGCCCCACGAGCGTGATGCGTTTTGCGCCAAAGCGATCTGCCAAACGACCGGCTGGCACACCCGTCAGCGCGGCGGCGAGCGGGCCCATCGACAAGACGAGGCCCACCATGGCCGCCTCGAGCCCGAGCGCACGCGAGAGGTAGAACGGCCCGACCACCAGCGTCGCCATCATCACTGTGGAGACGAGCGCGCTCATGGCGAGGCTCGCACTAAGCACGGGATCGCGGAACATCGTCAATCGGATCAAGGGGGATGCGGCTCTCGCCTCGGCCCGCACAAAGAGGCCGGCTACGCACACGGCGGCCAACAGCAGCGCCATGTTGAGCGCACCGAAACTGCCGGGCCCGGCGGTGGGGTGGATGGTCATGGCGAGTGCGTAAGCCGCGAGCGTCAGCGCAAGCAGCAGCGTGCCGAGGAGGTCGAAGCCGGGCCGAGCCGTCTCTGGCTCGCGGCGATCCGCCGGCAGGTGGCGGTGCGCGAGCCAGAGAGTCAACACGCCCAGGGGTACGTTGATGAAGAAGATGGCCCGCCAACCGAGGCCGGCGATCAGCACGCCCCCGAACGATGGGCCCAGCGCCGTGCCTATGGCGGACATGGTTCCGAGCAACCCCATGGCGCTGCCGGTCTTGGCCTTGGGCACCGTCTCGCCCACAAACGCGATGGTGAGCGCCATCATGATGGCCGCGCCGAGGCCCTGCGCTGCCCGCGCGGCAATCAGCAGCCCCAGCGTGGGCGCGGCGCCGGACAGGGCCGAGGCCACGGTGAACACGGCAATGCCAGCCAGCAGCAGCCGCCGGTGGCCGATGATGTCGCCGAGTATTCCGACGCTGACGATCAGGGTGGTGATGGCGAGCAGGTAGGCGATGACGATCCACTGCACTTGCTGGAAGGAAGCGTCGAACGCCTGCGCCAAGGTCGGCAAGCCCACATTGGCGATGCTGGTGCCGAGCGACGACAGCAACATCGATAGCGACAGGCTGACGAGCGCCCATTGAACTGAAGGTGTGAGATCCGCAACGATGGGCTTCAACATGAACTGCGCTTTCTGGCGACGCCCGAAACGGGGCTGTCTGAAGCGTAGTCAGTTGCTTCACACGGCGGAAGGCGCAGCGTTTGCACTTTATTCGTGCGTCTGACGCCGCATCACGACCGAACTGTGCCATGGTCGATGCATGTCCACACCCGATCTCAACCTGCTGATCACCCTCGATGTGCTGCTCGCCGAAGGCAGCGTGGCGGGGGC
>JANMAS010000201.1:0-9595 GCA_031359975.1 Burkholderiales bacterium
GCGATCCCACATCGGAAGCAGTATCGCCACTACTTGGAGCGTGACCAGCTTCTGAGGCAGACTCTGAAGTCGGAAGTGAGCCGGGAGGCTTAGCTTGGCTGGTCACCCCGCTGCTTTTCAACTCTTCAATCCAGAGCGACCTTGAAATACCTCAGCACCCGTGGCGACATCTCACCTCGCTCGTTCTCCGAAATCCTGCTCGAAGGCCTCGCGCCCGACGGTGGTTTGTATCTTCCTGAAAGCTACCCCCGGATCGACTCCGACACACTCGCCCGTTGGCGCCCGTTGGCCTACCCGGATCTGGCCTTCGAGATCCTCAAGCGCTTTATCGACGACATCCCCGAGGCCGACCTGCATCGCCTCGCGCACAGCACCTACACCGCGGCGGTGTTCGGCAGCGCCGAGATCACGCCGCTGCGGCCATTGGGCAAAGGCCTGTGGCTGCAGGCGCTGTCGAACGGCCCCACGCTTGCCTTCAAGGACATGGCGATGCAGTTGCTCGGCAACCTGTTCGAGTACGAACTGGGCCGTCGCGGCGAGCAGCTCAACATCCTCGGCGCCACCTCGGGCGATACCGGCAGTGCCGCTGAGTACGCGATGCGCGGCAAGCACAACGTGCGCGTGTTCATGCTCTCGCCGCAAGGCCGCATGAGCCCGTTCCAGCAGGCGCAGATGTTCAGCCTGCAGGATCCGAACATCCACAACCTGGCCATCGAAGGCGTGTTCGACGATTGCCAGGACATCGTCAAGGCGGTGAGCAACGATCTGGCCTTCAAGCGCGCGTGGCGCATCGGTACCGTCAATTCCATCAACTGGGCGCGGCTGCTGGCTCAGGTGGTGTATTACTTCGCCGGCTACTTTGCCGCCACGCGCTCGAACGACGAACGCGTGAGTTTCGCGGTGCCTTCGGGCAACTTCGGCAACGTGTGTGCCGGCCATGTGGCGCGCATGATGGGTTTGCCGATTCATCAATTGGTGGTGGCCACCAACGAAAACGATGTGCTCGACGAATTTTTCCGCACCGGCACCTATCGGGTGCGTGGCAATGCGGAGACCTTCGAAACCTCGAGCCCGTCGATGGACATCAGCAAGGCCTCCAACTTCGAACGCTTCGTGTTCGACCTGCTCGGCCGTGATGCCCCTCGCATCGGTGCCTTGTTCGGCCGTGAGGTCGCGCAGCACGGCGGATTCAGCTTGTCGGCCGAAGAAACCGCCCGCATCGGCGAGTTTGGATTTGTCTCGGGCCGCAGCACCCATGCCGACCGCCTGGCCACCATCCGGCAAACCTGGCAGGCGCACGCCACGATGATCGACACCCACACCGCCGACGGCGTGAAGGTGGCGCAGGAGCATGTGCAAGCCGGCGTGCCGATGATCGTGCTGGAAACCGCGCTGCCGGCCAAGTTTGCGCAAACCATCCGCGAAGCCACCGGCCGTGATCCGGATCGCCCCGCCGCACTGGCCGGGCTCGAGGCCTTGCCCAAACGGTTCGTGGTGATGCCGGCCGAGGTGGACGGCGTCAAGGATTACATCGTGGCGCACGCCACATGAACAAGCCCAGGATCAACACACCCCTGCGCAGCCTCGACGACGCACTGGCCACGCTGGTGGCGGTGGCGCGCGGCGCGGTGATCGTCGAGCGGGAAACCGTGCGCACCTTCGATGCGCTGGGGCGTGTGCTCGCCGAAGCCGTGATCTCCACGCTCGACGTGCCCCCGGCCGACAACAGCGCGATGGATGGCTACGCGGTGCGTGTGGCCGATGTGTCGGCGCCCGCCACGGTGCTGCCGGTATCGCAGCGCATCCCCGCCGGCGTGGTGGGCCAGGTGCTGCAGCCGGGCACGGCGGCGCGCATCTTCACCGGCGCGCAGGTGCCTGCGGGTGCCGATGCGGTGGTGATGCAGGAAGAGTGCGACGCGGTTGACGACGGCCGCGCGGTGCGGGTGAACCGCGTTCCTGTGCCCGGCCTGGCGATCCGCCGCCGGGGCGAGGATGTGGCGCGCGATGCCGTGGTGCTGACACCCGGCATCCGCCTGTCGCCGCAAGCGCTCGGCATGGCCGCCTCGGTGGGCGTGGCCAGCCTGGCTGTGGTGCGGCGGCCCCGCGTGGCGCTGTTTTCCACCGGCGACGAGCTGGCGATGCCCGGCGAGCCACTGAAGCCGGGCGCCATCTACAACTCCAACCGTTTCACGCTGCGCGGCTTGTTGATGGCAGCGGGCTGCGAAGTCACCGATCTGGGCATCGTGCCCGATCGGCTCGACGCCACCCGCGCCGCCTTGCGGCAAGCCAGCGCCGGCCACGATCTCATCCTCACTTGCGGTGGTGTGTCGGTGGGTGAAGAAGACCACCTTCGCCCTGCGGTCGAGGCCGAAGGCCGCCTCGAGCTGTGGCAGATGGCTATCAAGCCCGGCAAGCCGCTGGCCTTTGGCGCCGTGCGGCGCTCGGGTGGAGGCGAAGGCGAGGGCGTGGGCGTGGGCGATCACACGGCGGGCGAGACCTTGTTCATCGGCTTGCCCGGCAACCCGGTGTCGAGCTTCGTCACCTTCGTGGTGGCGGTGACACCGGTGCTCAGGGCCCTTCAAGGCATCGATGGCCTGCCGTTGCCGGCCGGGTTATCGCTGCGGGCGGATTTCGCCTGGCCGCGCCCCGATCGTCGGCGCGAGTTCCTGCGCGTCCGCGTCAATTCGGCGGGCGGCCTCGACCTGTTTGCGAACCAGGGCTCCGGCGTGCTCACCTCGCTGGTGTGGGCCGACGGCCTGGTGGACAACCCACCCGGCCAGGCCATCGCGCCGGGTGACCAGGTGCGCTTTCTGCCGATGTCTGATCTGGTGGCGGGCTGATGCGTGTCACGGTGCGTTATTTCGCGTCGCTGCGCGAGGCGCTTGGCGGCGCTGAAGAGCTTGAGCTGCCAGAGGGCAGCACGGTAGGCGATCTGCGCGAGCGGCTGATGGCTTCGAGCGAGGTGCATGCGCGCGTGCTCGCACGCCAACGTGCCGTGCGATGCGCGCTCGACAAAACCATGAGCGACGAGCAGGCGCTGCTTCGCGACGGCGCCGAAGCGGCGTTTTTCCCGCCCGTGACCGGCGGCTAGACGGAACCCGATCTCAGGCTGTCGAAGAACCGCCCAATGCCCTGCAGCGAGCCGACACCGGCGAGCGCCGAGGCCGGTGACAGGCTTCGCCGCTGGCTGGCTCGCCCCACGGTGTGCAGCTCATCCAGCGTCGGTGGAGGCGCTGCCGCAGCGCCAACAGCCGGTGCAATCTCACCAAACAGTTGCTGGCGGATCATCGGGTCGCGCGGGTTGTGCAGGTAGGCCAGCAGCAGGCGCGCGGCAGCGGGTGGCAGATCGAGGGGTACGCCACTGGAGGTGACCAACCGGCCCGACTCGGCATCCAGGCGCCAGTCGCCAAAGCGAAACCAGGCGGCTGCGTCCACCTCCGGCGCCTCGGGAGCCGGCGGTGCCGGTTGCCGCATCCGGCTGCGACGCAGCACACACGCCACGCGGGCGGCGAGTTCGCGGGCGATCACCGGCCTGGCCATCGCGTCATCGGCACCGAGGTCGAGCGCGGTGACGCGATCAGCCAGCGCGCTGGCGCTGCTGATCATGATGATCGGCACGCTGGTGCCGGCGCGTACCGCTTTCAACAGCGCCAGAGTGTCCGTCACGCCGCAGGGCCGGCCCAGCACCAGCAAGTCGACGTGATCCGCCAGGCCCGCCAGGGCGGCCCGATCACGCTCGCTACGCGCTCTGTAGCCGCATCCGCACAGGTAGCTGGCGATCGATGTGGCAAACAGTTCGTCGTCGTCAACGATCAGCACGCGGGCAGATTCGGTCATCGTGGCCTTTCTGGCGGGTGGCGGGTGAAGCGACCACAGCGGTTGCATGGGGTGGCTTTGCGGCTGGTTGGGAGCGTAGCGGGCTCCAATTGCGGTCAAAAGGCGAACAGCGGCGAAACGTCCACTCTTTTGTGGATGAACCAGGGCTAACCCGGTTGGTTTGGACACATTCGGCTTTGGATGCTGCGCTGCAGCGCTTCGAACCCCTTTGCTGACCTGAATGCCACAATGCCTGATGGCCCGCGAACGTGTCCGCATCCAGGCCGCCGATTTCGATGTGTCGGCGGAATTGGCCGCCTTGCGCGCCGATGATGTCGGGGTGGGCGCGGTGGCCAGTTTCACCGGCACCGTGCGTGGCCACAACGACGGCACCGGCGTGCTGGCGATGGAACTCGAGCACTACCCCGGCATGACCGAAGCCGCCATCGAAACCATGATCGACGCCGCCTTGCAACGCTTCGACATCCTGGGCGCGCGCGTGGTGCATCGCATCGGGCCGCTGCGGCCTGGCGATCAGATCATGATGGTGGCTGTCACGTCTGCCCACCGCGGCGCGGCCTTCCAGGCCTGCGAATTCCTGATGGACTACCTCAAGACGCAGGCGCCTTTCTGGAAGAAGGAACACGCCCCCGACGGCGCGCGCTGGGTAGACGCCCGGGTGGCCGACGATGACGCGCTGGCGCGGTGGGGCATCGCTGATCGCAACACGCGCAACGTCGCATGACCGGCATCGCCAACCCCTGGTTCGGTGCGGTCGCGGTCGCCATCGGCGCCGCCATCGGCGCCTTGTTGCGCTGGGGCGCCGGGCTGTGGCTGAACGCCGTGTGGAAGGGCTTTCCGCTGGGCACCCTGCTGGTCAACTGTGTCGGCGGGCTGATGATCGGCGCGGCGATGGTGGTGCTGTTGCGCTATCCGTCGGACATCGGCCGCCTGTTCTTCGTGACGGGTTTCCTGGGCGGGCTCACCACGTTCTCGGCGTTTTCGGCGGAATCGCTGGCCTTGCTGCAGCGCGGCGATTGGGCCTTGGCGATGGGCCACACGATGGCGCATGTGGCGGGTGCGCTGGCGTGCGCGGGCCTTGGCTTTGCGCTGGTGCGCTGGCTGTTCAGCGCCGCACCCACCGCGTGACAACCCCCACGCCCATGGCCAGCGACGCCCCATCCACCGAGATCACGCCGCAGGCGCTGCGCTCGGCGCTGGGCCGCTTTGCCACCGGCGTCACCATCATCACCTGCCGCGACAGCGCCGGCGTCTCGGTGGGGCTGACGGCCAACTCCTTCAATGCGTTGTCGCTGTCGCCGCCGATGGTGTTGTGGTCGCTGCGACGGGTGAGCCCGAGTCTGGCGGCTTTCATCGCGGCAAAGCACTTCGCGGTGAACGTGCTGGCCGATAACCAGGTGGATCTGTCGCGTCGGTTTGCCTCGCCATCGGCGGATCGCTTTGCACACGGGCACTGGTCGGTCGGTGAAGGCGGCGTGCCGGTGCTGGCGGGATGCGCGGCGGTCTTCGAGTGCGAAGCACTGCCGCAACCGCAGGAGATCGGCGACCACGTTCTGTTCATCGGCCACGTCCGGCGCGTGACCGAAGCGCCGGTACCGCCGCTGCTGTTCCAGGCCGGCCACTACCGCATGCTGGGAGAAATCCTGTGACGATGCCCATCCCCGCCTTCGCCGAAATGCCTCAACCCGCTGCCCACATCGCGGGCAACGCCGATTCGCTCGCTGCGCGGTCACGCGGATGGGTCGAGCAGGTGGCCTGGCTCGGGCGCACCCGATTCGCCGAGCGCGCCACGCGCGTCGATCGGGAGGCGGCGTTTCCGTTCGACAACTTCGAGGATCTGCGACGCGAAGGCCTACTGGGGCTGTGTGTGCCGCTGGCCCACGGTGGCCTGGGTGCCGACCTGTTCAGCGCCGCCCTGGTGGTGGCCGAAATCGGCCGCCATTGCGGCTCCACCGCATTGGCTTTCAACATGCATCTCGGGGCCAGTTTGTGGCCGGGGCTGGTAGCCGATCAACTGCCGATGACGCCCGCCCAACGCGCCGGGCACGACACCGCCGCGGCGCTGCACTTCGGGCACATCACGCGCGATGGGCACATCTACGCCCAGGCGTTTTCCGAAGGTGGCGCGGCGGGCGCCGGCCAGGCGCCCTGGGCCACGATGGCCAGGCCGGTCGACGGGGGTTACCTGATCGACGGCTGCAAGGTTTTCACCTCGCTGGCCGGTGTGGCGAACACCTACGCCGTGTTGTGCACGCTCGACACGCCGGATCGGCCCTCGGGCGGCACGCAGCGCGATGCCATCATGCTCGCGGTGCCGGCCAAGACGCCGGGCGTCACCGTGAGCGGCGATTGGGACTCGCTGGGCATGCGCGGCACGGTGAGCCGCAGCCTGCAGTTCAAACAGGTCTTTGTGCCCACGCAGGCCTGCTTGCTGCCCGAGGGTCTGGCCTTTCCCGCCGCCCAGCGATTTCCGCATCTGTTCGGCACGATGGCCGCGCCCTACATGGGCATCGCTCAGGCAGCCTACGATTTCACCGTGCACTATCTGCGCGCCGAACTGCCCGGCATGCCGCCGGTGAAGCGGCGCATGTATCCCACCAAGCAGATCGCGGTGGGCGAGATGCGCATCAAGCTGGAGCAGACCCGCGCGTTGTTTCTCCACAATGCCCGCGACGCATGCCTCGATCCCGACCACGACACCCGCATGCGCCTGTACGCCGCGCACTACACGGTGATGGAAAACGCCAACGCGCTGTGCGCGCAGGCGATTCGCACCTGCGGCGGGCAAGCGATGGTCAAGTCGTTGCCACTGGAGCGCCTGTATCGCGATGCACGCTGCGGCTCCCTGATGCTGCCGTGGACAGCCGATCTCTGCCTGGATCACCTCGGCCGCGAATGCCTGTACCAACAAGGCGAAGGCGGCGAGGCCATTGAATCCATGTAAGGTCTTGATCTGTGATTGCCCATGCGCGTGCTCTTCATCCATCAGAACATCCCGGGCCAGTTCACCCACCAGATCGCGGCGTTGTGTGCCGATCCCGCCAACGAGGTGTGGGCTATCGGCGAAGAGACGGCGGTGCAGCGCTGCAGCCGGGCCCAGCCGGGGCTGAAGCTGCTGGCCTACAAGCTGGGTACGCCCGATGCCGGCGCCGGGGGCCATCCCTTGCTGGCCGATGTGGATGCCCAGGTGCGCCGTGGCCGCATCGTGGCCAAGGCGCTGGGGCAACTGAAGGCGCGCGGTGCCGTGCCGGATGTGATCGTGGCGCATCCGGGTTGGGGCGAGAGCCTGTTCGTGAAGGATGTGTTCCCGCATGTGCCGCTGCTGCAGTACTTCGAGTTCTTCTTCTCGGCGCAGGGTGCCGATGTCGGATTCGATCCTGAATCGCCGAGTTCGCTCGACAACGAATGCCGCCTGCGCATGCGCAATGCGGCCTACCTCAGCGCACTGAACGCCAGCGATGCCGGCGTGTCGCCCACCCACTGGCAGCGATCGCGCTTTCCGGCCGAGTACCGCGATCGCATCGCGGTGATCCACGATGGTGTGGATACCGATCTGGTGGCACCCGATCCGTTGGCCACCTTCGATTGGCAGGGCCACATGTTCAAGGCCGGCGATCCGATCATCACCTACGTGGCGCGCAACCTGGAGCCGTACCGCGGTTTTCATGTGTTCATGCGCTGCTTGCCGGAGCTGCTTGCGCGCAACCCGCGGGCTCAGGTGGTCATCGTGGGCGGCGATGGCGTGAGCTACGGGCGCAGGCACACCTCCGGGCGCAACTGGCGCCGTGTGATGCTGGAGGAGATGGGCGATGCGATCGATTTGGCAAGGGTGCACTTCACCGGCAAACTGCCGTATGCGCAGTATCTGAGGCTGCTGCAGGTGTCGGCGGTGCACGTGTACCTCACCTATCCGTTTGTGCTGTCGTGGTCGATGCTCGAATCGATGGCGGTGGGCGGGCTGCTGGTGGCCAGCCGCACGGCGCCGGTGGAGGAGGTGATCGTCGATGGCGCCAACGGCGTGCTCGTCGACTTTTTCGATCGCCAGGCCATCGTGCAACGTGTGACCGAGGCCCTGGCCGAGCCACAACGCTTCGCTGCCATGCGCCAAGCCGCGCGCGAAGCGGTCGTCCAGCGCTTCGACCTGCGGCGTGTTTGCCTGCCCGCCGGGCTGCAACTCATGCGTGCCGTGGCCGGCCTGCAGCCCTCGGGCCGATGAAGCGCTCTTGAAAAGCCCCGCCCGGAGCCTCATTTGGGGGGCAATCGGAGATTTCCATGCGAATCGACAAGCTCACCACCACCTTTCAGCAAGCGCTGGCCGACGCACAGAGCCTGGCCGTCGCGCGCGACAACCCCTACATCGAGCCGGCGCACCTGCTCGGCACCATGCTCACCCAGCCCGACGGCCCGAAAGCGCTGCTCGAGCGCGCCGGTGCCAACACATCGGCCTTGAAAACGGCAATGGACACGGCAGTCAACGGCCTGCCGCAGGTGCAGGGCGGAGGCCAGCCGGTACAGCCCGGGCGTGATCTGGTCAACCTGCTGCAGGCCGCCGACAAGGAGGCCACCAAGCGCGGTGACCAGTTCATCGCCAGCGAGATGTTCCTTCTCGCACTGGCCGACAGCAAGACCGACCTGGGCGGCGTCGTGCGTGGCCACGGCCTCACCCGCAAGTCGCTGGACGCCGCGATCGAAGCGGTGCGCGGCGGCGCCAAGGTGGATTCGGCCGAGGCCGAAGGCCAGCGCGAGGCACTCAAGAAATACACGCTCGACCTCACCGAACGGGCCCGCCTGGGCAAGCTCGATCCCGTGATCGGCCGCGACGACGAGATCCGCCGCACGATCCAGGTATTGCAAAGGCGCACCAAGAACAACCCGGTGCTGATCGGTGAGCCGGGTGTGGGCAAGACGGCGATCGTCGAAGGCCTGGCGCAGCGCATCATCAACGGCGAAGTGCCCGAGACGCTGAAAGACAAACGGGTGCTGGTGCTCGACATGGCCGGCCTGCTCGCCGGCGCCAAGTACCGCGGCGAGTTCGAGGAGCGGCTCAAGGCGGTGCTGAAGGAAGTGGCTGCCGATGAAGGCCGCATCATCCTGTTCATCGACGAGCTGCACACGATGGTGGGCGCCGGCAAGGCCGAAGGCGCGCTGGACGCCGGCAACATGCTCAAGCCCGCGCTGGCCCGCGGCGAGCTGCATTGCATCGGCGCCACCACGCTCAACGAATACCGCCGGTACGTCGAAAAGGATGCCGCGCTGGAGCGTCGCTTCCAGAAGGTGCTGGTGGGCGAGCCCACCGTCGAAGCCACCATCGCGATCCTGCGCGGCCTGCAGGAAAAATACGAAGTGCACCATGGCGTGGAGATCACCGATCCGGCGATCGTGGCCGCGGCCGAACTCAGCTACCGTTACATCACCGATCGGTTTTTGCCCGACAAGGCGATCGATCTGATCGACGAGGCCGCCGCCAAGGTCAAGATCGAAATCGATTCCAAGCCGGAGGTGATCGACAAGCTCGATCGCCGCCTCATCCAGCTCAAGATCGAGCGCGAAGCGGTGAAGAAGGAAAAGGACGAAGGCTCGCAGCGCCGCCTCGGCCTGATCGAGGAAGAGATCATCCGGCTGCAGCGCGAATGTGCTGATCTCGAAGAGATCTGGCAGGCCGAAAAGGCTGCCGCGCAAGGCTCTGCGCATGTGAAGGAAGAGATCGATCGCATCAAGTTCCAGATCGAGGAGCTCAAGCGCAAGGGCGATTTCAACA
>JANMAS010000215.1:0-3321 GCA_031359975.1 Burkholderiales bacterium
GCCGCGCGCGGCCGCGCCGACTCTTCGTCAGGGCCCAGTTTTCGGAGGTGGGAAGCAGCGGCGGTGGAATGCATGTCGGTCAGGTCGGCCAGGGAGATGAAGGGGTTGTCCGCCACACGGTGCAGCAGTTCGAGATAACGCTCGCGGAAAGCCGCGGCGGTTTCGGCGGTGTAGATGTCGGCGTTGTAGGTGACGCCGCCTTCCAGGCCATGAGGTACCTCCATCAGCCACAGGCCGAGATCCTCGGTGGCGCCCTTCTGGAAGATCAGGATGCTCTGATGGCTCAGCGGGCCCCACTGGCGGCGCCGATCGCGCGCATCCTGGAACGAAAACAAGGCTTGGTACAGGCCCACCTTCTGCGTGCGGGCCGCCACCTCCGGCTCGATGGCGAGGCGCTCGAAAGGTACTTCCTGGTGGGAGAAAACCTCGAGCAGGTCGTCTTTCAGCGCGCGTACAAAATCGAGCACATCCTGATCGCGGCGCACCTCCACCTGCACCGGCAGCAGGTTGTTGAAGAAGCCCATCACCGGCTCCAGCTCCATCGCCAGCCGCCCTCGCACCGGCACGCCGATCACCACCGATTCGCCGCCCAGTGCGCTGGACATCATGGCCGCGTACACACCCATCGTGAGCATGTTCAAGGTGACTTCCGCCTCGCGCGCCACCTGGCGCAGCCGCTCGGTGGTGGCTTTGTCGACGCGCACCCAATCGGCCGCGCCTTCGCCGGACTGGCCGGCGCGGCGCGGGCGATCCGGTTTCAGCGCCCGCGGTATCGGCGCCTTGGCAAAACGCGCCTTCCAGTAAGCGAGTTGGCGGGCGAACTCGGGGCCGCTCATCCAGCCATCGAGCCATTGGGCGTAGTCGCCGTAGGTCACGGCTAACGGCGGCAAGGGGTTGGGGCGCCCCTCGACCATCGCGCCGTAGCCCGCCGCCATTTCTTCATAGAGCAGATCGAACGACCATCCATCCCAGATGATGTGGTGCGGCATGAACAAAAACGCGTGGTGCTCGGCATCGAGCCGGTACAGCGCCGCACGGAACAGCGGAGCGCTGTGGATGTCGGTCGGCGTGTCGACGATCGCCTGCATGCGCCGCATCAGCTCGGGTTCACGCTCGGCCGCGGGCCATGCACTCAGATCTTCGAGCGGCAGGTCTACGTCCAGCGTCGGCAGGATCGATTGCATGCTGCCTTCGCCGGCGGGAATGGCCTGGATCTGGGTGCGCAAAGCCGGTTGCCGCCGCACCATATCCTGCAGCGCACGCCGAAAGCTCGCCACATCCATCGGGCCGATCAAGCGGTGGGCCGATGGGGTGTTGTAAAGCACCCGACCCGGATGCAATTGCTCGATGAAGCGGATGCGATCCTGCATCGGCGTCAGCGGCGCCGAATGCCGGTTGGGCACGTGCGGGATGGGCTCGCTGCGCAGGGCACTCGATCCACGCGCCTTGTCGACTTCGACCGCCAGGCGCTCGGCCGTTGGCGCTTCGAACAGGGTGCGCAGCGGAAGATGCAGCGAAAACTCGCGATTCAGCCGCGAGGTGAGCTGCGCTGCCAGCAACGAATGGCCGCCGAGGGCGAAGAAGTCGTCATGCACGCCCAGGCCGGGCAGCTTGAGCACCGATTCGATCGTTGCCAGCACGGCCGACTCCACCGCATTGCGCGGTGCCACGCGTTCGGTGCGGGCGGTGCTCTGCATCGAATAGGGCGAGGGCAGGGCTTTGCGATTGACCTTGCCGTTGGGCAGGATCGGCATCACGTCCAGCGGCACCACGTGCTGCAGCAACATGTACACCGGCAGCTTGGCACGCAGATGCGCGCGCAAGGCCGTTTCGTCGAACGGCACCTCGGCCGACTTGGCCAGGTAGCCCACCAGGCGCACATCGCCGGGATGGTCTTCGCGCGCCATCACCACCGCCTGCGCCACGCCCGGCACCTCTTCGCAGGCCGCCTCGATCTCGCCCAGCTCGATGCGGTAACCGCGCACCTTCACCTGGTTGTCGATGCGACCCAGGCATTCGAGGATGCCGTCGCCACGCCAGCGGCCGAGATCGCCGGTGCGGTAGATGCGGGCTTGGGGGTCGGTGGCGGTGGGGTCGGGCAGGAAGCGCTCGGCGTCGAGCTCGGGGCGCGCCAGATAGCCCAGCGTCACGCCGTCACCGGCGATGTAGAGCTCGCCGATCGCCCCCACCGGCACGGGTTGCAGGCCGGTATCGAGCACATGAAAACGGGTGTTGGCCACCGGCCGGCCGATGGGCACCGGGCCATCGATGCGCAGCACGCGATGGAAGCTCGACCAGACGGTGGTCTCGGTCGGGCCGTAGCCGTTCCACAACTCTCCCACCAGCGCCAGCAATTGCCGGCCCAGATCGGGCGGCAAGGGCTCGCCGGTGCAGATGGCCAGCAGATCCGCGCGGCCGCGCCAGCCGGCAGTGAGCAGCAGGCGCCAGGTGGACGGCGTGGCGTCGATGCAGTTGACTTCCTCGCTCTCGATCAGCGCGCGCAGGCGTTCGCCGTCGTTGGCCTGGGCCTGTTCGGCCACCACGATGCAGGCACCAATGGTGAGTGGCATGATCACTTCCGACACCGCGATATCGAACGACAGCGTGGTTACCGCCAGCATGCGGTGTTCGGCACGGATGCCCGGCACGCTGCGCAGGCTGGTGAGCAGGTTCACCACGCTGCGATGGGCCACGCGCACGCCCTTGGGCTTGCCGGTGGAGCCGGAGGTGTAGATCACATAGGCCGCGTCATCGGCGCTGCCGCGCGATGCGGGCGCTTGCGCCATCGGCGCCAGCTCGTCCACCGCCACCACCTGCGCCGAACCAAACTTCCATGGCTCGCGCGACGACGCATCGGCCACCACAAAGCGCAGCGCGGCGTCGGCCGCCATGAATTCGAGTCGATCGGCCGGAAAAGCCGGATCGAGCGGCAAATAGCCCACACCGGCCTTCAGGATGCCCAGCAGCCCCACCAGCATGTGCTCGTTGCGGCCGCAGGCCAGCCCGACCAGCTCACCGGGCGCCACGCCCAGGCCGCGCAGGTGATGCGCGAGCGCGTTGGCGCGTTCGTCGAGTTGCCGATAGCTCAAGCGCACGCCCTGGCTCACCACCGCGATCGCCTCGGGCGTGGCGGCCACCTGGCGCGCAATCAGCGCATCGATGCGCACATCGCGCTCGACAGCCATCGCCGTGTCGTTGAAGCGTTCGAGCAGCGCCAGATCGCCGGCCCCCGGTGCCAGCAGCGCCGCGAGCGGCTGGCCGGCATCGGTCGCACAGCGCTCGAGTGCCTGGCCATACAGCGCCAGCCAGCGGCGCACGGTG